>CAIWAD010000083.1 GCA_903910645.1 uncultured bacterium | reverse complement strand
CTGGCGGATGATGGCCGTGATGCGCCCCACCTGCTCCTTCACCAGCAGCAGGCGCTCCCGGGCACTCTCTTCCTGGCTTTGGGCCAACAGGGTTTGCACGATGCTGGAGATGGCCGCCAGCGGATTCCCCACCTCATGGGCGATGCCCGCCGCCATTTTTCCCAATTGGGACAGGCGTTCGTGGTGCTCCAGCACCGCCCGCAGGCGATCGGCCTCCCCAGCTGGAGAGGGCCCTTGCTCGTTCATGGCATTTCCTTCATGACACTGGAATGTAGCCTTTCAGGAAGGCCGGCACCGCCGTGGTGCTCTCCTGGAAGTGTGGAATCTGGAGCGGCCTGTCCTTTCGTTGTCCAGCACTGGTGATGGAACTTCACGCACATGGCTTTGAAGGAATGGCTCCGGCAAAGGCAACTGGCCACAGTGCCACGATCCACGGACTCCAGGGCTTCCGGGAACGACGCGTGACAATTTCCTGACAAGCTGCGGGGGGCATGCTGCCACCTTCGTTCGCCAAAAATGGCGACACAGAAAGGATCTCCATGATACGCTCCTTCATCCGTGCGCTGGCCCTGGGGCTGGTGCTGCTGCTGCCGGCCGCCACGCCGGCCCTGGCCGAGGGTCTGGATTCCGAGGGCTTTGCCCGACTGGTGGTGCTGGACGGCGGCCGCCACAAGCCCATGGACTCCTATGCCTGGGAAAGCGTGCGCAGCATTTACGGCAAGTCCCACTACAAGGATGAGGGCGGGCGCCGCTGGGATGCCGTGGACCTTATCCTGGACATCGCTTCCAAGCCCGAGCACTGGCGCGCGCAGAAGCTGGTGCGCATCGATTACTTCGAACTGAAGGAGAAGCTGGGCTTCCCCAAGGGCGAGAAGTACTTCAGCTTCGACCAGATTGTGAACTCCCAGGCCCTGCAGGGCTTGATCGAGGAAGCGCGCCGCCTGAGCCAGGACAAGGCCACCACCACCAAGCTCTCCACGGAGACGCAGAATCTCTATGGCCGCCTGGTGGTGCTGGACGAACTGCTCTCTGGCGCGGGTTTCCGCTTCCTGCCGGATCCGCGCAGCGCACAGGCCAGCTGGCTTAGCCCCCGCGAGGCGGGCATGGAGCCCTTCCAGGGCTGGCAGCAGCTCACTGCGGGATGGGCCGCCGGGGATGCCTTCGCCTACAGCCAGGGATTGAGTTCGCTGCAGGGCATGGTGAATCAGGTGAAGGGCGCCGACTATCCCAGCGACGCCGCCATTGGCCGCGAACTGGCCTACAATGGCATGCAACCCTTCCACAAGGCCTGGATGCTTTATCTGCTGGTGGCGCTGGGCAGCCTCATCGCCGCGGCCCTGGTGCCCTTCAATGTGGCGGCCAAGGTGAAGCAGGCGCTCAACTGGCTGAACGCCGCGCTGCTGCTGGCAGGTTTGGCCTTCCACACCCTGGGCCTCTACTACATCACCATCCTGACGGGGCGGGCGCCCATTTCAAATCTCTTCGAATCGCTGGTCTTCATCATTTGGGCCACCATCCTGGTGTCCACCATTTTCTACTTCGTCAGCAAGCGTGAGAACTACCTGCTGATGACCGCCGGCGTGCTGGGCGGCATTGCCATGGGCTATGCCCTGGACAGCACCATCGACATCAGCATCAATCCGCTGGTGCCCGTGCTGAAGAGCTACTGGCTGAACATCCATGTCACCATCATCACCTTCTCCTACGGCGCCTTCGCCGTGGCGGCGGGTCTGGGCCATGCCTACCTGTGGGCCTACCGCCGGGGAGCCAAGGGCGCGGCAGCCATGCCCAAAATCGATCTGCTCACCTACCGCATCATGGGCATTGGCATCATCACCCTTACCGCCGGCATCATCCTGGGCGCCGTGTGGGCCAACGAGAGCTGGGGCCGCTACTGGGGCTGGGATCCCAAGGAGACCTGGAGCCTTATCACCCTGCTCTTCTACATGGTGGTGGTGCACGGGCGCATGAACGGCTGGATCAACAAGCGCAACACGGCCATTCTCAACATCGCGGGCCTGGCGGTGGTGCTCATGACCTACTTCGGCGTGAACTACTACCTGAGCGGCCTGCACAGCTACGCTACAGGCAACCCCGAGCCCTTCCCCCTGAAGCTGCTCATCTACCTTGGCGCGGAAATCGCCTTCGTGGTCTTCTGTCTGGCAATGGGAAGAAGCAAGGGCGGCCCGGACGCCTCGGCGCCCAAGGCTGTCGCCTGACAGGCCCCATCGGCATGGCCACGCCGGAATCTGGCTGGGAATTCAATGGGGCGGGCCTTCCTCCGGGAGGGCCCGCTCTGCTTGTGTTGGATCTGGGCGGTGTGCTGGTGCGCCTGAACATGGAGGCCTTCCACGCCGCCTGGGCCGCGTTGGGCGTGGATCGTCGCAGCCTGGAGTGCTTTCTGCGCGGGCCGCGCAATCAGGACTGGAATCTGGGACGCATTCCAGCGGAGGATTTTCCCCGCCTGCTGCGCAAGGATCTGGGCTTGCCCGGCTGGCCGGCCCTGCGCCTGCGCGAGGCATGGTGCGCCATGATCGGCCCGCCGGACGAGGCGCTGTGCCATCTTGCGGCCCGTGCCCATGGAGCAGGCTTGCGCGTGGGCCTGCTCAGCAACACGGATCCCTGGCACTGGGAAGTGGCGCGGGAGCGCCTGCCCTTCCGCTCCTTCGATCCCCTGGGCCTTTCCTTCGATCTGGCCGTGCTGAAACCAGATGCGGCCATCTATCGCCAGGTGGCGGCGGCGGGCAGTCCCGAGCTGGCCTGGCCGGATGCGGGGAGCATCCTGTTCGTGGATGATCGCGTGGAGAATCTGGAAGCGGCCCGGGAATGCGGCTGGAGCTGCTGGCACCACAATGGCGAGAGCCCGCGCCTGGACGAGCTGGAGGCCCTGCTGGGGCTGGACACCGGGGAAATCCTGGAACTGTAGACATCCCTCTGCCGGAGGACGCATGACCCGTACTTGCCTCACGTTGACCACCCTGTTGCTGGGTGGATTGGCCTCAAGTGGCGGAGCCACCCTGGCACCCCTGCCGGAGGGCGCGCGCCTGGAGCGTCTGGACAATGGATTGGAGGTCCTGCTCCTCCACATCCCCGATGCGCCCATGACCGGCCTGAACATGCTGGTGAAGACGGGCAGCCATCGGGAGAGCTTTCGCACCAGTGGCATGACGCACATGCTGGAGCACCTGCTCTTCAACGGCACCACCAAGTGGAGCCAGGAGGAGCTTTACGCCCGCCAGGACATGCTGGGCGCCTACAACAACGCCAACACGGGCCGCCATTACACCAACTACATGGTGCTGGTTCCCGCGGCGGATCTGGAGGGCGGCATGGAGCTGCAAAGCCAGATGCTCTTCTACAGCACCCTGCCGCCGGAGAAATTCGAGAAGGAACGGGGCATCGTGATGGAGGAGCTTGCCCAGGGCGGTGACGATCCCGCCCAGGCGGTGGAAAGCCTGTGGGAGGATTTCCTTTACGCAGGCAGCTCCTACGCCATGCCCACCCTGGGCACGCCGGCCACCATTCGTCATCTGGACCGCGCCAGCGTGGACTCCTACTACCACAGCTGGTATGTGCCCAACAACATGCTCTTGAGTGTGGTGGGCGCCTTCGATCCCGCCACCATCCTGGATCAGGTGAAAACCTGGTATGGGGACATGGCCCCAGGCGACCTGCCGGAAAGCCATCCCGCGCCCCTGCAGTGGAGACCGAACGAGAGTCGGCGCCGGGAGGCAGCTGTGCCTGTGCGTCGCCTGCGTCTGGCGTGGCCGGGGCCGGACAGCTCCCATCCCGATGATCTGGCGGCGGGACTGCTGGCCTGGGCGGCGGGGGATCCCCGGGACGGCGTGCTGCCCCGCCTACTCTTCCTGGAAGGTCTGCCTCCCATGGAGAATCTGCGCCTGAGCCATGTGGGTGATCCCGGCTTCGGCCGTTTCGAGCTGGAGGCCGACCTGCCGGCCGACATGGAGGCCCAGGAAGCCATCCAGGGGCTCTGCCAGGCCCTGTCGCGCCTGAAGGACGAGTCCTTTTCCCCCGCCCTCATCGCACAGCGGGTGTTGGAGGAGCGCAGCAATCTGGCCCAGCTGATGGAGAAGCCGCATTACTTCGGTCTCATGGAAGCCGCCACCTTCGCCGAGCAGGGCTTCGAGGCCAGCCTGACCCGCGGGGCGCGCCTTGCCCAGCTGCGTCCGGAGGATCTGCAGGCCTGCGCCGCCCGCTGGTTGCGCGGGGGTGAGCCCATGGCCCTGCTGTTGGAACCTGCCGCCACCGTTGATGCAGAAGACGATGCGACAACCCGGGATCAGATCCGGCGGCCGGGCGGCGTGGATCAGGCCGCCTTGTTGATTGAAGGCGGAAGGCCCAGCCAGGTCTTCGCCCTGCAGGCCGTCGTGCGCGGACGGGCCGTGTGGGAGGGTGAGGGCAAGGCAGGGGCCATCAGCCTCATCCATCGCCTGATGCCCGAAGGCGCCGCCGGACAGGACGCGGCCGCGCTGGCCGAGCGTCTGCGCCGCATGGGCGGCAAACTTAGCGTGGCGGACAATGCGGCCATTCCCTATGACGACCACTACACCTCCAGCAGCCACAGTTTCCTGCGTCTGGAAGTGCTTGGGGAACACTGGCAGGCCGCCTGCTCTTTGGCGGTGGATCTGCTGCTGGCGCCTGATTTCCCTGAGGAAGCTGTGGAGCGCCTGCGCGCCCGTCAACTGGAACAGCTGGGCCATCAGGAAGGCAGCGCACGCAGCCGCAGCCGCCAGATCCTGGACAGCCTGATGCTGGCAGGACTGCCGTCCGCCCTGCCGCCGGAAGGCAAGACCGAGAGCGTGGCGTCCTTGACGGTGGAGGATCTGCGGCGCATCCATCGCCTGGCCTTCCGCCCGGAGAACTTGATCCTGGCGGTGGTGGGCCCCGTGTCCGCCCCGGAAGTGGAACAGTGTCTGGACGGACTGTTGGCGGGACATTCCAGCACTGCGACCCAGGAGGATCTGGAATGGCTGCGCGGGTCAAGCCCGTGGATGGCTCCTGTGGCGGATGCGCGTCCCTTGTGGCCGCCGCGTCTGGAGGCTCCGGTCACACCCGCGCCCTTGCAGCTGAACGAAAGCCTGGGCGGCGAAATGCAGGCTCTGCGTCTGTCCTGCCGCATGGAGGTGGAGGAATCCGACGGCGCGGCCCTGCGCCTGCTGGTGGCGCTGCTGTCGGATCGCATGGCCTTCGACCTGCGTGAGACGCGCGGCTGGGCCTACAGCATTGGAGCCGGCGCCAGTGTGGCCGGTCGGCGCGCGGTGGTGGACGCCTACATGGGCACGCGGGCGGAGAATGCATTACAGGCTTTGAAGGAAATGCGACGCTACCTGGGCGCCTTGGACAAGCCCGTCACACAGGTGGAGCTGGACAAAGTGCGGGGTGGCATGCTGGGCCGCGACTTGATGCGCGGGCTGGCCAGCATCAATCAGGCCTGGCGGCTGGCCATGGGTGAACTGGCCGGAGGCGCGTCCGTGGACGAGGAGGCCGCCTTGCGCGCCGTGACTCCCCAGGATGTGACCCGCGTCGCCCAGCGCTACCTTGCCACCGCTCCGTGGATTACCGTGCATGTGGAATAGGAGAGCCCCCGTGATCCCACACAAGCCCCGTGTCGCCCTGCCACTGGCCCTGTTGCTGGCTGGATTGGGTCCCATGTCCTGCGGCAGCCATTTGTTGTGCCGCATGCCCTCCGGCGAACCGGCACCCTTTCAATTGACCCATCACGCCCTCAGTCTGCATCTGGAGCCGTCCACCCATCTGCTGCAGCTGGAGGACAGCCTGCGCTACGAGGGAACCTTCACGCGCTTCGAGCTCAATGCCGGACTGGAACTGACCAGCCTGGAAGTGGGCGGGCGCCAGGTGCCGCTGAAGCGTCTGGTGGTGAAGGCCAGTGAGGAGCGCGGCCCCGCCACGCGCACCACTTATTTGTTGGCCTGTCGCCTTCCCCAGACAGGTCTGGCCATCATCAAAGCCAAGGGCACGCTGTGGCAGGATCCGGAGCAGGTGCGCTTCGGCCACGAGACTGTGGGCAACGAATTGATGGCCACGGTAGGCGCGGAAGGCGCCTGGCTGGCACCGGAGGCAGCCATCCTTCCCGATGCCGGTGAAGGTGCCCTGGTACCCCATCGCGTGCACGCCAACCTGCCGGGTGACTGGTCCCTCATCACGGACGGGCGTCTGGTGAAGGACGAGACCCGTGAGGGTCGCCATCTCATGAGCTGGGACGAGGCGTTGCCGGGCGGCGCCCTCAGCATTGCGGCGGGACCTTACGACATCCGCAAGGAATGGGTGGACGGGGTGGAGTTGTCCACCTGGTTCTTCCGCCGGGATCCCGCCCTGGGTCCGGTGATGGGCATTTCCGGGCCGGTGGACGACGCCGAAGTGCGCAACACGCTCCATCGCATGGGAGCCTATTACCTGAAGATGTACCGGGACTGGCTGGGGCCCTATCCCTACAGCAAGTTCGCCGTGGTGGAGAGCTTCTTCCCCAGCGGCTACGGCATGCCGGGCTGGACCCTTCTGGGCTCCCAGGTGATTCGCATGCCCTACATCCCTTACACCAGCCTTGGGCACGAGCTGCTTCACAACTACTGGGGCAACGGTGTCTATGTGAAAGCCGAGCTGGGCAACTGGTGCGAAGGCCTGACCGTTTACGGCAGCGACTATCGCTACAAGGCGCTGGAGAGTCCGGAGGCGGCCAAGGAGTACCGCAAGGGCGTGTTGAAGGACTATCGCGCCTACGTGGACGGCTCCAAGGATCTTTCCCTGCGCGAATTCCAGAACCGCCACGATGGCGCCACGCGAGCCATTGGCTACGGCAAGTCCATGTATGTCTTCCACATGTTGGCCCAGCGCATGGGTGCGGAGGCCCTGGACGCCGTGCAGCGTGACATGTACCGCACCTGGTCGGGCAGGGAGGCTTCCTGGGATGACTGGATGCAGGCCTGCGAACGCAAGGGCCAATTGGATCTGGCGCGCTTCTCCTCCCAGTGGCTGGATCGCCAGGGCGCACCGGCCCTGCGGTTGGAGGATCTGGACTGGATTGGCGGGCGCCTTCAGGGCCGTCTCCTGCAAAGTCAGGGCGGCGCACCCTACGAGCTGGATGTCCCGCTGCGCATCGAGTGCCACGATGGCACCGTGCTGACGGAACGCCTGCAGATGGATCGCGACACCCTGTTCATTGACCTGCTCTGCCCCGAGCCGCGACGCGTGGTGGTGGATCCGGACTTGGATCTCTTCCGCCTGCTCGATGGGCGTGAAATGGAGCCGGTGGTGGGGCTGGTGCTGGCGGAGGAGCGTCCGCTCTTCCTGGCCCCCAAGGCCTGGCTGGACGACGCCGGTCGGCGTGAGGCCCTGATGGCCTTCGCCAGCGCACTCAAGGATGTGAAGGATCCCGAGTGGCAAGCCGTTGAGGACTTCCGCGCCTCCACCTTGAAGTCACGCAGCGTGGTGGTGGTGAATGCGCCGGGTCTGGTGGATGGCCTGGAAGCCAGCGATTTGCGCATGGGTCCGGACAAGTGGCAGATCGCCGGTGTGGAAGGCCTGCGCGCGGAACGCAGCCTAGTGCTTGCGGTGAAGAGCGCGGCCAATGATCGCAAGGGCGCACTGCTGTTCTATGTGCCTGGGCCCGAAGCCCTGCCCGCCCTGGCGCGCAAAGTGCCCCACTATGGCAAATACAGCTACCTGGCCTTCGACACCGCAGGCGTGAATCAGGCCAAGGGAAATCTTGCCCCGCGGGGCAATCCGCTGGAGCGGCGCTTCGGCGGATGGTGAGTGTCAATCCTTTTGGACGCAGGAAAGGGCCCCGATGCATTCGGGGCCTTTTTTGTGGATCCCGAAGCGATGGATGGAGCGTTCATGAGCCAACAAAGGGAGGCAACATGGGACGACGAAAACGAGAGCACAAGCAGGATCTGTTGATTCATGTCACGGCCCACGCTATTCCGGACAGGCTATGCTGTCCTGACCAATCATCAAGAACTCGCTTCGTGCAGCTTGCACTGTCCGCGTCGACTCGTGAACCCTGTCGAGTCCACGCGTATGCCATGATGGACAATCATATCCATCTCTTAATGGCAGGAGAAAGAGATGGCGCAATCGGGCGCATGTTGAAGTGGCTATTGGGACAACACGCAGTTTGTTTGAACAAGGTTGAAGGCCGAAGTGGTCCTCTCTGGCGAGATCGATACACCTTTATTCCCATTGAAAATGAAGTTCATTTGCTTCGCAGCCACTTGTATATCGAAGCCAATCCCTGGCGCGCCGGATTAGTAGAGCATCCCAACCAATCCACCTGGACCAGCTTTCATTTCAATGGCTTGGGGCAAAAGGATGAACTGCTAAGTCCACATGAAGTGCTGCTGAATCTGGCTGGTCAGGATGGGGACTGGCGGGCTGCTTATCGGCAATTCATGGATGAATACATCCAGACAGCTATTCGATACAAATCTCCCAACAGGAAAGCTCTGTATTCAGATCCCCTCGCAGGATTGCATGTCTACGGTGTGGATTTAAGATGACACCGGCACCGCACCGGCACCACACCGGCACCACACCGGCACCACACCGGCACCGCACTGGCACCGCACTGGCACCGCACCGGCACCGCACCGGCACCACACCGGCACCACACCGGCACCACAGCAGCTCTCTTTCCCGAGCCTCGGCTGTGCTCCGCTAGCCAGGATTAGTGATTCCGATCGATTACGAGAGAAGTGGGAATGGAATAGGAAAAACAGAAGCGGGGGCCGAAACCGGCCCCCGCTCGCAAAGACAGGATGCAGGGTGAATTACTTCACCAGCACGGCCTTCTGGGTAAGGGTCTGCCCACCCGTGGTCAGGCTGTAGAAGTACACGCCACTGCTCAGCTCGGAAGCGTTCCAGGTGAAGGTCTGGGTGCCCGCGCCGCGGAAGCCCAGATCAAAGTCCTGCACCTTGGCGCCGGCCAGGTTGTAGATGGCCAGGCTGGCCGGCAACAGGGCCGGCTGCGTCCAGCTGATGGTGGTGGAGGGGTTGAAGGGGTTGGGGACATTCTGCTGCAGCGCGAAGGCCTGCGGCGTAACGCCATCCATGTCCGTGCCCAGGTCCCGCACCGTCAGGGTGAAGGGGTGGGTCTCGGCGCTGCCCCAGTAATCCGCCACGATGAAGTAGGTGCCCGCGGGCATGTTCTGGACCGTCAGTGTCTCAGGAGCGGCATCCGTGCCGCCGGCGTCCACGCCCGCCACGCAGCTCTCGGTGAAGAGACAATCGGTGAGGATGTAGACCGCTTCGTCGGCCAGGCCCTGGCCCTGCATGACCACGCTCAGGTCGGTCTCGCCGGCCAGCGTCAGCTGGTGCAGCTCGTCGTAGCCGGCGCTGCTGATGCCCGCGCAGCCGTTGGCCGCGTTGTGGTGGTTGGCCACGGGGGCAGGACGGTTCACGATGTACCAGTCATCCAGCGTGCCACCGGCAACCATGTCGCCACAGGGGTCCGTGGGCGTGCAGGTGCCGAACTCCAGGCTCAGGCTGTAGGCCTGGTCTTCGGGAACGCCGTTGAAGTCGTTGTGGGCGATCACCGCATAGTACTCGCCGGCTTCCAGACACTCGTAGGTGATGGTCTCACCCGTGCAGGGGCCGTTGGCGTCGGCGGCGGTCATGATGCTGCCATTGAAATCGAACTGGGTGAGGAACATGATGGCGTCGAACCAGTCCACCTCACTGGTGATGGTGACATTGGCCGTCTCCGTCACTTCGAAATGGAACCAGTCCAGATCGCGGTTGTCGGCGTCGGCCCACACGGTGCCACACACGGTCTCGCCGTTGGTGATTTCGTTGTAAGAGGCATTCTCGTCGTTCCAGCCTTCGTTGGGCTCCACCTCGGCCGTGCCGTCGCACACGATGGGCTCGTGGCCCTCGCAGGGATCACCCATGCAGGTCAGGGTCAGGGCGTAGTCCTGATCCGTGTCCACGCCTTCGAAGTCGTTGTGGGCGATGACGATGTAGTACTCGCCAGCAGCCAGGGCGCTCACGGTCATGGTCTCCGGCACGCACATGATGGCGGCGTCGGAGGAGGCGATGATGGCCCCGGCCGTGTCGAAGTCTGTCAGGAAGAGCACGCAGTCGAAAGCGCCGATCTGCGTGTCGATCTGCAGGTCGCCGCCCGTGTGGGTGAAGTGGAACCAATCCAGGTCGCGGTTGCCGCCCGTGGCCCAGGTGCTGCCGCAGACCGTCTCACCGCAGGTGATCTCATTGTAGGAGGCGTTGTCGTCGTTCCAGCCTTCGTTGGGCTCCACTTCGGCCGTGCCGTCGCAGTTCACCGGAGGCAGGTCGGCGCAGGGATCATCACCGCAGATGACATCCAGGGTGAAGGAGTAATCGGCACCGGTCCAGGCGTAGGCGTCCACCACGATGTAATAGGTGCCCGCCGCGTACACGCCGGAGATGGTTTCCGCCGGACCCACGGCCCAGGGCATGTCCAGACAGTCGGCCGGGTCGCAGCTGCCCAGGAGCACCATGTCCAGGTCCTCACCGTCGGCACTGTCCATGTTGATGGTCAGGAAGCCGCCGCTGTGGGTCAGTTCGTAGATCACCTCAGGGCCGTCCTCGCCGGCGTTGCAATAGGTGTCCCAGGCGTTGCCCAGGCTCATGCTGTTGTCACCGGTGACGGAGTCGCCGCAGGTGATGGGGAAGGTGTTCTCGCAGGGCAGCACGGGCTCGCAGGACTCGCAGACCAGGGTCATGCTGTAGTTCTGCTCCTCGGGCACGCCGCTGAAGGCGTTGTGGCCCATCCACAGGTAATAGATGCCCGCTTCCAGGCACTCGGTGACGATGGTCTCACCTTCGCAGAAGCCCGCGTTGTCAGCGGAATAGAGCAGGTTGTACGCTTCGTCGATGACGAAGATGAGGGGATTGAACATTTCGGCCTGGGTGGTGACGGTAAGGATGCTGGGCTCAAGCAGGAAGAGCTCGAACCAGTCCGTGTCACGCGTGCCCATGGCATCGTCGGTGAAAGTGGTGCCGCAAATGGTGTAGCCACCGTCCTGGCATTCCACGGTGCCGAAGGTGTCGTCGCCGCCGAAGTCGGCGGGACCGGCATTGGGCTCACCCTCGTCGTTGCCAGTGCAATTCACCGGGTCGCACGTGGAGCAGATCATGCTCAGGCCGAAGTTGCCCGAGCTGGCACTGTAGCCTTCCACCACCACGTAGTAGGTGCCGGGCTCCAGGGCCATGGTGATGCTGGAGGCCAGGCCGGGATCGGCGCAGCTGTCGTCGTCAAAAGCCAGCTCCGTGCCGCCGTCCGTGGGGCAACCGTCATAGAGGCGGATGTAGGAATCGTAGTCCGTGGCCGGATCGCACAGGGAGAAGGTGACGGGGCCGCTCTGGGTGACCACGGCCTCGAAGAAGGCGTCGGGTGCCGCATTGCCCACGAAGTTGGCGCCGCCGATGGTGGAGCCGGTGACGAAATCGCCGCAGGACAACACCTCGGGATCCGAGCAGGGGTCCCCGGGATCCACAAACTCGGTGAAGGTCACCGTGAGGTTGTAGGTGCCGGAGGCGGTTCCATAACCATCCACCACCAGATAATAGGTGCCGGCGGGAAGGGAGCAGGGGGCGATCACGCTGCTGAAGTTGGCGCAGCTTGCTCCGTCGTCATTCACGCCCACCAGCGTGCCGGCGGCGTTGAAGATGCCCAGGCAGCTGTCGTAGGTGGCGTTGTTGCACACAGAGGCGCCCACCATGTAGGTGCCGGGCAGGGTGAACGAGTACACCGCGTCGGGGCCACCGAAACTGGTGCCGCTGAAGAAGCTGGTGTTGCAGCTGGCAGGGGCCGTCTGGCCGGCGGCCAGGATGTTGTCCGTGAAGCCCACGGTGGTGCCGGCGTCCGTGTAGGTGCCGCCCACGCTGAACGGGATGTTCGTGGCGGTGGCGAAGGTCTCGCCGCCGTTGCGGGCGCCGCCCTGGGGCTGCTCGCCGAAGACCTCGCGCACCAGGGACGCCGGAATGGGCAGGCCCTGGGTTTTCAGGTGGTAGTACTCGGCCTCGGCGGCGGTGGCGAAGCTCATGCCGTCGGGCACCTTGGTCTCGGGCCGGTTGCCCAGGTTCCCCGTGCTCAGCGGCTGCGCCGGCGTCGCGGGATGTTGCACCAGGGTCTTGGCCAGGTTGGTCCTCACCGGTTTATGCTGGCTCTTGGACAGGCTGGGCTGCGGGCTGGACGCCAGCGCTGCGCCGGTCACCGAGACCACCAAAGCGGCGATCAACAGTTTCTGCATCGAACTCTCCCTTGCTGGACGTGGCATCTCCCCGCCCCGTGCGCGCACGGGAAACCGGTTGCCCCCCAAATGGGTAACCGACCTGAGGCCCCTGCCCCGTTTACCTGAAGTCAATCGTGATTTGCCGTTGAAAGGAATGCCGGCCGTTCCGGCCCTTGATCAAATTAGGACTTGCCCCTTGTTGTCCAAAGCAAAACAAGCCCTTTTCCCACCACAGGATCACAGGAAAAAGCGTGCTGGAGCGGCCAGCAGGGCTTCCACATCCGCTGCCTCCTGGCCTCCGGCCTGCATGTGTTTCACTTGCACCTGACCCGTGGCCCACTCATCCGGACCCAGGACCACCACATGGGGAATTCCCTTGCGATCGGCATAGCTCAACTGCTTTTTCAGCTTTCCACCATCCAGAGGAATCTCAGTTGGGATGCCTGCTTGTCTCAACCGACCGGCCAGTGCCAGCGCCTGCGTATCGGTTTCGCTGAAGGCCCTTGCCACCAGCACGCGGGTGGGCGTGCTGCGCTGGGCATGGGGTTTCAGCTGTGCCAGTGCTGTCAAAATGCGGTCCAGCCCCAGAGTGGCTCCCACCGCAGGGATGTCCCGCCCCAGGAACATGCCAATGAGTCCGTCGTAGCGACCGCCACCCATCAAGCTCCCCATGTGGGGAAGGCTGGGCAGCACGGTTTCGAAAATGGGACCCGTGTAATAGGACAGGCCGCGCGCCAGAGTCAGGTCCAGTTTCACATGCTCGGCGGGAACACCCAATCCCAGCACCAGACGGTGCAGCTCTTCCAGTTCAGCCAGGGCCTTCAGCCCCGCTTCATGGCCCTGCAACCTGTCCTGCAGGAGCTGGGTGTCGCCGAACTGGACAGGAAGATTCAGCAGCTCTTGCACGGCATCCGCTGCTGCCACGGGAATGCCGTGGGCCAGCATTTCCCTGCGCACCCCGTCTGCACCAATCTTGTCCAACTTGTCCACGGCGCCGCACACCGTGGCTTCGCTCTCCGGGCCAAGGCCGGCCTGCTCCACCAGTGCCGCCAGGAGCTGGCGGTGATTGATGCGAATGACAAAACCGGGCAGTTCCAAGCGCCTCATGAGATCCGCGCAGAGCGCCACAATCTCTGCGTCGGCGGCGCGGCCCTGGGCCCCCACCGTGTCGATGTCGCACTGCATGAACTCGCGGTAGCGACCCTGATGGGGCTGGGGACGGTCCGCCCGCCACACGGGCTGCAGTTGGTAGCGTTTGAAGGGAAGCGGCATGTCCGGGTGCATGGCCACCAGCCGGGCCAAGGGCACGGTGAGGTCGTAGCGCAGGGCCAGGCGCCGGGCGGGATCCTCGTTGCGGTAGTCCAGCCGGTAGATGAGCTGGTTGCCTTCATCACCGTATTTGCCGGTGAGGATCTCCAGGTATTCCATGGCCGGGGTTTCCACCGGCGCGAAGCCATAGAGTTGGAAGCTGGCGCGGAACTGCGCCAGCACATCTTCCTTGGGCAGCATGTCCTGTGGGAGCAGGTCGCGTGTGCCATTGTAGAGGCGGGGTTGAATGGTCATGTCCGGCCAGAATCCTTTCCCTTCACAGCAGCTCTCGTGCTCGAGTCTTGTTCTCGAGTCTCGATGTCCTTCTCAGCGCAGCGGTTCTCGTTCTCGGATTTGCTCCCTCGAGCAGTGTCTTCGCAGCAAACGCCGGGCTCTTGCGTGAGCAATGATTCCTGATCCCCATCGAGTCGCGTGACCCTAGTGCGCGATGGTCACTCGCTTGTCCAGCACACGATCGTACACCTCCACATAGCGGGGCAGGATGCGATCAATGGCGAATCGCTCCACCGCGCTGTCCCGCGCCGCCTTGGAGACGCGCTGGTAGAGTTCTTTGTCCTGCAGCAACCGCAGGCCCGCGTTGGCGAACGCATCCACATCGCCCAGGGGGCACAGGTGGCTGGTCACGCCGTCTTCCACAAGTTCGGGCAGACCGCCCACGCGTGAGGCCAGCACCGGCACGCCGCAACTCATGGCCTCCAGCGCGCTCAATCCGAAACTCTCCGTCTGGGAGGGCAGCAGATAGAGATCGGCCACACTCATCAGGTCCACCATGGATTCCTGGTTGCCAATGAAGTGCACGCGCTCCTGCAAGCCCAGGGCTGTCACCTGTTCCTTGGCGGCGTTGCGCTCGGGACCAAGGCCGGCCAGCACCAGACGCACGGGCAGCCGCGCCGCCAGACGGGCGAAGATGTCCACCACATCGGGAATGCGCTTCACCGGACGGAAGTTGGACACATGCAGGAGGATGTGTTCGCCGGGATTGGCGAAACAGGCGCGCAACTCGCGATTGCAGCGCGGCTGAAATTCCTCCGTGTCCACAAAGTTGTGGATGCGTTCCACCTCCAGCTCCTGGCCAAAGACCCGCCGGGTTTCCTCCACCAGGAAATCGCTCACCGCCGTGAGGGCCTGGCAGTTGGCCAGTGTGAAGCGGGTCACCGGAAGGTAGCCCGGATCCTGCCCCACCAGCGTGATGTCCGTGCCATGGAGCGTGCTGATCACCGGCAGGCCGCCGGGAAGCATGCAACTGGCCATCCAGGCACTGGCGGCGTGGGGAATGGCGTAATGGGCGTGCACCAGGTCCAGGCCGAAGCGGGTGGCCACATCCACAATCTTGCTGGTGAGGGCCAGACTGTAGGGCGGGTACTCGAAGAGCGGATACTCGCTGATTTCCACCTGGTGGAAATGAGTGTTG
>CAIWAD010000082.1 GCA_903910645.1 uncultured bacterium | reverse complement strand
GCCGCGGGCATGGGCCGCACCGGCACTTTCCTGGCCTGCCTTGCGGGCAGGGAACTGGGCCTGGACGGCCTTGCGGCGCTGGCCTGGTTGCGCAAACGGCGTCCTGGCAGCGTGGAGACCATGGCCCAGGAAGAACGGGTGCTGGATTGGCTGGACAAGCCTTTGGGGCCATGCTGATTGGTACTTTTCCTGCAGGAGGGTTCATGACCTGTCGTCTTTACCACAACCCGCGCTGCTCCAAAAGCCGTGAGACGCTGGCCCTGCTGCAGGCCCGTGGCGTGGAGCCGGAAATCGTCCTTTACCTGGAGCATCCACCCACGGTGGAGGAGCTGGAGCGCCTGGCCCAGGCGCTGGAGCTGGAGCCCCTGCAATTCATGCGGGTGAAGGAACCCCTGCTGAAGGAGCTGGGCCTGGATCGCCACAGCGTGCGCAGTCGTGGAGAATGGCTGGAACTCATGGCCGCCCATCCCGCCCTGCTGGAACGGCCCATTCTTGTGTGTGGCGGCAAGGCCCGCCTGGGGCGTCCGCCGGAGGCCGTGCTGGAGCTGCTGGACCGTGCGTAGAAACACTTCCGCGGGCCATGCATGGTGCCGGCCATGACCACCGGAGACGCAATGCGTCAGCAGCGCCGCCTGGCCTGGGGCCTGGCGGTGTTTTTCGTGGTGGCCGGTCTGCTCTTCTGGTGGCTGGAGCACGACCAGGAGCAAGTGCGCACGCCGGTGGATGTGCTCTATTGGCTGGTGACCACCACCGCCACAGTGGGCTATGGTGACATCACGCCCAAAACCCAGCTGGGCCGACTGCTGGTGATTCTGGTGGTGCTGGCGGGAGTGACCGTGGTGGCCACCGTGGCGGCCCGCGCGGGCAGCGCCATCCTGCAGCAGCGTCTGGAACAATTGAGAGGATTCGTGCGCATGGATCATCTGGGCGCCCACACCCTGGTCTGCGGCTGGAGCGAGGATCTGGACAGCATGCTGGGCTCCCTGGTGGAGCATGGCCCCCATGGCCGCGCTGATCGCATCGTGCTCATCAGCAACATGGATATGGATCGCATGAGCGCCCTGCGCAGCCGCCCCCACCTGGAAGGTCTGCACCTGGTGAACGGGGACATCACCCAGGCGGCGGATCTGGAGCGCGCTGGCGCGGCCCGCGCCGCCATGGCGCTTATCCTGGCGGACGACCACGATCCCGCGCCGGATTCCCGCACCCTGCTGGCGGTGATGGCCTTCCGCCAGCTGAACAAGGAAGCCCACTTGTGCGCGGAAGTGCGCGAGCAGCGCTTTGTGGGCTACCTGCGCGACGCGGGCGCGGACGAACTCATCGACCCCTCCGCCTTCCGTCGCGCCATGGCCGCCCAGATGCTGGTGGCGCCGGGCATGGGCAATGTCTTCGACGACCTGCTGCGGCTGGACAAGGGCGCGGTCTTCAGTTTCGAGGAGATTCCCCCCGAACTGGTGGGTCGTCCCTTCGCGGAGCTGGCCCGCCGCTATCTGGACGAGGAGGGCGCCATGCTGGTGGGTCTGGTGGAGAATGTGGGAAGCCCCTTGCAGGTGAAGCGCGAGGCGCTGCGCGAGGCCCAGAAGACTCCGGATGTGAGCCACTTGGTGAGCCGCCTGCGCGAGGCCAAGCTGGTGCAGCCCCACCACCCGGTGCTGTGCCCGCCGCCGGATCATCTTTTGAGGCCGCGCAGCCGTGCTGTGGTGGTGCGGCGCAAGCGCGAGGGAGGCCGCTCGTGAAAGCCCGCCTGGACTTGTTGGACCACTTGCGCGCCTTTCCGCTGATGGCGCCCCTGGAGGACGATCCCGAGGCCCTCAGCCTGGTGGCGGAGATCCTGGAGGAGCGCGTCTACCGGCAGGGCGCAGAGATCATCCGCAAGGGCGAGCATGGCGATTGCGCCTTCCTGCTGGTGGAGGGTGAGGTGGAGGTCTTCGACTACACCATGGATCAGGAACCCTACACCAGGGCCATCCTGGGTGCGGCCATGCATCCGCTTTTCGGCGAGGTGGCCCTGGTGGGCGGTGGAGAGCGCATCGCCACTGTGGCGGCGCGCACGGCCTGCACTTGCTGGATCCTGCGCCGGGACGCCTTCGCCGACCTGGGCAACCGCCATCCGGCCATTGGCTGGAAGCTTCTGCAGCAGATCGCGCGCCTGTTGGCCTCCCACCTGGAGAAGACGAACAAGGATGTGCTCCGACTTTTCGAGGCCCTGGTGCTGGAAGTGGAGTCCAAGACCATTCTGGGAAGGTGAAGGCATGACCCTGTTGACTCTGGCCGGCGTGGTGGTGGCACTGGCGCTCCTGGGAGTTCTGGTGGCGCGCAAGGCGCCCGCACCGGATCTGGCCCCCGTGCTGGCTGAGCTGGGACGCCAGCGGGAGGAAGCCGCACGCCTGGAGCAGCGCTTGCGTGACGAGCTGTCCGCCCAGCGTCGGGAACAGCAGGAAGCGGCCACGGCCTTGCGTGGCGAACTGGGTCAGCTGGTGCAGCAGTTGGGTGCCACGCTGCGGGATCCTGTGACCGCGCTGGGACAATCCCAGCAGCAGCAATTGGCCCACTTCGCCACCCAGCTGGAGGATTTGCGCGAGCGTCTGGGCAGCGAATCCGCCAAGCAGCGTACGGAGCAGGGGGAGCGCATTGGTGAATTGGCGCGCAGCCAGAGTGAGCGCCTGGATGCTTTGCGCGTGGAGCTTGGGAAGCAGGTGGAATTGCTGCGCCAGGGGGTGGCGGAGCAGCTGGAGAAACTGCGCGGACAGAACGAGCAGAAGCTGGACGAGATGCGCCGCACCGTGGACGAGAAACTCCACGACACGCTGGAGAAGCGGCTGGGCGAGTCTTTCCGCCAGGTGAGCGAGCAGCTCTCCGCCGTGCATGCGGGCCTGGGGGAAATGCAGGGACTGGCCGCCGGCGTGGGCGACTTGAAAAAGGTGTTGATCAATGTGAAGACGCGCGGCACCTGGGGCGAGGTGCAGCTGGGCGCACTGCTGGAGCAGATGCTGGCTCCGGAGCAGTTCGTGCGCCAGTACCGGCCCCGGCCACGCTCCGCCGAAGTGGTGGAGTTTGCGGTGCGCCTGCCTGGCCGCGACGATGAGGATGGGCCGGTTTTTCTGCCCCTGGACGCCAAGTTTCCCAAGGAGGACTACGAGCGCCTGGTGGACGCCAGCGAGCGCGGGGACTCGGCGGCGGTGGAGGTGGCGGCACGCCAGTTGGAGGCGAAGCTCAAATCCGACGCCCGGGACATCCGCGACAAGTACATCCACCCGCCCGCCACCACGGACTTCGCCATCCTCTTCCTGCCCACGGAAGGCCTCTACGCGGAAGCGCTGCGCCGTCCGGGTCTGGCCGAGCAGCTGCAGCGCGAGTTCAAAGTGATGGTGGCGGGGCCCACCACGCTGGCCGCCTTGCTCAACAGCCTGCAGATGGGCTTCCGCACCCTGGCCATCCAAAAGCGCTCCAGCGAGGTGTGGAAACTGCTTTCCGATGTGAAGCGGAAGTTCGAATCCTTTGGCGGCCTGCTGGAAAAGGCGGAGAAAAAGATCGAGGACGCGGGCAGGGAGCTGGCGAAAGTGCGCAACGACACGCGCATCATGGGCGACAAGCTGCGCAAGGTGGAAGCGCTGCCGGAGGCGGAGGTGGCTTCACTGGAATCCCGGGAGCTTCTGGAAGGGGAGGAGACATGAACCTGGTCAAATCCGGCCGTGTCCTGGTGGGCATGATGGTGGCGGTCCTGGTGTTGGGTGGTTGCTCCGCCGGGCGCTTGCAGCCCCGCAAATCCGGCGACTGGATGGTGAGCCTGGTGGAGGTGCAGGTGGGCGCGGCGGATTTCCACCTGGGCCTGATGGGCGATCCCCTGGAATTCGAGGTGAGCCTGCTTCAGGATGGGCAGGTGGTGAAGGCCTCCACCGGCACACGCCTGGGCGGACGACGGGGCCAGCGCCTGCTTGAGAAGCCCATCACATGGCTGCTCCATTACGATCCCCGCCGCACCTGCCAGGTGGTGGTGGAGGAGCAGGCCATTGTGGCGCATACGGGCCGCTGGGAGCTGCCGCCCACTCCGCGCCTGGGCCAGTGGCCCTTTGCCACCAAGGAGCGCATGGTGCCCTTTGGGAAGGAATCCTATCTGCGCTTCGAACTGAGGCCCGTCACCCACTGATGGCAGCAGGATTGAAAAGAAAAAGGCCCCGGGGATCCGGGGCCTTTGCATGAGGAGTGGGGCGACTTACTTCGTCACTTCCACCGTGCGACAGGATACCGTCACATAGTTTGTGAAAATGGAAATGAGCACATCGTCCGGGTTGTAAACAGTCTTGATCTGGTAATCAGTGGCACCCGCCGCCATGGCCTTGGAATCCACATTGTTCAGGGGCACCAGACCAAACAGGGCATACCACTGCTTCTGCTTCACAGTGGCGCCGCCCTTGGGGCCATCACCAATCACATGGACATTCGCCGTGCAGCCAATGAGCAGGCCCAGGGCCAGCAGGGGGGCGGCAAGCTTGGTCAACTTCATGGGGTCACTCCTGTGTTTGTGTGGAACCATCTGGAAAAGTCAGGGAGCCGAGCGAGGATTCGATCTGCTCCACTTGAGTAGCGTAAACGGCGCCCGATACCACATAGTCCAACTGGATGCCTTTGGCCAGCAATAATTTGAAGTTCACTCGTAGGGAGTCCTGCACAAAGGATTGCAGGCAGTTCTGACCGGCCAGGATGAAGGAGTCGTGCCGTGCCTGGCGACCACGGACAGCTTGGTCAACTTCACCCCTTTGGCGGGCTTCAAGCTGGGCCCAGGTCCAGGTGGAATCCGTGGTCCAGGAGCTGACCACCAGCACGCTGCCCGTGCTGTCATCCATGAATATCATGCGTGGTTTCAGTTGAAAGGTATGCCCCCTGGGAGCTTCCAAAGCGGCCACTTTGGCGGAATCCAGGGCCTTCCAGCCCTTGGGTGCGCGGATGCTCATCTGGGGCTGCTCCAGCGCGGCCGGAGGTCCCAAAAGGGCGTCCACCACGGCGAAGGTCATGTTAACCGGTTCCGCATCATCGTCCGGCTTGGAAGAGCAAGACATGATGCCAACAAGGGCAATTCCCATCAGCAACAGCTTCATCCGTCGATCCATTCCGCCTCCTTGTTGCGGGTCCAATCTAACACCTGAATCATTCGGAACAATCCAAGAAAGCGAGGTCTGAAAGTCGTCAAGGAGTTCTAAGGTTCTCCACGCGATCCACTTCCTCACCAAAGGGATTCAGCACGCGCAGGCTCATGCCCCGTTCATCCGCATCGAAGAGCAGCAGAGCTTCCTGGGATGTGTAGAAGCTGCCACGCGCGGCGTCCGGGCGGGCTTCCCACCAGCTGGCCCAGGGTGTGGGCTCCTTGGCGTAGTAGGGCGAAGCGCCGCCACCGATGAGAAACCAAAGCGGGCGCTTCAAGCCAGGCACTGGGCTGCAGGATTCCCCTGTCTCGCACAGTCGGCCATCACCGTCGGCATCGTCCCGGGCGGGATCACCAGCAGGTGTCTCCGGAGTCAGCAGGAGTCGGGCGTAGGCGTGTTCGTGGCCAGCCAGTACCGCAGCGCTCTTGGGGCTGTTGGCGAAGAGGCGCACCAGCCGGTTGCGCTGCTCCACAATGCCCGGCGCCAGGGCCACCAACTGGCCGTCCTCAGCCAGGCGCCAGGGCCGCACCCCGTTGTCGCCACCATGCCACATGCTGTCCTTCACATGGCCGCCCATTGGAAAAGGCGGCTCGTGGGCGATGAAGAGGATGTGGCGACAGGCCGGATCGGCGTCCGCGGCGCGAATCTCCTCTTCCAGCCACTGCAACTGGTCCTCCAGGATGTGGCCCTGGGGGCAACCGCCCGTCAGTTCCTCATGCTCGTTGTACCACCAGGTGTTGTTGAAGAAAATGGCTGTCACGCAGCCCAGGCGCGTGCTGAACACCGTCTCGGCGTAACCGGGAAGCTCCGTGTCGGGCTGCTCCGGGCCATTCTCCGGGTTGCACATCTCTCGCGCGAACAAAGCCTCGGCGCTCTGGGTTGCGTAGGGCCAGCGATCCATGCCCAGCCAGTCCACTTCCTTCCCTTTGTAAATGCGCAAGAGGGTCTCGTGGTTGCCAATTCCCGTAAAGACCGGGCGTTCCCGCCAGAAACCCAGTGCGGCCTGCTTCCATGCCTGCAGCTGGCTGCGGAAATCCTCCGGCCAGATGGTGTAGCCGCTGATAAGGTCTCCGCCAAAGAGCAGGGCCTCCGCACCCTGGACATGGGCCTGGCCCAGCAGCAACTCCAGGGCGTGCAGATTGATGCCCATGTGGGCGCGGTCCCCGCCACCATCCGCTTCGCGGCTGTCCCCGAAGTAGGCCAGGCGCACAGCCTTTCCTTTCGCGCCGGGCAGGCGGAAGTCCAGCCATTCCGTGGCGGCGCAGCCATCCAGCAGCACGCGGTAGCGCAAGGGACAATCCGTGGGCAGACCTGTCAGGGCCACTTCATGGGAAGGTCCGTCGGCCTTGCTTGGCGTGGTCCCCACCCCTTCCACTTCCACGGCCACGGCGGCGGGCAGGTCTGTCTTCAGGGCCACGGTCAGGTCGCCGGGCCGTCGACTGTCCACTTTGCACAGGAGCGGGCCCTCCAACAGGGCCGGCAACCGGTGCAGGCCCTTCGCATCACGGTGGAAGCGTAGCGGAAGGTCGGCGCACATCAGGTCCTCGTCGGCCCCTTTCCTCGCCAGGCGAAGGTCCAGGCGCACCAGCACGGAGGCCGTGTCCGTCCAAGCCTCGCTGTTGATGTTGAGGTTGAACAAGCCCTTCAGCGGCAGCTCCACCTGTCCCGCCTCCAGGCGCTTGTCCAGGCGGAAGCGGCGGTAGGCGTAACCCGTTTCCGCCGCCATGAAGGGCCAAGGCCCCGCACAGACCTCGCCCACCAACCGGCTTGCCTCCAGCGTGCGGCCATCCACGGTCTGTCCCACGCGGTAAAGATCCAGTACCAGGGCTCCCTTTTCCTCCACCACGCAGGCGCTCAACTGTTCCAGGGTGAAGGGATTGTGAGCCTGACGATCTATTTGCTCCGCAAAACCCAGCAAAGCGGGATCCTTCACGGGCAAGGCCTGAGCCAGTGCGGCAGTGAACAGGGCGGCAATCAGCGTAAGTGTAAACGAGGAGCAAGAGCGCTGGTGAAACCGCCCTTTATGCGTGAAGGGCACCCAGTTCCACAGACTCAATTGGTAGTGCTTCATGGCGTCCTCGCGTGAATTGGATGGATAGAAGCTAAGGACTGGAATCCGCCACGGACAGGGTTAAGGAGGCCTTGTCCTTGGCAGTTGAGGGGGAGGAGTCAAAAGTGGCATGGATTGTGCTCTAAGCGACTTTGAAATTGTGACGCGCTGATTCATCCCCCCAATTGCAAAGGGCCCAAACAGAGATGTTCGGGCCCTTTGCATGTTTTTAGGCCAGATAAAGCCATTGATAATCAACATGTTAAACTACCACACGGGCATGGGTTGGCATCGTCGGCGGCAGGCTCCCTTCCAGACGGCTGGTGGTCTATTAGAGGGCATGTTTCAAAAAACACCAAAAAGCGCCTCATTATGAAACATGCCCGCAGGGATACCTCTCGCATGCCAGCACATTCTTTTGGCATGATGTATGCAACGATGAGGCGAGAATTCGCAGCCACCATTGCACAGACAATGGAAAAAGTGCCCCCCCAATGTGTGAGGTCCTTTGGGAAACCAGAGGGCCTCATGCTTTTTAGCCTGTCCACGCTTTGAATCAATCTATTTCTGCATTTCCAACGCTGAAGGAACTGCTCATGACGGGCATGGGACAGAGCCATTCCGTGCCCGTCCTTTTCGCAATTTCCGCAGGCTCTTAGAACATGTCACCTTTTAATACGAACACTTGTGTACTTTTGGGGCGTTCCATCAATGGACAGCAGATCCTTGACCTCACAGGCTTTTCTGAAATTGGCATGCATTGTGCTAACGCCTGCGGCGCGTGTCGCTGGTACAATCATCGGCCTAACCTGCAGTACAAGAGCTTTGTCGACACCGTGCGGCAAGTGTCCGCCACGGGTGTTCCATCTGCAAGGGCGGGGTGCTTGGCCTGTGTTGTCACTTGACGGGAGTCCCGCATGAGTTTCGACGCCGCACTTCCCATTGCGCTGGTGGAGGACGATCCTTTTCAGCGCCGCCTGCTGCAGGAAAGCATTGAGAGCACGGGACTGCGCGTGCTGCCTTTCCCCGACGCCGAGAGCTTTCTTCATGCCATGGAGGAGCTGCCCGACCTGGGCGTGCTGCTTATTGATGTGCGTCTGCCGGGCATCAATGGCGTGGAACTGCTGATTCGCGTGCGCCAGTTGGATCCGGAGCTTCCCGCCATCATCGTCAGTGGCCAGGATCGCGTGGAGATCGCCATCCAGGCCATGCAGGCCGGCGCCTGGGACTACATCGTCAAGCCTTTCGAGAGCTACAAGCTGGAACTGGCCCTGCGCAAGGCGCTGGATCGTCGGCGTGTGGGTTTGCAACTGGCCCGTCTGCGCAAGCGGGAGCGGCGGGGCATGGGGCGGATCATTGGCGATTCAGTGGAAATGCAAAAGGTGTTCCAGCTGCTCCAGTCCGCCCTGCGCAATGACATGACCGTGCTCATCCAGGGGGAAAGCGGCACCGGCAAGGAGTTGGTGGCCAAGGCCATCCATGAGAACGGCGCCCGCACCGACGGGCCCTTTGTCAGCATCAACTGCGCGGCCATTCCCCGGGAATTGATGGAATCCGAAATGTTCGGCCACGAAAAGGGCGCCTTCACGGGAGCCGTGGCTCGTCGCGTGGGGCGCTTCGAAGAGGCCAACGGCGGCACGCTCTTCCTGGACGAAATCGGCGAACTGGATCCCGGCCTGCAGGCCAAGCTGCTGCGCGTGTTGCAGGAGCGGGAAATCCAGCGGGTGGGCGGTTCCACCACGGTGCCGGTGAATGTGCGCGTGGTCAGCGCCACCAAGCAGAACCTGGCCCAGCGCGCCATGTCCGGCCAGTTTCGCGAGGATTTGTACTACCGCATCAACGCCTTCACCATCCATCTGCCCGCTTTGCGCGAACGCCACGCGGACATCCCTTTGCTGGCCAATTATTTCTTCGCCAAGCATCGGGACAGCATGGGGCGCACGGATGTGGACGGTCTAAGCGATGAAGCCATGGCCATCCTGGACCGCTGCCCCTGGCCGGGCAATGTGCGCCAACTGGAGAATGCCGTGTGCCGCGCCCTGGCCCTGACGGACGGGCCGCTCATCGAGCTGAAGGACATGCCGGTGGAAGTGCGTGAAGGCCATGGCCCCCAGCAGATGATGGGGGAAACGGCCCTGGCCACCGGCCGCGCCATGGTGGAGTCCCTCACAGACCTGGGCCCCATGGCGAGCATTCGCCAGCAGGCCATTCTGGCGGCCCTGGAAGCCTGCGAGTACAATGTGCAGGCGGCGGCGCGCAAACTGGGCGTCAGCCGTGGCACGCTCTACCGCCATTTGCCCAAGCAGTTCCGGGATGGATCGGGGGGGAAATAGGCGCGGCCAGGGTTCAGCGCACGCCGCTTAGGTCGAACTCCAGTGAGAAGGAACCGATGCGGCTGGTGATCAAGGACAGTGCTCCCAAATCGTCAAATGAGGCGCCAAAACTCATGGCGCCCTTTTCGCCGGGCGTGCCCGCCAGTTTGTAGCGGAAAATGTGCTTGGGATCGCCCTTGCGCAACTTCACTTCACGCACCAGGTTCTCCTCTCCCAGCAAACGCACCAGGGCAGGCCGCGTCAAGGGCGGGAATCGGCGCAGTTCCTCCTTGGGGACTTTGCAGACAACCCTGCCACTCAACAAGTTCAGTTCGGTATTGGGCCCCACGAATTGCCGGATGAGCATGTGGATGCGCTCATCGCCCAACTGTTCGCTGAAGCGGCGATCCACGCCAATGCGCTCCAACAGGCCGTGGCGGAAGTCCAGTTCCAATGTCACCGCCTTGCCTTTCTGGGTGGGGCGGCGCAGGTAGCGGAACACCCAGGTTTCTCCATCGGGACGGCGCACAATGCTCGTGGCCTTGCGGCCACTGGCCACGGCCAACACATCCTTGGTGGATAGGCGGGGATCCAGGAAGCGCAAACCGGGTCCGCGCTGGGCGGTGGAGGCCTCAAAGCGCAGGTTGCGATCGAAGTCCAGGAACTGGGAGCGCGTGGCCCACAAATGGCTCACCGTGTCGGCCAGACAGGAGGCGAAAAGTATGGGCAGCAAGAGGATAAGTCCAATGCGGCCCCAGCTTCCCCGTGGGTTGGGCAGGATCCCGCGCACAGGTTGGGGAGCAGGAATTTGATACGGTTTAGGGCCAATTTTGTCAGGAATTGCCAGGGGAAAGGCCCTCTTCAACTTGACAAGGCATGAGCGAACTGTTAGACTTTCAACGATTTAACCCGGAAGGCAACGGCCCCCATCCCGGGTTCTCCTCCCGCCTTGGGAGGGCGTTGGGGCCAATCTACCGTTCAGGAACGATCCTTCACACCCTATGATGGCTTTCCACATTCCCTCCGACTTTCTACGCGCCTTAGGGCATTTGGCCACCTACCAGGAAAGCCAGCACCAACATCTTGAAGTGCTGTTCTATCTGGCTGCCGAGGGCGGTTCGGTTCCTTATGCCGAATTGTCTGCCCAAGTGGCGGCGGAAGCCAGCGAAGATTCCCAAATCATCCTGGACAGTCTGCGCAACTCCGGCCTGATTGAGCTGAAGTCCGCCGGTGAGCCCGACGAAGAGGGCCAGCCTGCCGCCGGGCCCGAGCTGGTGGCCCTGGTGTCCAATCTGGAACCCCTGTTCCGCCTGCCCTCCTTCTATCGCAACCGTCTGCGCCGCAAGCTGGCGGGGCGGGATCCCCAGGAATTGAAGCACATGTCCCAGGCTTTCTATGCCCGCAGTCCGCTGCAGGTGCCGGAAGCCTGTCTGGATCGCGCCATGCTGCTGGCCTCTTTCAAGGCCCTGCTTTTGGACGGCCCCACTTTTTCCGCCGCCGTGGATGAACACCTCAGCTGGACGGGCCGGGTCATCCTGAAAGTGCTGAGCATGCACCCGGAAGGCCTTACCCTGCGCGACCTGCGCCGGCATGTGGGCTTCTTCGGCGTGAAGCTGGATTCGGACGAGCTGAAGCGCGAGCTCATCACCCTGTTCCGGGGTACGGGACTGGTGTGGACCAGCGACGGCACGGCCTTGTTGAAGCACGATCAATATTTCCCCGCCGAAGGGCGCATCCTTCTGGTCACGGACGCCGTGGCCATGGTGCGCGCCAATTACGAAATGCAGGAGGCGGCGCCCCAGCTCTATCCTGCCTATGCCACGCGTCTGGCGCCAGAGGCCTGGAAGGTGCGCCACGAGCCGGTGCAGCTTTTCCAGAACGCCCTGATCCTGCTCATCCATCTGGTGAACCACCGCATCCAGCGCATCCAGAAGGGTGGAATCCACAAAACTGAAGTGAAGCGCGTGTGCGGGCTCTTCCAGCCTCCCCAGGAAGACCAGCACCTCTTCAATTTCCTCTTCGATTTCTTCGAACAACACGGCATTGTGCAGTTGAAGCACGAGATCTGGGCCGTGAACATGGCGGCCACTTCCACCTTCTTCCGCAAGCCGGGGGAAAGTCTTCGCAGCATGATGACCGATGCCTTCGGCGCCGATCTGCTGGAGAAGGGCCGACTGGAGGAAAGCCTGGGTCACGGCGAGGGCGGCGGATTGGATCCTTTGCGCCTGCTGTGGCTGTTGCGCCATGTGAGCCCCACGGCGTGGATTGCCCAGGAGGAGCTGGCCTACCTTTATGGCCAAATGGATGGCGGCACGCGCAGCGAGAACCAGCGCGCGGCCATCGACAAGTTCGTCACGCACCAATTGGTGAAGCCGCTCTTCTGGTTGGGGTTGGTGGAATTGTCCAACCACCCGGAGCAGGGCGGTCTGGTCTTCCGCCTGTCCTCCCGCGGCCGTCGCATGTTGCAGGAAGGCCTGCCGGCAGAGGATCTGGACGGCTGGTTCGATGAGGGTGAAAAGCTGCTGGTGCAGGCCAACCTTGAAGTGTGGCTGCCCGCCCGCTTCCTGCCGGAGCGCACCCTGTTCCTGGCACGCTTCGCGGACTATGAGCGCGGCCGCTACCGCATCAGTGCCCAGAGCCTTTCCCGCGGCCTGGACAGCGGGCTGGATCTGGACGGCATCCGCGGTTTCCTGTCGGAGAACAGCGCCCAGGCCATTCCACAGAATGTGAACTACCTGCTGGAGGAAGTCACCAGTCGCCATGGGCACATGCTGGTGGATCCCCAGTTAATGGTGCTGAAGACCGGCGACGATCGCCTCATGCGCGAACTGGGCCTGGTTCCTGGATTGCGCAAATCCTGGCTGGCGCGCTTCGATGGTTGCCTAATGCTGTTGGCGCCGGGCATCCGCGTGCAGAAGCTGGTGGAGGACCTGCGCCGCCTGGGCTACATGCCCCGCGTCCGCTGGGAGGCGGTCATTGACGACAAGGCCGACCAGCTGGAATTGTCCCAAACCGAACGCCTGCAGATCCTGGCCCTGCTCAAGGCCTGGGAGCTTGCTGACTATGTCCATCCCGAACTGGGCGAACTGCTGAAGCAGGTGAATTCCCAGCTTGGCGAAGGCGAGCACCAGGAGATGGCGGCCATTCCCCAACGCCGCCTGGGCGACAGTTATGCCAAGCTGGACGCCATTTCCAAAGCGCTGGCGGCCAATCGGCTGGAATAAGACGAGCGCTCACATTCCGTCCAATCCTCGTCCTCGATCCTTGAGTACGAGAGCTGCTGCGCATTGATGGAATTCAAGGGGGCCATGAGCACTCTGGAATAGCGGAGTTGGGACGGTCGCGTGAGCTATATTGACCCTCCGTGGAAGCGGCCCGGCGCCGCGACCGGCACCAGTCAGGGCCGTCCTTCGGGAACGGCCCTTTTGTCAATCCGGAGGAGGCCATGAGCCTGACCCGCGACAAGATTCACGCCATGCCCAAGGCCGAGCTTCATTGCCACCTGGACGGCAGCCTGCGCCTTGCCACCATGATCGAATTGGCGCGGGAGCGCCATGTGGAACTGCCCAGCATGGACGAGCAGGAGCTCTTCCGTCTGCTGCGTCTGGGTCAGAACTACGAGAGTCTGGTGGACTACCTGACGGTTTTCCGCTACACCCTGGCCGTAATGCAGGATGTGGAGGCGCTGGAGCGCACGGCCTTTGAACTGGCGGAGGATTGCGCCCGGGAGAATGTGCGCTGGCTGGAAGTGCGCTATGCGCCCATCCTGCACATCGAAAAAGGGCTGGGCCTGGCCCAGGTGATGGACGCCGTGCTGGCCGGCCTGCGCCGCGCCGAGCGCCAGTATCCCATCCGCTGCGGGGTCATCGTCTGCGGCATCCGCAACATCAATCCCGCCACCAGCCTGCGCTTGGCGGAACTTGCCGTGGCCTACAAGAGCGCGGGCGTGGTGGGCTTCGACCTTGCGGGGGCGGAGGCCAACTTTCCGGCCAAGGACCACCGCGAAGCCTTCTATCTGATCCGCAAAAACAATGTGAACTGCACCGTGCACGCCGGTGAGGCCTACGGCCCCGAGAGCATCCACCAGGCCCTGCACCATTTGCACGCCCAGCGCATTGGCCATTCCACCCGACTGAAGGAGGATGGCAGCCTGCTGAACTACATGAACGATCTGCGCATTCCCATTGAGGCCTGTCCCACCAGCAATGTGCAGACCCGCGTGGTGCCGGATCTGGATTCCCATCCATTGAAGTTCTACCTGGACTACGGCCTGCGCGTCACCGTGAACACGGACAACCGCCTCATCAGCGACACCACCATCACGGAGGAGCTGTGGCGCATGACCCAGACCTTCAACCTGGGTGAGCACGAAGTGGCAAAGATCATCACCAACGGCTTCAAGAGCGCCTTCCTGCCTTACCGCGAGAAGCGCGCCATGATCCACGGCGCCCTGACGGAAATGGGTTACAACGGCGTGCTGGTGGGCTACTGACAGCCCGTGGCCGCCAGGATCCAACGCGAAACCTTTCGTGCGCCCGGCGCACTTTGATTCACAGGAGCAGACGATGAGACGATTGACGGCGATTCTGGCCCTGGCCCTGTTGGCCCTGGCGGGACGCAGCCTGGCCCAGCAGGCCGACCATGTGGTGATCAGCGAGCTGCGTTTCTACGAGACCAGCGGTGTGAACGAAGAGTTCGTGGAACTCTACAATCCCACGGACACGGCCATTGACATGGGCAACTGGCGCATCCAGTACAAGTCCAGCACGGGAACCACCTGGCAGGACAAGCAGACCTTCCCCGCCGGAACCATGCTGCAGCCCAAGCGCTTCCTGCTCTTCGGCGGCACGGCCGTGGTGCCCGCGCCGGACTTCTCCAGCGCCGTGGCATTGGGACTGGGCAACAGCGGTGGCCATGTGCGCCTGGTGACCGCATCCCTGGTCACCGTGGATCGCGTGGCCTGGCTTGCAGGGGACACGCCCGAGGGCACGGCCATTGCCGAAGCCCATGTGCGCGGCGCCAGCTACGAGCGCAAGGCCTTTGAGACCTCCACCCAGGCGGACATGGCCACCGGCGGCGCCCATGCACTGGACGGCAACGGCTGGGACGCGGGCAACAACAACGCGGACTTCGTGCTGCACCCCAGCGCCACCGCCAGCAATCCCCAGAACGGGGACTCCGATCCCGAGCCCGACACGCCCCTCACCAATGGCAGCGGCACTGCCGTGTGCAGCCTGGCGCTTGTCAACAATCCCGCTCCCGTGTCCTTCAGCATCACCGTCACGGCGGAAGACTATGAATTGGCCACAGTGGAGATCATCCTGCCCGAGGGCTGGAACGCCGGTGGCGTGAGCATCAGCGGTGGCGGCTTCTCCGCGGCCTCCCTTGCCCAGGTGGGCGACACGCTGCGTGTGACGGGCGCCGCACTGGTGGGCGAGGAGAACGGCGTCTTCGAACTGAGTAATGTGGAGCATCCCATGGCCACAGCGGCCTATGCCTTCACGGTGCGCACCGCGGTGGCCGATGGCACGCCCCTGCCCATTGAGGACAGCCCCGGCATCCAGGTGGTGGGGGATCCCATCGAGATCGCCGAACTGCATGTGAACAACCCCGACGGCACACCCCAGCTGCTTGGGCAGGTGGTGGTGGTGCGCGGCGTGATCACGGCAGACACCCAGCAGGGCGTGGCCGTGTACATGCAGGACGGCTCCGGCGGCATTGTGTGCTACAGCGGCACCTTCTCCGGCGCCGTGGACATTGGCGACGATGTGACGGTGATGGGCACGGTCACCCAGTTCAATGGACTGGTGGAACTGACTCCCGCCGAGCTCCTTACGCTGCACGGCGCGGGCGTGACGGTGGATCCCACCGTGGTCACCGTGGCGCAAGTGAATGCCCAGGGCGCCGCTGGCGAGCCGCTGGAGGCCACCCTGCTGCGCATGAACGGCATAAGCATCCAGGGCGCGGGCACCTGGGCCGGCAACACCAACTACACCTTCACAGATGCCACGGGCACCGGATCCCTGCGCATCCACGCCAATTGCGAACTGGTGGGGCTGCCCATTCCCACCGGCGCCGTGGACATGATTGGCGTGCTGGGGCAGTACGACACCAGTTCACCCTACCATAGCGGCTACCAGCTGCTGCCGCGCATCGCCTCGGACCAGATTCAGCTGGTGGGTCCCGGCATCAATGGCGGCCCCTGGGAATCCGAGCACACCACCAGCGGCGTGCGTCTTGACTTCACCACCCAGAATCCGGGCAACACGCTGGTGGAATGGGCCAACGCCATGGGAGAGGATTTTGGCGAACAGGCCTACGACGAGTCCGTCACCGAGCACAGCGTGACGCTGAGCGGCCTGGAGCCTGGAACGCCCTACGCCGTGCGCGTGGGCTCCGCCAACGAGACGGGCGAGAGCTGGAGCAGCGAGTTCTTCGTGTCCACCGTGTCGGCCAACGCCGGCTCCATCCAGGTGATGTTCACGCACGATGTCGAGACCGAGTACGCCATTGTGGGCAACGAGGCGGTGGACAGCCAGGAGAACCAGATCCCGAGCCACTTGAACGCCCTGATCGATGCCGCCCAGACCAGCATTGACTGCGCCATCTACAGCTTGAACATCGCCAGCGTGGCCACCGCCCTTGTGAGCGCCCACGACCGTGGCGTGGCCGTGCGCTTCATCTACGACGCCGACCACAGCCAGCCCGAGGTGAACCAGCTGCAGAACGCCGGCATCACGGTCATTGACAACTCCTTTGGCCAGCACTCGTCCACAGGTATCCAGCACAACAAGTTCATGGTCTTCGACGCCGCCGATGGCGATCCCTTGAATGACATGGTGTGGACAGGCAGCACAAACCTCATCGACCAACCCAGCGACAACGGCATCCACGCCAAGGACAATGTCATCATCATCCGCGATCAGGCCGTGGCCCGCGCCTACACGCTGGAGTTCAACGAGATGTGGGGTTCAAGCGGCATGACGCCCAACCCCGCCGAGAGCTACTTCGGCGAGTACAAGACCAACAACACGCCGCACTATTTCCTGGTGGACGGCACGCCCGTGGAGATCTACTTCAGCCACGGCGACAATGTGAGCCAGAACATGGTGGACGCCGTGGCCACGGCCAATGACGCCCTTTTCTTCTGCATCTACACCTTCACGCGCAACGAGCTGGGCTACGCCATGCGCGACGCCCACCTGCGCGGCGCCACGGTGCGCGGCGTCTTCGACACCCAGGGTGACCAGTTCAGCGAGTGGATCACATTGCAGGAGGCGGGCGCCGACATCCACGTGACGGATGGTGGCGGCATCCTGCACCACAAGTACATGATCATTGACGGCGAGAGTCCGGACAGCGATCCCATGGTGGTGGCTGGTTCCTACAACTGGTCCAACTCCGCCGAGGACACCAACAACGAGAACACGCTCATCTTCCACAGCGCCCTGCTGGCCAACCAGTACCTGCAGGAGTTCGCCGCGCGCTACCACCAGGCGGGTGGCACGGGTGACTTCAGCGCGGTGGATGAGGCGGCAACGGCTCCCCGCGGGCTGGAGATCGCCAGCCTCCATCCCAATCCCTTCAATCCCACCACGCAAGTGGAGCTGGTGCTGCCCCGCGCCGGCGCCGTGCGTCTGCAGGCCTTTGACCTGATGGGCCGTCTGGTGTGGACGCGGGAGTTGGGCGAGCATCCCGCCGGCACCTTGCGCCGCACGCTGGACTTCAGCGGTCAGGCCAGCGGCATGTATGTGCTGCGCGCGGAGCATCCCTCCGGCGTGGCCACGCAGAAAATGCTGCTGGTTCGATAGGCGGAATCCCGGGCGGGGAGTTCCCCGCACATGGAGGCATCCAGACGAACCCCGGTCATCCAGGCCGGGGTTCTTTTTTTGCACAGGTCTTATCATGTTGAATCCAAGTTCATCACGGCCTTGCTTCTGGAGCAGGCACAAGCGGGGCACCCATGATCTGGAACGGAATCAGCCTGCTGCTGCTGCTGTCCGCCATCAGCTCCGGCGTGCTTTCCATTTTCCTCCTGACGCGGTGGCGCACTCGGGGCGCACGCACGCTATCGGCCTACATGGGTGCCGTGGCGGTGTGGTCCGGCGCAGGCGTGCTGGAACTGGTGGTCGTGGACCCGGCCCAGGCCTTCCGATTCGCCTCCTTCGGGGCCATCGGGTACGCGGTCACGGTACCTCTCTTCTTGGCGTTCACGCTAATCTACACTGGCCGCGAGCAGTGGCTGAAGGGCCTGTGGAAGGTCTATCTTTGGGTCTTGCCGCTGAGCGTCGCACTCGCCATCGCCACCAGTTCCTGGCACCACTGCTTCTATACGCTGGATCCGCCTGAGCTGTGGATGCGCCGCAACGAGGTGAGCCAATATGGGCCAGCCATGTGGGTCAGCGTGGTGTACTCGTACGCGGGCATGTTCATCGCCAACATGCTGCTGTGGGCCAGCTCCCGCACGGGTTCTCCCGCGCTGCGCCTTCAATTACGAGTGCTCATGCTTAGCACCTTGCTGCCCTTTGTCAGTGGGGGCCTCTACCTGCTGGATCTGCCCCAGCTCCATGGAGTGGATTTCTCGTCCATCGGCTTTGGCCTGATGGGGCTGGTGCTGGCCTGGGCCCTTTACAAGCACCGGCTGCTGGATCTTTCGCCCATTGGCCACGCCATGCTGCAGCGGCACATGCCTGACGGCATGGTGCTGCTGGATCCCCTGGGTCGTGTGGTGGATGTGAATCCCAGCGCCCAGCGCCTGTTGAAAGTTTCGGGTCAGGCCCTTGAGAAGCTCCTGTTGGAAGACGATACCCTCTCTGCATTGCTTAAGGGGGAGGAGGAGCAGAGGGCCGCGTTGGCGCTCGCCCAGGGTGACCTGCATGTGGAATTGCACATGGTGCCCTTGCAGGAGGAGGGCGGCCCAAGGCTGGGGCGTCTCCTTCTGCTGCACGATGTGACCGCCCGCGTGAAGGCGGAGCAGTCCCGCGAACAGGTGATCCGGGCGTTGCAACAAGCCCTGGGAGACATCCGCGTACTGCGCGGCATGTTGCCCATTTGCTCCGGGTGCAAGAAAATCCGTGACGACGGCGGGTATTGGCGGCAGATTGAAGTCTACATTCGCGACCACACCGATGCGGAGTTCAGCCACAGCCTTTGCCCGGATTGTGTTGCGCAGCTTTATCCGGATCTTGATCTGGACACTCCCCCCGAGTCCGTTTGACCACTTCGGCCGCGCCATGACGGGCCGTTCATTCCAACAGGGGGGCTACACATGTCCAAGTTGAAAAATTGGCTGCTTCGTCTACCCGTGCTGGCGCTGGTGTTGGCCATGGGCTTTTCATTCAACGCCTGCACAGAGGACGACACCGAAGAAACCAGCCACGCGCCTGAGTATGTGACGGGAACCACCAACTCCGGCGGTTACACCGAACTGCAGCTTCAGCACTACACGGTGAACCTGACGGTGCTGAACGAGGCTGGCACGCCTGTGTCGGGTGCCTCCGCCGAAGTGTTGCAGGGCGAGGACACGGCCTTGCTGTGGGTGGAGCTGGCGGGCTATTATCCTGCTTTTGAAGTGCTGCCCCTGAACAGCCAGACCACGCGCAACTCCACCCTGCACCTGATCCCCACCGGCGGCTTCTTCCAGATCTACGAGACGGATCCTTCCCACATCGCCGACCTGCTTGGGGACGGTTCCGTGACGGCCCACTGCTATGAGGGCACGCTTTCCAATATCCTGGATACTGGCATGAGCACGCTGGGCGGATTCTGGAGTGTGCGCGTGACCGGTGAGGCCGCCGCCCTGGGCGAGGCGGGCATTGTGAACCTGAGCCTCTTCACCAGTGGCATCAACGCGGCCATCTTCGAGGAACTCATGTTCGGCGCCGCCACCATCATGACGGAGGATGTGCTGCAGTACTGCCTTTACACCATCGAGGTGGACGGCCAGCAGTGGTTCCTGCCCTGGATCCAGATTGGTGATGTGGTGCAGCAGGCCTCGGACTACGACTACAAGTTCATCCTCACCTGGGGCGAATATCCCACGGACCTGGATTCCCACTTGTACACGCCGAGTATCGACGGCGCCGCCTACCATGTGTTCTACGCCGACCGCGGCAACAATGTGGCGCCGCCCTACGCCTGGCTGGATGTGGACGACACCAGCTCCTGGGGTCCGGAGGCCACCACCATCGAGCAGCTTTATCCGGGCACCTACACCTACGCCGTGTATGACTGGTCGGGGAACGGCCTGCTCAGCACTTCCGGTGCCCATGTGGAAATCTTCGCCGGCCGCGAGCGCGTGGGAGGCGTGGATGTGCCCGCCACGGGCGGCGACGGCCCCCGCTGGTGGTGGACGGTGGGCACCGTGAACGGCTCCTCGGGCGCCTTCACCCTGGTGAACACACTGAATGCGAGCGGCCCTGCCGGCGCACCCATGCGTCGCGAGGACATGCCACTCAAGTAAGGGACCAACGTTTCGGTGATCATGGAAGGGGGCCCTGCGGCCCCCTTTCTCAGTTCATGCGCTCCAACTGGCAGGTGACCAGTTTCACCATGTCCTCCACGCCCAGGCGCGCGGCGTTGAACACCAGATGGAAGGCGCCGGCCTCCTCGGCTCCGCCGCCGAAGTAGCGGTGCAGGTAGTCCTGGCGCTCGCGGTCCTTCAGCCGTGTGATGGTGCGTGCCTCACTTTCCGAAAGGCCGCTGTCCTCCATGTGTCGGATCACCCGCCACTCGAAGGGGGCCACCACGCGCAGGTGCAGGCCGCCGGGCAGGTCACGCGTCACCATGTGCGAGGCGCGCCCGACGAACACGGCCTGGCCCGCTCGCGCCAGCTCCCGCATAACGGCGGACCAGCGCTGGAACAGGGCCAGATCGGAGGGCGCCTGGGCGAATGTGGCGTGCAGGTACTCCTCGAACTCATGGGCGCGTCGCTCCATGTGCTCCTCGAAGAAGCGCCTGTTCAGCGCCGGATCTCCCTGGATGAAATCGAACACGCGCCGGTCGTAGATGGACCACTGCTCCGCATCCAGCTTGGCGGTGTTGAGGCTTTCCAGCAGGGCCAGCCCCAGCCGCACCCCCGGGCAGCCGAACTCGCGTGAAATGGTGATGAAAGGCGGGTGCGTTGTGCTGCGTGGCGCGTGCAGGCGTCGTTGCAGCTCGAACAGGTGGGCTTGCCGCTGCACCAGCTTGTCCAGGACCAGGGCCTTGGCATCCATGGCGTTCTCCTGCGGCTGACGGCAGAGCTTCACCAATTGGCGTGGAAGGGCCAAGGGAAAAATGCATGGCAGGAAAGCCGCCCTCGAAGCGGATCAGGCGCCGACGCACACATCGCAACTGCCGCAGGCTTTGCCTGGCGCCGCTCCGAAGAAGCGGTGAAGGAAAACATGGCGGCAGTCCGATGAGGCCGTGTAGCGCACCAGGTCGTGCAGGCGTCCCAGATCGCGCTTCTTCTTCAACTGGGCGGATTCCTCATTCTCCAGGATGTGGGGAAGACGCTCCTGCACCACGCGCAAATCTCCGCGCTCCAGGTCCCCCTCCACCACGCCATGACGCTCCAGGAGGCCCAGGGCGGTTTCCAGGCGGAAGTCGAAGCGTCCGTTGAAGACCAGCTCCTGGCGAAGCCAGTCCAAGCCACCGTCCCGCGCCATCTGCGGATGGTCCCGCAACAAGGTCAGCAGGCGCTCCAGGTAGCCCGGCGATGGATTGGCCCATTCGGCGAACTCCATCTGGATGAGCAGATCCTGCTGGTCATAGAGCAACACGCAGCGGGCTTCGCGTCCATCACGCCCCGCCCGGCCAATCTCCTGGGCGTAGGCCTCCAGGCTGCCGGGCACCTCGGCGTGGGCGATGAGCCCAATGGAGGCCTTGTCCACGCCCAGCCCGAAGGCGTTGGTGGCCAGCACGCGGGCTTGGGGATCCGCCATGAAGCGCTCCTGCACGCGCCGCCGCTCCTCCCGGGGAAGGCGTCCATGGTAGACCATGTGGCGCAGGCCCGCGCGCTCCAGGCGCAGGCTCATGTCCTCCAGGCTGCGGATCAGGGCGAAGTAGACGATGGCCGAGCGCTTCTCCCCACGCAGCAGCTCCGCCAGCCGCGCTTCCTTCTCATCCGCCTCGTGCACGGGTTCCACGGAGAGCCGCAGGTTGGGGCGCTCCACGCCATCGTGGAACAGGGGCATGGAAGATTCATCCAGGCCCAGCTGCAGACGGATGTCCGCCTGGACCTCCGGCGTGGCGGTGGCGGTAAGGGCCAGGGTCAGGGGATTGCCCATCATGCGTCGGAACTCCGCAAGTCGTGTGTAGTCCGGGCGGAAATCGTGGCCCCACTCGCTGATGCAGTGGGCTTCGTCCACAGCCAGCAAGCTCACCTTCCGCTCGGCCAGCGCCGCCGTGAAGGCGGCTTTGCGGAAGCGCTCCGGCGAGACGAAGAGCAGGCGATGTTTTCCCTGGCGAATGGCCTCCAGACCCTGGGCGCGCACCTTGGCGGACTGGCTGGAGTTCAGCGTGGCGGCATCCATGCCCCTGGCGCGCAGGGCGTCGGTCTGGTCCTTCATTAGGGCGATGAGGGGCGAGATCACCACGGTGAGGCCATCCAGCGCCAGGGCGGGCAGCTGGTAGCACAGGCTTTTTCCCTGGCCGGTGGGCATCACCACCAGGGCGTGGCCGCCGCCCAGCAGGCGTCGGATGACCTTTTCCTGGCTTCCACGAAAGGATGAAAATCCAAAGGCCTGGCGCAGCAGCTGCGGAATGGGGTCAGCCACGATTGTCGCCGCCATGCTCCGCGGGCGATGCTCCGCGCAGCTCCTCCAACTGGCGGGCCATGTGCTGCAGGCGCAGCTCCTGCCCGCGCACCACATCGTCCAGCACCTGCTGCAGGCGTTCCATGTGGGCAATCTTCTCTTCCAGGCGCTGCACGCGCAGATCCGTGTCCATCCCGTCCTCCTTCATCTAAGCGCTGGCAAGCTCGCAAATGGCGGGGGTGGCGGGCGGCAGCCTTTTGCTCCTTATCATGGCGGCAGGGAGGTGACATGAGTGAACGCGGACGGGGACTGGCTTTTGCCGTGGCGGCCTATGCCCTGTGGGGCCTGATGCCCATCTACTGGAAGAGCATCCAAGCGGTGCCGGCGCCCCAACTGCTGGCCCATCGCGTGCTGTGGTCCGCCCTGGCCCTGGTGGCCGTGCTGGCCCTGCGCGGCCGCCTGGGTGAACTGGTTCTTGCCATGCGGAAGCCGGCCACGCGCTGGCTGACGGCCCTGGCGGGCGGGCTCATTGCGCTGAACTGGCTCACTTATGTGTGGGCGGTGAACTCCGGCCACATCCTGGACACCAGTCTGGGCTACTTCATCAATCCGCTGTTGAATGTGGTGTTGGGCGTGCTGGTGCTGAAGGAGCACCTGCGCCCGGCGCAGTGGATGGCCGTGGCCCTGGCGGCCTTGGGCGTGGTGGCCCTGGCCTTCCTGGGCGGACAGGCTCCGTGGATTGCCCTGACGCTGGCGGGCAGTTTCGGCGTCTACAGCCTGGTGAAGAAAACCTCGCCATTGGGCAGCATCACGGGACTTGCGCTGGAGACTCTGCTCCTGGCCCCCATGGCCCTGATATGGCTGGGTCTGGTGGCGCGCGGCGGCCATGGCCCCGTGGGGGGAAGCGATGCGTTGAGCTGGCTTTTGGTGGCGGCCACCGGCCCGGTAACGGCCCTGCCGCTCTTGCTCTTCGCGGCGGGCGCCCGGCGCATTCCCTTGTCCACGCTGGGCTTGCTCCAGTACCTGGCCCCCACCACCCAGTTCATCATTGGATGGACCCTGTTTGGCGAGCGGGTCTCCCCGGCCCAATTGGCCGCCTACGGGGTGGTGTGGCTGGCCCTGGCCCTGTTCGCCGCCGAGAGCTTCTGGCGGCGCTCCCGGGTGCAGGACGCCTGATCACGCACGACGCGCCAGATCCTGGCGGGCCTGGTCCCACAACTCCTATTTCCAGCCCTTCGCCTTCATGAGCCGACGCAGCTCCGGCAGGGCCTTGCGCGCGGCTTCACGCCCAGCCCGCCGGGCGGCTTCCACTTCACCGAATTTGTGGAAATCCAGGCCTTCCAGATCCGGACGGATGAGCAGGTCCGCCATGGGGCGGCGATGGTCCACATTGTGCATCTGGATGATGAAGTAGGCCTGGCGCATGACATCGAAGGGGCCCTTCAGCTCCTCGTCCAGCAGGGGGTGCGAGACATCCACCGCCAGGACCAGGTCCGCGCCGGTTTCCCGGGCGCTCAGGATGGGCACTTCATCCACCAGTCCGCCATCCACCAGCAGGCGACCGTTCCAGCGCACGGGTTCGTACAGGCCCGGAATGGTGGCGGAGGCAAGCATGGCATCCAGCAAGGGCCCACTTTTCAGGGGCATGCGCTCGCCCGAGCGCAGATCCGTGGCCACGCACACCAGTGCAGGAGAACAGCGCTCCACGCGACGGCCATCCAGCAGCGGTCCCAGACGGCGGCGCACCTTGTCCCACTCGAAAAAGCCCATGCCGCCCAACTGCCAGTCCATCAACTTGAAGATGTCCAGATCCTCCGCCTGGGCGGCAATCTGATCCGCGTCCAGTCCGGCGCAATAAAGGCCGCCCACGATGCTGCCCATGGAGGCCCCCAGCACCACGTCCGGCCGCAGCCCCTCCGCCTCCAGCACCTCCAGCACGCCCAGGTGGGCGTAGCCCAGGGCAGCACCGCCCCCCAGCGCCAGGGCCATGCGCGGTTTGTCCGTCCCGGCGGATCCGGCCGTCCAAAGGGCCAGCAGCAGGAACAGAACGAGTCCCTGCCCGAGTCTCGTGCTCATGGCAGCACCTCCACCTGGACGCACCACCCGCTGTGTTTGCGGATGTTGATCACGCCGTTGTCGAGGATCAGGTACTGGCCCTTGATGGCCATCAGGCGGCCCTCCACGCGGTTCAGCTTCTCCAGTCCCAGGCTCTTCACCTTGGTGGGCCAAGCCAGGGATGGATATGTGAAGGACCAGATGCGGGGCTCCAGCAGCTCCGCCTGGCCGCCACCATCCAGCAAGTCCAGCACGCGCTGGCGTTCGGCCATTAGATCCACTTCCGGCAGCTCATGGCGCAACATGCGCTGCCAATGGGTCTTGTCCGGAATGTGCGCGGCCAGGGCGTGTTCCAGGCGCCCCACCGTCAGGCGGTCGGCCACCCGGAGCACGGGCAGGGCCTGGCTGGCTCCCTGATCCATCCAACGCACGGGCACTTGGCTTTGCCGGGTGATGCCCACTTTCAATCCACTGCTCACCGCCAGATAAAGCACATGGGGCTGGAAGCAGTGGCGCTCTCCCCAGGCGGCATCACGACAGGGATTTCCCGTGTCATGGTAGTGGCAAAGCTCAGGCTTGAGAATACAGATATCATTCTGAGGCAGGGTGGTGAAGCAAGGGTAGCAGGACCCCTCACCAAAGAGCCGATTTGTGGATGAGCCACAATGCACGCAGCGCCGCTCATTGTTGTGGCGAAGGCTTAGGTGCGAGCCCAACAGGTCGCTTAGCTCCAGACCAGGCCCGCCAAAGGCGTCGTGCAGGGTGTATGACAACGGATCTTCATGCTGGATAAGCATTTTACATAGAGTTCCCTGCCACATTGGCCCATCCCCTTTCTTCATTTTTCAACGAAAAGATAGGGCGTTGGCGGCGCAGGATGAAGACTGGGAGGGCGTGGAAGACGCTCAATAACAATGGGGGAAATGCCGATCATGAAGCAGTCGTGTCTAAGAAACAACAGCCTGTATTAAAATCGGACACACTACTCCTTACGAACAAGAGGGCTGGAGTTGCCATGGATGCCAAACAGTCCAACCCGGGTGATCGTGTCCCATCCAGGATCGAGGCGGGTGGCGCCGGTTATCGCGAGTTCATCGATCGCGCACCGCTGGCCGTTCTGCTGGTGGATGGGCGTGGCAATATCCGGGACAACAATGCTGCCGCTTTGGCCTTGTTGGGCTACAGCCAGGAAGAGCTTCTCACCCTGCATATCACCCACTTGGTGCCAGAGGAAGGGGCCGCCGCCGCCTCTGAGGGCTTTGCCCAGCTGCGTGCCGAAGGACGACGGCAGACGGATTTGTTCCTGCTTCGCAAGGACGGCTCGCGGATTTGCGCCGAACTCAACGCATCGCGCGTTGGCGATGACCTCTACATGGGCTTCCTGGAGGATGTGACGCTGAAGCGCGAGGCCGAGCAGGATCTGCGGCTGCGGGAGTCCCGCTTTCGCGCCATCCTGGAGAGCAATCTCGATGGCTTCGCGCTGGCCGATGCCTCAGGCAAGCTGCTGGAGGTTAACACGGCGTTCGCCCACATGCTGGGTTACCAGCCCCAGGAGTTGATTGGCTTGCATGCCTCCCAGGTGAGCCACGATCTGGACGCGGAGGCCATGGCGTCATGGTTCGGAATGAATCGCGACAAGGGCACGGTGGATGTGCAGGTGCAGATGCGCTGCAAGGACGGTTCCGTGCGTCCCGTGGAAATGCGCAGCACCTATCTGCCGGTGGATGGTGGCATGTACGCGGGATTCTGCCGGGACATCCGACGCCGCATGCGCAGCGAGGCCCTGTTGCGCATCCGCTTGCGCCTGTCCTTGCTGGTGGAGGAAGTGGAACTGGATGTGCTCATGCAATCCGCCCTGGATGAAGCCGAGCACCACACAGGAAGCACCATCGGTTTCTACCACTTCGTGGACGAGGACCAGGAGAACCTGACCCTGACGGCGTGGTCCACCAACACCCTCATGAAGCTCTGCACTGCCGAAGGCAAGCATTCCCACTATCCCATTTCCATGGCGGGCGTGTGGGTGGACGCTTTCCATTCCCGGCGAGCGGTGATCCACAACGACTACCAAAGCCTGTCACACCGCAAGGGCCTTCCCAAAGGCCACGCCATGGTGCACCGCGAGCTGGTGGTGCCGGTGATGCGCGGGGAGCAGGTGCGGGCCATCCTGGGAGTGGGCAACAAGGAATCCGCCTACAACGAGGATGACGCCACTTTCCTGGAAGAGCTGGCTTCCATCATTTACGACCTGGTGGAGCGCAAGCGCGCCGAGAACGCCCTGGCGGACAGCGAACGCCGCCATCGCCAGATGGTGGAGACAGCCAGCGAGGGCATTTGGTCCATGGATGCCGATGGACTGACGATTTTTGTCAATCCGGCCATTTGCCGCTTGCTGGGCTACACGGCGGACGAAATGGCGGGACGCTCCATGCTGGACTTCATGGATCCCGGTGAGCACGCGGATCATCTTGCCCAAATGCAGGCGCGGCGTCAGGGGCGGGAAAACACCTACGAGCGCACCTTGTTGCGCAAGAATGGTGGACGCTGTGTGTGCAAGGTGTCCGCCACGCCGCTCTATGCGGAGGATGGCCATTTCAGTGGATCCTTCGGCCTCTTCACTGATATCAGCGCCCAGCGCAATGCCGAAGACGCGCTTCAGGCAACCGTCCGTTTCAGCCGCAGCATCCTGAACTCTCTTAGCGCCCATGTGGCGGTGTTGGATCGCGACGGCCAGATTCTTGAAGTGAATGAGGCGTGGCGGCACTTCGCCCTGGAGAATGGCGCCAATGATCTGGTGGGCGTGGGAATTGGCACCAACTATTTCGAGGTGTGCGGCAATGTGAAGGATGATGTAGGAGCCGGCGAAGCCGCAAAAGGCATCCGCGATGTGATGGAAGGGCGGCTGGGCGAATTCCAGATGGAGTACCCCTGCCACAGCGAGTCGGAGGATCGCTGGTTCCAGCTCCGCGTGCTGCCGCTGAAGGACAGCCAGGGTCTCGTTGTGGTGGCCCACGAGAACATCACCTTCCGCCGGCAGTTCGAACATCAGCTGGCCAGTGAGCGCGAACGCATGGACATGATCATCCGGGCGGCCAATGTGGGCACCTGGGAGTGGAAGGTCCAGACGGGCGAGGCCATTTTCAACGAGCGCTGGGCGGAGATCCTGGGCTATACGCTTGCCGAGATCGAACCGGTGAGCATCGACACCTGGACGCGCTTCGCCCATCCTGACGACTTGAAGCATTCCAGCGCCCTGCTGGCCCGGCACTTCGCCGGTGAAGATCGCTTCTATGAGTGTGTCGCCCGCATGCAGCACCGGGATGGCAACTGGGTGTGGGTGCTGGACCGTGGCCGCGTCACCAAATGGGCGCAGGATGGCCGTCCCTTGCTCATGCAAGGCACGCACACCGATGTCACGGAGATGAAGCAGCTGGAGGAGGTGCAGTCCTTCCTGGCCCGATCCCATAGTGGTCAGGGCGAGGCCACCTTCTTCAATTCCCTTGCGCTCTTCCTGTCGCAGGCCTTTGGTGCGGATCAGGTGGACATCCTGCGTGTGGACACCGTGAAGGGGCGAGTGCGGGAAGTGGCGGTGTGGAAGAGCGATGGCTTTGGTGAGCTGGAATCCTATGCCCTGGACGGCTCGCTGGCCGCCAAGCTGCTGGACATGGACGAATTGGTACTGGGCCCCCAGGAGATCCAGAACCTTCCCGACTATGCCGCCTTGCGCGAAGAAAAGGTGAAGAGCTATGTGGGCCTGGCCCTTCACGGGCACAATGGCCGAGTCATTGGATCCATTCTTGTGTCCAGCCGTCGCCTGAACTCGCGCCCGGCCCTGACGCTGACCCTCCTGCGCCTGGCGGGTGTGCGCGCGGCGGCGGAGATGGAGCGCCTAGCCTCGGAAAAGGCGCTGAAGGAACGATCGGAGCGTTACGAACTGGTGCTCGCCGGTTCCCAGTCCGCCATCTGGGACTGGGACATGCAGCGTCACAGTGTGCTCTATTCATCCCAGTGGAAGGTGCTTCATGGTTTTGGGCCGGATGAGGATGTGGGCCACTCGGAGGATCTGTGGGGGCAATGCATCCATCCTGATGATTACAACCGTGTCATGGGCGCCGTGGAGGCCCACATGGAGGGGCGCAGCGCAGTGTTCGCGGAGGAGTACCGCATCCTGCGGCAGAACGGGGATTGGCGCTGGATCGCCGATCGCGGCATCGCCATGCGGGATTCGCATGGTCGTGTACTCCGCCTGGCAGGCTCAGAGGTGGACATCACGGAGCGGAAGCTGGCGGAAGAAGCCATGCAGGAGCACGCGCTTATTCTTCAGGCGCGTAATGAGGAACTGGCCCGCTTCAACCGTGTGGCGGTGGGACGGGAGTTGCGCATGATCGAATTGAAGAAGGAAGTGAACGCGCTCTGCCAGGAAATGGGCAGACCTTGCCCCTACAAGGCCATGGCGGCGGACGAACTGACGCGAACGGGCTCCAGCACAGGGTCCAGTTCCAACTCCGGATCCTAAGCATGCAAAAGCCCCCCCAGCTGCATTTCCCCCAGCGCCTCTATGGGCGCGATGTCGAGATCTCCACCTGCCTCTCCGCCTTCGATGTGGCGGGCGGCGGGCACGGTGTCCTGCTGGAGATTCCCGGTCGATCGGGATCCGGCAAGACCGCGCTGGTGGAAACCCTGCGCAACGATGTGGAGCGCAGGAACGGCTTCTTCCTTTCTGGAAAATTCAACCAGTTCCAGCAGGACATCCCCCTCTTCGCCCTCTGCCAAGCTTTGAGCGAGCTTGGGCGGCAGCTGCTGGCCATGGGCTCCCTTGACCGAGAGCGTGTGGTGGCGGATATCCGCGTCGCCGTGGGAGACCTGGGTCGCCTGATCACGGAGCTTGCCCCGGAGCTGGAGCTGGTGCTGGGCCCCCAGCCCCCTGTGCCGGAGATCAGTCCTTTTGAAGCGCCCCACCGCTTTGCCCATGTGGTGCGCAGCTTCCTGGTGGCTGTGTGCCGCGCCGAGCGCCCCCTGGTGCTCTTCCTGGACGACTGGCAGTGGGCGGACAGCGCTTCCCTGGCGGTCATTCGCCAGCTGCAACTGGGCAGCACGCTGCGCTACATCCTGATCATCCTGGCCTGGCGGGACAATGAGGTGGGAGGGGAGCATGCCTTCCCCGCCTGCCTGGAGGACCTGCGCCGGCAGACCTCCCATGTGTACAGGGTGGAGGTGCGCGACCTGCTGCTTCCCGATGTGACGCAGTTGTTGCAGGACACACTGCCCCCCGCGGTGACGGATCTGCCGGGCCTTGCGCGCCATGTGCACGGCAGTACGGGCGGCAACCCCTTCTTCGTGCGCACCTTCCTGGAGTACATGAGTGAAGGCGAGGGCCTGTGGTGGAATGCCACCGCGGGCGTGTGGGAGTGGAACTCCAGCCAGTTGGTGGAAGGCGATGTGGTGCAGCTCTTCGCCCAGCTGCTCAGCGTCCTGCCAGACGCCACCAAGGACTTGCTCTCTCTTGCGGCTTGCCTGGGAAACCTGTTCGACCTGCAGCTTCTCGCCAGCGCCAGCGGCCTATCGCCGTCGCGTTGCCTGGAGGTCCTGCAAGGTGCGCTTGCCTTGCGTGCCATTGTCCCGGTGGAGGCATCGTCCCCGGGGGCGCCGCTATCCCTTGGGCGCTACCGCTTCCGGCACGACCGGGTCCAGCAAGCAGCCCACGCCCTCATCGCGCCATCCGCCGTGGCCGGATTGCGCTTGCGCATTGGACGCATGCTTTTGTCCCACCTGTCCGAGGAAGAGCTGGAGTCCCGCCTGTTGGAGGTGACGGACCATCTCAACACCGGCCGCCAACTCATCGATGAAGACGCGGAGCGCATCCGTCTGGTGGAGTTGAATGTGGCCGCCGCCCGCCGCTCCATGCTGGCGACCTCCTACCGCGCCGCCCTGCACTTCAACCGGGTCGCCGCTGCCTTTCTGGATGATCCGGCCTTCAAGTCCACGCTGTGGACGCGCCATTATGGTCTGGCCTTGCGGCTGCTGAAGGGCTGGTCGGAGACGGAGTTCCTGGAGGGAGATCGGCAGCAGGCGGAGCGCTGCATCCACGAGGCGGTGGCCCATGCCCGTACTCCCTTGGACCAGGCGGATATCCTGTGTCAATTGATCCTCCAGCAGACCTTGACCGCCCGTTACAGCGAAGCCATCACCGCCGGCCGCCGCGCCTTGGCCGCGGTGGACATCCAGCTGCCCGAGACTGATTTCGAACAGGAGCGGGACGGACAGATCGCCGCGGTGCGCCGCCGTCTGGGCGAAAGGAACGCAACAGATTTTCTTTCCCTGCCCGCCATGAGCGATCCCATGAAACTCATGGCCGTGCGCATCCTCATCACCATGGGGCCGCCCTGCTATCGCTCTCATCAGCGCCTGTGGGCCGTGATTGTGCCCATGGTTGTGAACATGACCCTGGAACATGGCCATGTCCCCCAGGTGGGCTACAGCCACACGGCTTTTGGAGGATTGCTGGGCTGGGTGGACAGGGACTACTCCACGGCGCGGGAGTTTGGCAGGCTGGCGGACGGCGTCATGGCCAACATCTTCACCGCCCCGTCGGATCTCAGCGTCTACCACCTGATGCATGGCAGCTCCCTGAGCCATTGGTACAACCCCATGCGCCAGGCGTCGGACGAGTACCAGAAAGCCTGCGAGAGCGGGCTGCGCTCCGGCAACCTGCAATACGCGGCCTACGCCTACGGCCACAACATGTACTGCCGTTTCTTCCAGGGATGGCCGCTGGCACGGCTGATCCACGAGTCGGAGGATTCGCTTCACTTCAGCCGCACTCGCACCAACCAGTGGGCCATTGACCTGCTGGAGGGCGGACTGATGTTGTTCCGCGTGCTGGAAGGATCGCTGGATGTGGACATGGCGGAGGGCGCCTTCCTTCAGGACCATGTGCGGGTGCTGGAAAGCCATGGCAACATCCAGGTGCTGTGCATCCACCACATCCTGCGCGCCCAGATGCTGCTGCACTTGGGGCACCACCGCCAGGCGCTGGAGGCGGTGGATGCGGCGGATCCGCTGATTTTCACCGTGGGAACTCAGGGTCTCTTGCCCTGGCCAGAGCATGTGGTGACCAGGCAGCTTGTCCATGCCTTGCTCATGGAGGAACAGGATCCGGAGACCCAGATGGCATGGCGCCGGGAGCTTGTCTCCGCGCTGGAGCTGTTCCAGGTGTGGGCCACGCATGCGTCGGCCAATTTCACCCACAAGCTGCTCTTGCTGCAGGGGGAACTCCTGCGTCTGGATGGCGATCCCGGACAGGCGCTGAAGTGTTGTTTGAAGGCGGCGGACGAAGCGTCGCAAGAGCAGTTCCACCATTGGCAGGCCTTCGCCTGCGAACGGGCCTCAGTCCTGGCCCAGCAACTGGGCCAGGGGCGCCTTTCCCACATGCTGTGGCAAATGGCCCACACGGCCACCGGCAGGTGGGGGGCCAGGGTCAAGCAGCACAGCTTGGAAGACCGTCTCTTCAGTCTGCTGGACGAATCGGAAAGCGCCCTGCCGCTGGATGAGGACAACCGGCGCTTCCTGGAAAGGCAGCTTCAGCTCTTGCGCATTGGCGAGGGAGCAGAGCCCTCGGAATTGCTTCCGGAAGAGCATGGACGCTTGCTTGGGGAATTGACCCTGGCCACGGCCAACCTGCGTGAGGAGGTGGCGGAGCGGCGCCGGATGGAGAGCGAGCTGCAGCAGCATCGCGAGCAGCTTACCCGGGAGATCCAGGAGCGCGGTGCCGCCCTGGATGCCAGTCGCCAGCTGGCGACGGAGCTGGAGCGTCAAACCGTTGACCTGCGCGCCCACCGGGAGCACCTGGCGGAGGCCCATGCCAGCACACTGAATGTGATGGAGGACATGGTGGCGGCCCGCGACCGCGCGGAGTTGGCCAACCAGGCCCTGCGCGAAAGCGAGGAGCGCCACCGGGCGCTGCTGGAGGGGCTGCCGGACATAGTGATGCGCCATGACCGCAAGGGCCGCATCCTCTTCGTGACGGACAATGCCCGATTGGCCTTCGACATTCCATCCGAGCGCTTCACCATGCGCACCATGAGGGAGCTGGGCTTTCCCGAGGCCCAGTGCCGCTTCTGGGAGGACGCCATCGAGGCGGTTTTCAACAGCGGGCAGTCCCGGGAAGGCGTCTACAGTTTCAACGGGGCCCAGGGCCGCGTGACCCACAATGTGCGCCTGGAGCCGGAACTGGACGAGGACGGCACTGCCGTTTCCGTGCTCTCCATCAGTCGGGACATCACGGAACGCCAGCAGGCGGAGAGTGTCCTTCAGCGTCGCATGGAGCTGCTGGCCACCATCGCCAGCGTGTCCACGCGCTTTCTTTCCCTTGTGGACGATGGCTACGACATGGCCATCCAGGACACCATCAGCGCCATTGGCCGCCTGGTGGGCGCGGACCGCTCCTACATCTTCATCCTGGACGCGGAAAACGACACGGTGAGCAACACGCATGAATGGTGCGCCCACGGTGTGGATCCCCAGATGGCGAATCTGCAGGCGCTTCCAACCTCCCTGATGCCGTGGTGGATGGAGCTCTTGCGTCGTGGCGAGGTGATCCACATTCCGCGCGTGGCTTACATGCCCCCGGAGGCCGGCGCCGAGCAGGAGATGCTTCAGGCCCAGGACATCCAGTCCGTGCTGGTGCTTCCAATCCTGCGCCAGGAGCACCTGGAGGGCTTTGTGGGCTTCGACGCGGTGCGGGAAGCCCGGGAATGGACCACGGAAGAGGTCCATGTGCTGCAGGCGGTGGCCAACCTCTTGTCCTCCACATTTGAACGCAAACAGGCGGAGCGTGCGCTGCGTGAGGGCGAGGAGCGTCTGTGGCTGGCTCTGGACGCGGCTGGGCAAGGGACATGGCAGCACGATCTGGATCTGGGCCAGTTCCAGATGGATGAACGAGCGGCCGCCCACTTCCAGCAGTCGGAACGATTGGTGGGCTGGCCACATCCGCTGGATAGCGTCCATGTGGATGACCGCGCCATGGTGGAACGGACCATGCGCACCATGCAGGATGATCCTGACTTCAAGGCCGTGCTGGAACTGCGGGTGGTGCAGGCGGACGGCAGTTACCGGTGGCTGCTGGTGAACGCACAGACCTATCGCCCTCCCCCAAGCAGCAACAGGAAGCTGCATGTGTTCATTGGCACCACCCAGGACATCACGGCCCGCCACGAATCGGAGCAGGCCCTGCGCGCCAGCGAGGCCCGCTACCGCGACCTGGTGGAGACCACTTACGACTGGATCTGGGAACTGGACGCCATGGGGTGCTACACCTACGCCAGTCCCAAGTCCCGCGAACTCTTCGGCTGGGATCCGGATGAGGTGCTGGGCCACTCGCCCACCGATTTCATGGATCCGGAAGTCGCCGTGATGGCGGTGGAAACCTTTGGCGGCATCTGGCGGCGTCGAGAGCCTTTCGCCGGCCTCATCAATGTGGTCCGTCGGCGGGACGGGCGTCGTCTGGTGCTGGAGACTAGTGGCGCCCCCATTCTTGACGCGGAAGGCCAGCTGGTGGGCTATCGCGGGGTAGATCGGGACATCACGGCCCGTGCCGAGGCGGAGCAGCGGGTGGCCACCCAGGCGCGCATCAGCCAGGTGCTGGCGGAGGCGGCCACACTGGAAGAGGCCACACGAAGGGTTGTGCAAGTGCTCTGTGAGGCCGAAGGCTGGGACATTGGCGCGCTGTGGACCGTGGAGCGGCAGGAAGGCGTGTTGCGCTGCAGCGAGTTGTGGTGCAGAGACCATTTGGCGGACAGCGGCATTGTGGGTGAAACCCGCTACAACCGCTTCGAGCCGGGAGAAGGCCTGCCGGGCCGGGTATGGGCAAGCCGCAGCTCCCTGGTGGTGATGAATGTGGCCGGGGACCAGAACTACATCCGGCGGGAAGCCGCCACCCACAGCGGCCTTACTTGCGCCTTCGGTGTTCCGGTGGAGCATGCAGGTGAAGTGATGGGCGTGCTGGATTTCATTTGCCGCCCCATGGCGGAGCCCGATGCCCCACTGCTGGAGTCCCTGGAGGCCATTGGACGGCAGATTGGCCAGTTCATTGTGCGCCGGCGCCTGCAGGAGGAATTGCAGCGGGTGGTAAGCCTGGGCCCCGCGGTGATCTACACCCTGCGCATGACGGCGGGACGCTGGTTCCCCTCCTGGATAAGCGAGAACATCCTTCAGCTCTCCGGTTTCTCGGTGGATGAGATCGGGCCCGCTTGGTGGTCGGAGCGCGTCCATCCGGAGGACCGGCAGCGCCTGCAGGAGGCGGAAGCCTCCTTGCTGAACGAGCAGGCCAGCACCGTGAGTTTCCGCCTGCGGCGCAAGGATGGAGAGTACATCTGGCTGCGGGACGAGCGGCGCGTGTTGCGCGATTCCCAGGACAAGCCCCTGGAAGTGGTGGGCAGCTGGTCCAATGTGACGGATCTGATGCGGCTGGAGATGCAGTTGCGCCAGTCCCAGAAAATGGAAGCCATCGGCCAGCTGGCAGGTGGCGTGGCCCACGACTTCAACAACCTGCTTACCGTCATCAACGGCTACAGCGAGATGCTCATCAACTCCATGGGCGCGGACGATCCGCACCGCATGCTGTTGGGCGACATCCGCGATGCCGGAGAGCGGGCGGCGGCGCTTACCAGGCAACTGCTGGCCTTCAGCCGCAAGCAGGTGTTGGAGCCCCGCACCCTGGACATGGCCGAAGTGATCCGCGGCCTGGAGAAGATGCTGCGCCGCTTGATTGGCGAAGACATCGCGCTGGCCACCAGCCTGCCGCCCAACCTTCCCAAGGTGCGCGTGGATCCCAGCCAGCTGGAATCCGTGGTGGTGAACCTGGTGGTGAATGCCCGCGACGCCATGAACGGCGGCGGCCATGTGGACATCGAGCTGCGTCCGGCGGAAGTGGACGAGAATTTCTGCCGCAGCCATCCCAACAGTCGTCCAGGACGCTTCCTGCGCATGACGGTGAGCGACACGGGCAGCGGCATGAGCGAAGAGGTGCAGGCCCGCATCTTCGAGCCATTCTTCACCACCAAGGAGCAGGGCAAGGGCACGGGTCTTGGCCTCTCCACGGTGCTGGGCATTGTGCAGCAGAGCGACGGCTTCATCGATGTGTTCAGCCGCACGGGTTCGGGAACGGCCTTCCATGTCTATTTGCCCATCGCCGCCAGCCAGGCCAACGCCAACCAGGACGGCAAGGACGATGGACCTTCGGGCGCGGGTCAGGAGAATGTGCTGCTGGTGGAGGACGAGCCGCCGGTGCGGGAAGTCACCCGGCGCATCCTTTCCTCTCTTGGCTACCAGGTCGTGGCGGCTGCCAGCGCGGCGGAAGCGCTGGAGTTGGTCAATCGGCAGGAGGGTCGTTTCGATCTGCTGCTCTCCGATGTCATCATGCCGGGCATGGGCGGGCCGGAACTGGCCAGCGTCCTGACGGCGCGCATCCCCGATTTGCGGGTCCTGTTCATGAGCGGCTACACGGATGACTCGCTGGACCGCTACGGTCTGGATCCCGCCAAGACGCCCTTGTTGCAGAAGCCCTTCAGCGCGGCGGAATTGGCGCGTCGCGTGAGACAGCGCCTGGACCAGGAAACCTGATGCCGATCCTCATGCAGTGTCAGGGCGCCCACGGGCGCCCTTTCCATGGGCTTGGGGAAGTGGACACCCCGACCTAACTTCTGCGCGGTTCCAAGTCGTTTTCCGGGGTTGGGTGAAAGTCCCAGCCGGCGGTGACAGCCCGCGAACCCCTTGCCTTTTGCCCGCATGGGCCATGGCGCGGGGCCGAGTCCGTGAAATCCGGACGCCGACGGTGAGAGCCCGGATGAGAGGAAGACGGCCTTCGCAACAACCCGCATGCTCCTGTGCCCACTGGGTGCGGGCGCATGCCGCGCCAAGGCCTGCCCTTCCGCCCCGCCCATCGCGAGGCCTTCATGTCCGTAGCGCCCATCTCCCTCTGGACCGCCGTCATGCGCCGCGCCCTGGCTCTGGCCGAATTGGGCCGTGGCGGCGCCGCCCCCAATCCCATGGTGGGGGCCGTGCTTCTCAAGGATGGCCAAGTGGTGGCGGAGGGCTTCCATCGCCGGGCGGGGAGCGGGCACGCCGAGGTGGAGTGCCTGCGTGGAATTCCGGCACATCTGTCCCGTGGCGCTGATTTGGTGGTGAGCCTTGAGCCCTGCTGCCACCATGGTCGCACGGGTCCCTGCACCGAGCTGATCCTTGAACGGGGCATCGCGCGGGTGGTGGTGGCCACGGTGGATCCCAATCCTCTTGTGGCGGGACAGGGGCTGGCGGCCTTGCGGCGGGGCGGCGTGGAGACCCACAGCGGCTTGCTGGCCCGGGAGGCGCGTGAGCTGAACCGCAACTTTTTCCGGCGCATGGAGCGCGGGCGTCCCTGGATCACGCTGAAGTGGGCGCAGAGCCTGGACGGACGCATTGCGGCCATGGCGGGGGCGCGCACTCTGCTCAGCGGAGCGCAGAGTCGCCTGGAGACGCTTCGGCTGCGTGCGGCGCATCCGGGTTTGCTGGTGGGCATTGGCACCGCGCTGGCCGACGATCCGCGCCTGGGGCTCGATCTTCCCAAAGGACAGATCCAGGGTCGCGCACCGCATCGCCTGGTGCTGGACTCCCGGGCGCGGCTGCCGCTGGAAAGCCGGCTGGTGCGCAGCGCCGGGGAACAAGCCCTCACCGTGCTGTGCGGATCCCATGCGCCGGCTTCACGAGTAAGGGCCCTGCAGGCCTGCGGAGTGGGCGTGGCGGTGCATGCTTCCTCCCATCCCCCCTTGGATTGGGTCATGGCCCAGGCCCTGGCGCTGGGACTGGACGGCCTGTTGGTGGAAGGCGGCGCCAAGGTGCATGGCGCCTTCCTGGAGGCGGGCCTTGTGGACGAGATCCACATTGTCACCGCGCCGCTTCTGTTGGGTCGAGGCGTGCCTTGCGTGGAAATGCCCGGCGGTACGCTGTTGTCGGAGTGGAGGCTTGGCCTGTCGCGCAGACTTGGCGCGGATTCATGGCATGTCTGGCGGCCGAAGGGAGATTGCTGATGTTCACGGGCATTGTGGAGGAAATGGGGCTTGTGCAGGCCCTGCGCAGTGACGGGGACGGTCGGCGATTGCGTCTTCAGGCCGCCAGGGTGTTGGAGGATTTGAAGCCCGAGGACAGCCTGATGGTGAATGGCGTCTGCCTGACAGCCGTGGAGGTGGATCGCCTCGGTGGCCAGGTGGAGCTCCAGGCGGTGGGCGAGACCTTGTCCAAGACAACGCTGGGGGCTTTGGCAACCGGCATGCGCGTGCATCTGGAACGGGCCCTGACCCTGTCCACAAGGCTGGGCGGCCACTTGGTGCAGGGTCATGTGGATTGCACGGGCCGCGTTGTGCGGCTGGATCGCAAAGCGCTGGGCATGGAAATGGAGGTGGCCTTTCCCGCGCAGTTTCTGCGCTATGTGGCCCGCACGGGATCCATCTGCCTGGACGGAGTCAGCCTTACCGTGGCGGCGCATGCCCGACAGGAGGGCGGCGAGGGCCGCGCTCAGGTGGCGCTCATTCCCTACACCCTGGAACACACGCTGCTGGGCGGGCTGCGTCCAGGTGGCGCGTTGAACATTGAATTCGATTGCCTGGCCAAGTATGTGGAGCAGTTGCTCGCCCACGGAGGCGCCGCCCGGGACACGGGCGACTCGCTGGGCATGGACGCCTTGTCCCGCCTTGGATATTGACGAAAGGAAGATCCGCGTGTTTGACTCCATTGAAGACGCCCTGTCCGCCATCGCCCAGGGCGAGATGATCATTGTGGTGGACGATGCAGACCGCGAGAACGAAGGCGATTTCATCATGGCCGCCGAGGCCGCCACGCCGGAGCGCGTGAACTTCATGGCCAAGCATGGTCGCGGCATGATTTGCGCAAGCCTTGGCCGCGAGCGTTGCCAGGCATTGGAGCTGGAGCTGATGGTGGGCCAGAACACCGCCCTCCACGCCACCGCATTCACGGTGAGTGTGGATGCCCGGCAGGGGACCAGCACGGGCATCAGCGCCGCCGATCGCGCCATTACCCTGAAGACCCTGGCGGATCCCACGGCGCAGCCCGCGGATCTGGCGCGGCCCGGCCACATCCATCCGCTCATGGCCGCACGCGGTGGCGTGCTGCAGCGCGCCGGGCACACGGAGGCCTCGGTGGATCTGGCGCGTCTGGCCGGATTGCAGCCCGTGGGAGTGCTGTGCGAGATCATGAACGACGACGGCACCATGGCGCGGGTCCCTGATCTGTTGCGTGTGAAGGAGAACTTCGGTCTGCGCATGATCACCATCGAGGATCTCATTGCCTGGCGCCGCGCCCATGAAAGCCAGGTGCTGGAGCGTACCCAGGTGCGCATGCCCACGCCGTGGGGCGAGTTCACCATGCACCACTTCTACAGCCCTGTGGACAAGCGCGACCATCTGGCCCTGGTGATGGGGGATCCCGCCGCTGCGGAGCAGCCCGTGCTGGTGCGCGTGCACAGCGAGTGCCTGACGGGGGATGTCTTCGGCAGCATGCGCTGCGACTGCGGCAACCAGCTGCACCACGCCATGCGCATGGTGGCCGAGGAGGGGGTGGGCGTGGTTTTGTACATGCGCCAGGAGGGGCGTGGCATTGGCTTGGCCAACAAGCTGAAGGCCTACGCCTTGCAGGATGAAGGGGCGGACACGGTGGAGGCCAACGAGCGTCTTGGGTTCGCGCCGGACTTGCGCCATTACGGCATTGGGGCCCAAATCCTGCAGGATCTGGGCCTAAGTCGCATCCGGCTGCTCACCAACAATCCACGCAAGATTGTGGGGCTGAAGGGCTTTGGTATTGAAGTGACGGATCGCGTGCCCTTGCAGGTGCCGCATGGCGCCTTCAACGAGCACTATCTTCGCACGAAAATGAACAAGCTGGGCCACATGCTGAACATGTAGGTTATGGCGTTGTACGCTCCATGGCACGCTGGGAGGCTTGTCCCACTTTATCACGATCTAATTTGTGTTCAAGTTCGCTGATAAGACTCATTAAATCATCCGCGTCATATCCCAGCGATTGAGCGGAGTAGAGGTATTCCAGTACAAAGTCCAAAGGGTCGCCGAACTCATTATGAATCTTAGCAATTCTATAACATGCAATTCCCGATTTTCTTTCCGCCAATTGATATGTATGTAATGCCTTTGTAAGGTTATAGCTTTTCCCGTCTTTATTTGAATAAATGGCGCCGAGTTTTATTGCACTATCAATATCACCTGAATTTGCGGCCTTCTCTAGATACGCCACATCTTCGACGCTCAATTGTGATTCAGATTCATTATTTATTGATTCCTTAAAGAACTTCTTAAGGATTGGATCACAAATTCCTCCATCCATTTTGAGAATATAAGACCTGGCCTTAGATAAGTCAAAGTATGGAGAATTGTTGATTGAATGAAGAGCGGCCAAAAGCGCATAAGTTTCACAATTTAAAAAGGTGCTGTCTTGAGATGCGTAATAATATGACATATTGAAATACTCTTCGCACTTTGATTTATCCTTCGAATTAAGTACGCCTTTGGCTAAATAGAACTTCGAGAGTACATGTTCGATAGAGTCTATATCGCCAGAAAAAAATCTTATAATACTTAACGATCTGTCAAATGCATTGCTGTTTATTTGATAGTTAAATTTCAGATTCGAATCTTCTGACCCCATCCAAATGTATGGACTTTGAATCTCCCTCTTAATTAATACTCTATTTGTGGATATTACATCATTGATGATTTCATCACGTGTTTGAACATAATCAGACCTCTTGTGCTGCCTCACACTTGTAGAAATTTCTCCAAGATCACTCTCTTTGATGACATTTGAATCGTAAAGTAGATAGGTGCAGAATAGAGTCTTTAATAGCGCCTTACTGTTGTATTTTGTCAGTTTATTAAGTACTAAGACGCAATTATCAATATTACTGTCGCTTACAATAATATTATTAAACAGGTTGTTTTCCATGTCTATGGATTCGAATGAGTCAGTCCCTATGTGTTCGTTCAGTTTGTATATTATTGTAATGGATAGCAATTTTTTGATGTCCTCAAACTCAGGAAAGCAGCATTCATCACCAGATGAAAGACAAAGATCTATGTAGTTTGAATTCATATCATTAAAGCTGCCGTTTGTGAAATCTGTTAAATACCCACAAATAGCGTTTAAGTCACCAGATTCAATTTTCTCCAAATAGCAGTTATGCATAACTTGCTTGTTCGATAGATCAATCTTGTTTGCCAAGATTTCCTTGCATAAATCAAAACCTGTTTTTATTCCAGCATCTTCGAGATCCTTTAGTGTTGATTCCAGTCTTTCATCATTTGTTCTAATCATCGACAATGCTAACTTTTCCAAGAGGTTGGTTCGCATTGATTCATTGTTTTCAATCAGATAAATGATAGCATCATATTGCCTCATGAATGATTTCTCATTCAATGCACAAAGGCTGTCGGAAATATGCTGCATATAATTCGTGGCGGGAATGTAGCCTTTGTTGGCCGATGATTGGATTAATTTAACACCTTCAAAAACGGTGCTTTCAGATTGATCGAATAAGAGCTTCCCATATTCAAACATGCAAATTTTGTCTTCAAGCATTGATCCTGCTTTATATAATTCAGTACTCAACGAGTCATTTGATTTGCCAAATCTAGCATTGCTGTAGAACTTCGCCAGATTTGCCTTTGCATATCCGTTTTGGTTATAATCGGCTTTATCTAAAAATTCAAGCCCCTTGTTGATTTTTGGTTTTTTTCTGTCCAAATAGAAATTAGCCATGGCTACACAAGACTCTGGATGATTCTGTTTGATACCTTTCGACAAATATTGAATGGCAATTATATTGTAAAACCAATTTTTCTTGCTAAAGTAAATCTCTCCGACTTTACTTGCGGCATTAAGGTTGCCATTTTTTGCTGAGATTTTTAACAGTTTTAATGCTTCATTAATTCCATCTTTCGAATTAGATTCAATTAAAGCGCAAGCCTTGTTAAACCCTTCATCAGTATTAACTTCTTGTTGCGCGGCGTTAGATGTGGCGCAAATTGGTAAATTCAAAACTATAATAGTGAAAAATATTGAAATATAAGTAGTTGACATGTTTGACCAGCGTTTCGAAATCTTCATCTACAACTCCTTTCCGCCACAGGATGCTGGGGCGTGGACCTGTGAAAGCAGAACCAGATTCGAAGTAAAATTCTTTGCACAAGGATACTGCGAAATTATTTCTAAGTCCAGTCTTTCTGGATGATTCGGAGCTTTGTTCGACCGCGTTTTTCCAACCCTTGCTTTTCGTTAAATCATCCCCATCGAGCACAGTTCAGAAGGAAACGGCCATGATTGAGATCAACGGACACTTGCGCGCCGACTCAAGGCGCTTCGCCATTGTGCTGGGGCGCTTCAATGACCTCATTGGCGGGCGTCTGCTGGAAGGTGCGCTGGATTGCATCGAGCGCCATGGCGGCAACCGGGACACGGTCACCGTGGTGCGTGTGCCAGGTGCCTTCGAAATTCCCCTGGCTGCTGCCAAGCTGGCGGACAAGGGCGGAGTGGACGCCATCATTTGCCTGGGTGCCATCATTCGCGGTGCCACGCCGCACTTTGATGTGGTCATGAGCGAGAGCGCCAAGGGCATGGCCCATGTCATGCTGGAGAAGCGCGTGCCG
>CAIWAD010000081.1 GCA_903910645.1 uncultured bacterium | reverse complement strand
GCGCTGGATCGTGAAACGGGTCGCGATTCGCTGGGCTACGGCCTGGCGGGACGGGCCGTGCGCACCTGGGACAATGGCGCCACGCTGACCCTTGCCCTGCGAGAGGATGCTCCGCCACCCACGGAGCGCATGGGCTTTTCCCGGGCCCGCGTGCTGCATCGGGGTGACAGCAGCCGCGTGGTGGAGGCCTGGACACCGGACGGCGGCACCGTCCACTGTGAGCGGGACAGTCTGCGCGGCCTAAGCACCTTCACCTTCAGCCAGGAGCAGGACACGCTGCGTCTGCGCCTGCTTCCCGCGGACAGCAGCCGCACGCGCTTCACCCTGCACGGCCTGGTGCTGGAAACAGATGAACCAGGCTTCGTGCTGCACAGTGTTGGCGTGAATGGCGCGGACACGGCCCAGGCCCTGGCGCGGCCTCATCTGGTGGAGGATCTGACCCTGCTGCGGCCGGATCTGGTGGTGCTTTCACTGGGCATCAACGACGCCCACGGCCCGGACTTCGATCCCGAACGCTTCCGCATGAACTATGAGCAGCTCATCGCCCGTGTGCGGCAGGCGGCGCCGGACTGCGCCATTCTGCTCACCACCAACACGGACAGCTGCCGCAAACGCAAGCGGCCCAACGCCAATGGTCTGCTGGTGCGCGATGTGATGTCCACTCTTTCCGCCAGCCAGGGCGTGGGAATGTGGGATGCCCTGGGCGTCATGGGCGGCCTGGGCAGCATCAAGGAATGGCGCAAGCAGGATCTGGCCCGGCCGGATCTGGTGCACCTTAACCGCGAGGGTTATCGCCTGTTGGGCGATCTGCTGGCCACGGCCCTGGTGCGGGATTTGACGGGCGGCCTGCGCCCGGTGGATGGGGGCCGCTGATGGGCACGCTGGACTGGCAGGGCCTGCTGGGCTACAACCCCGCCGAGCCCATGATCTTCACGCGCTTCTTCTTCTGGGGCTTTTTCCTTCTGGTGCTGCTGGTGGACGCCCTGGTCTACCGGCGCCAGCCCTGGCGCAGCGCCTGGCTCTTCGCCGTCAGCCTCTTCTTCTTCTGGAAGACCAGCGGATTCTTCGTGGGCCTGCTCTTCTTCTCCATCTCCATGGACTACACGCTGGCCCGCGTCAGTGGCGCCACGGAGGACAGGAGTCGCAAGCGCCTGCTCCTGGCGGCGAGCGTGACGGTGAACCTGCTGGTCCTGGCCTACTTCAAATACGCGCACTTCGTGGTGGACAACATCAACGCCATCGTGGGCACGCAACTGGAGGCGGTGAACTATCTGGCGCGCTGGGCCAATGCCGCCTGGGACGCGCATTTCGTGGAGAACAAGATCCTCCTGCCCGTGGGCATCAGCTTCTACACTTTCCACTGCATGAGCTACGCCATCGACGTGTACCGTGGCAAGTTGAAGCCCGTGCGCAGCCTGGTGGACTTCGGCTTCTATGTGAGCTTCTTCCCGCAGCTGGTGGCCGGCCCCATTGTGCGGGCGGCGGACTTCATCCCGCAGATTTACCAGGAATACCGCCTTGACCGCCAGCAGTTCGGCATGGCGGTGTTTTGGATCCTCAACGGCCTGGGGAAGAAGCTCCTCATTGGCGATTACATGGCGGTGAACTTCATCGACCGCGTCTTCTCGGACCCGCTGCGCCACACGGGCTTCGAGAATCTCATGGCGCTCTTCGGCTACAGCCTGCAGGTCTACGCGGATTT
>CAIWAD010000080.1 GCA_903910645.1 uncultured bacterium | reverse complement strand
GTAGCTGTCGTTGTGCACATACTGCTGGTAGAAGAGCTTGTCGATGAGGGTCTGGCGATCCAGCAGCAGCGTGAAGGCGCGGCGCAGGCGCAGGTCGTTGAAAGGCGCCTCGCGGGTGTTGAAAACGAAGCCCTGCAGGCCGTTGGGCTGGTCGTTGTAGACCTTGCGCTTCACCATCCAGCCGCGTTCAAGCTGTTGCACCTTTTCCGGCAGCAGTTCCCGCACCCAGTACTTGGCCTCCGTCACCAGCAGCAGGTCCAGCTCGCCCTTTTTGGTGCGCTCCCTGGCCAGGTTGTCGTCGCCAATCACCACGAATTTTATCTGGTGGAAATTCCACTCGCCCCGCTTGCGCGGGTTGGCGCGGTCCCAGTAGTCCGCCACGCGGGTGAGGGTCAGGCTCAAGCCCTGGCGCAAATCCTCTTCGCGCACCATGTAGCGGCCGGATCCGGGCAGGGGGCTGTTCTGGAAGCGCTCCATGTACTGGCGCCCGCTGAGCGCGCCAATGATGTGCGCCGGATAGATGCGCATCTCCGTGGCGAACTCCGCCAGCATGCGCCAGCTGCGCGCCTTGGTGCGGGTTTTCACCAGATAGGGGCCCACGGCTTCCGGCGGACTGAACTCCCGGTAGATCACGGCGTCGCCCAGGCGCAGCAGGCCTTCATCCACCTTCAGCTTCCAGGAGGCCGCCACATCCTGTGCGGTCACCCGCTGGCCGGTCTGCCAGCGCGCCTCCGGATTGATGCGGAACCACAGCTCCTGTCCGCCATCCTCCGTGAAGACCACCTTCCAGTGGCTGGCCAACTCCGGCTGGTAGCCCAGGTCCGTGGTGTTGATGCGCAGCAGGCTCTCGTAGCAAGCCTGGATCATCATCTGCTGGAAGGCGGTGGCGGAATCCTTGCCCTCGCTGCGCAGGGTGGCGGGGTACTCGGCAATGCTGATGCGGATCTTCCCGCCGGGCGTGGCGCTGGAATCCGTGTCCAGCGGATAGTCTTCGCGTGTTTCCCAACCCAGGCTGTCCGCCAGGGCGTCAAAGCCGGCCCCGCCCTGCCAGGCGGGCACTTCGGGAAGGGCGCCGGGAGGCGTGTCCACCACATCATAGCCCGCCGCCTTCCACAACGCCTTGGCGTCCTCGCCCTCGCCCAGGGGCAACAGCTCACCGGTGTCGAAGCGTCCGCCGGAGGAGCATGCCCAGTTTCCCAATCCCACCAACACGGCCAGGAGTGGAAAGAGGATTCTGCCGAGACTGGCCGCCCTGCGATTCCCCTGCAGGGACCAGGCCCGGTAGACTCCTTGAGGGCGACAGGCGGGATGGGGCGCGGAACGCGTCATGGAACTCCAGGTGCTGGAATGTGGGGTGGGCGACCTGAGGAGCTTGCGGGAAGGCCGCAAGCGCTATGTTGAGCGCCCGTCTGTCTTCATGAAAAGGTAGGAACCATGCGCCGCCTCGCCATTCTCTTTCTGCTTGCGCCCGTGGTGGCGTGGGCCCAGCTCCTGCCGCAGGAAAGCCTGCGTTTCCAGCCGGCCGTCCTGGACCTGGGCCTTCACTCCCTGGCCG
>CAIWAD010000079.1 GCA_903910645.1 uncultured bacterium | reverse complement strand
GCCCGCGCCGGGGATTGTAGCCTGGGATGCCGCTTCAACGGCGATGGCAGCGCCAGCGATGACTGGCTGGTCACGCCTCCCCTGCGTGCGGACAGTTTGCGGCGCAGCTTCACCATCTGGTATCGCAGCCAGGATCCCGCCTATCCCGAGGATGTGGAGTTTCTCGCGCTGCATGTGGATGTTCCCATTTCCGCGGAAGACATGTCCACCCGCGTGGCGGATTTTCAGCGCCTGGCCCATGTGCAGGCGGCTCCCACTGAGTGGCAATCCTTCACCCACGAGGTGGATCCCGATGAGGGCGGACTGTGGTATTTCGCCGTGCGCTGCCTGTCCCAGGACCGTTTTGTGCTGTTGGTGGACGATGCCGCATCCTTCTGGGCATTGCCACCCATGGACTGGGTGATTGAGCCCCCTTACCTGCGCATGGATTTTGGCCTGCTGCGGCAGGACTCCTTGAGCACTCGGCCCTTCCGACTGTGGAACCTGCACGCCGATTCCCTGCTGGAGGCCGTGATCAGTCACCGGCCCCAGGCACCTTTCGTCATGTCCACCAGTTGGGTGGAGGGAGCCACCATCAGCGCCTCTCCGGAGGACACGCTGGGAGCGCTTGTGGGCGCCAAATCCCTGTTCGCGGTGGATGGCGACACCACGCGCTACCTGGGCAGCTACGCGGATTCCCTGGTGCTGGATCTGTTCCACCACAACAGCGGCCTGGATCAATTGGTGATCCCCTTCACGGTGAGTATCTGGCATCCGGACTCCGTGTGGGCGGGAGTGGCTCACGCCGCTTTTCAGGCGGACAGCCTGGAGGATGGCTGGAGCAGCGTGGTGGGCGAAGGGGCGACGGATTCCCTGTCCTGGACATTGGAGGAGCATGTAAGCTCGGCCAATTTCACCGTGCCCCTGCGCGGCCGCTTCGCGGTGGTGAACAGTGACGGACGGGGACGCTTCACCGCCGACGGCAGACCCTTGGTCCAGGACGCCTGGTTGCTCTCCCCGTGGGTGGATGCGCGCCTGACACCGGCGGGGGAAATGGCCGGGGGCCTGCTCCTTGCCTGGGATCAGGTGTACAAGCCCGGTGCCGGAGGTCTTCTCCAGATTCTGGCCATGGCGGGCTCGGACACACTTGGTTGGGAGCCGGATGCCTGTCTTGGTTGGGAATCGCGCAGCCTGGATTTGTCGCTCTTCGCGGGCCGGGACAGCGTGCGGGTGGCCTTCCACTTCCAGGGCAGTTGGGCCTATGGCGCCGCGGTGGACGAGGTGCTCCTGCTACCGGTGGCGGGCAGCCTGCCGGGCAGCCCGGCGGAGGCGGCCCCCGTGCTTCCCGCCATGGACTTGCGGCTGGCTCCCAATCCCTTCAATCCCGTGACCACGCTTCATTACAGGGCTCCTGTCGCCGGGCGCCTGGAGATTGACGTTTTCAACCTGCTGGGGCAGCGCGTCCTGGCCAGCGCGCCCTTGTTGGCGCGCGTGGGGGACAATGCCGTGCCGCTGGATTTCAGCGGCCTGGCCAGTGGGGTCTATGTGGTGCAGGCGGTGGTGGTTGATGGGGAAGGGCGGGTGGCCAGGGAGTTCCGGCGCGTGAGTTTTGTGAAGTAGGATGGGCACGCGTGCCCATCCCGCGTGCAGGGCGGACGAATGAACTATCGCAGACGACGCATACCCGGCGGCTCCTTTTTCTTCACGGTGACCACGCAGGATCGGCAGCCCTTGCTCGTGGATCATTACGACCGCCTGCTGTGCTCACTGACTCAGGTGCAGTCCCGCTTCCCGTTCGAACTGGATGCCTGGGTGGTGTTGCCCGATCATCTGCACACCATGTGGACTCTGCCGCCAGGCGACACGGATTACAGCCTGCGCTGGATGCGGTTGAAGAGTTTGTTCTCCCGTGGCCTGGAGGGCGGGCTTGTGAGTGCATCCAAGGCCCGCAAACGGGAACGCGGCATCTGGCAGAGGCGCTTCTGGGAGCACGCCATCCGCGATGAGGCAGACTGGATGGCCCACCTGGACTTCATCCACTATGATCCCGTGAAGCATGGCTTCGCTTCGCGCCCGGGAGACTGGGCTTTCAGCACCTTCCTCACCTGGATGGATCTGGGGCATTACCCTGCGGACTGGGGGCGGCAAGCGCCTGTCTACGATCTTCCTGTGGGTATGGAATGAGTTCGCGCCGCCTGTTCGGATGGGCACGCTACGCTTTGCCCATCCTACTTGCACTATCCTGTGCCACCCTTGCCCGCGCCGCATCCTGCATCCTTCCCGTTCCCATCCACAAGGACCGCCCTGTCGCCGCGAGCTTCCAGCACATCACGCCCAGCCCCAGCGCCTTCTTCGCCCTTCACTGGAATTCCACCGGAGACAGCGCCTTGCCCGCCGACCGCGTCCCCCGCATCCTGGCGGCGCTGGACAGCGCCCGGAGCCACTTCAGCCGCTTGCCCGGCATGTGGGACATCCCGCTGGGACCGCGCAGCGCCTACCCTGTGCTGGCCCTGCCCCAATCCACCCCCGGCGCCACAACGCTGCCCTTTGAGCTGGACGGCACGGGAGGATTGACCTGGATCCAGCTTGACACGGATTTCAGCCGCTGGGGCGGCCAGGCCGATCTGCTACTGGACGCCACCTGCGCCCATGAACTTTTTCACGCTGTCCAATTCGCCCAGGGCGCCGACCTGCGTGATCTGGCCTTCTACGAGGCCAGTGCCGTTTGGGCTGAGGACCAGTGCTTTCCTGACCACGACGATTGGGCCTGGCGCTATCTGCCCCACCTGCTGGAGCATTTGCACACGCCCTGGGACGCCACGGACGGCCTGCGGGAATACGGCGCGGGCGCCATGGTGAAACATCTCCTGCACGAGGATTGGACGCCATGCCGTGATGCCCTGCGGCAGGCGGACGCCACGCAGCGCTGCTGGCCCCTGCTCCTGGAGCGCTTGGCGGATCCCCAAACGGACATGGCCCGGGTTCTGGCGGAATTGCTGCAGGCTGGGAATCCCGCCATCACGGATTGGCGCGTTCCCGAGCTGGCGGCGGCCTTGCCCGTCCACCGCTCCCAGGCGCTTGCCCTGCATCCCGGTGCGGATATTCCACCCGCTGCGGAAGCACTGTCCGGGCTTTCCTGGCTTGCCATGCCGGTCGAGGCAAGCGGCGCGCTGGAAGCCTGCGCCTCGCCCCGCCCCTTCCTGCTTGATGGAGTGGAGTGCCAGCCCCTGTCCTGCGACAGCCTGACGGCGGTGCGGGCGGGGGAGTGGCTTGTGTTGGTGAACACGGAGGAAGCCGCGCATGGAGGTCTGCAGGAGCTGGAATGGTCCACGGCTCTGCACATCTGGCCCAACCCCGGCGGCGCTTTCCGCCAGGTGCGCTTTGACCACATGGCGCGCCCTCTGGAGATCTGCAATCTGCTCGGGCAGCGTCTGGCCTTGTGGACGCCCCCCACGGAAGGCCGCGGGCCTTTCCTTCTTCAGCTCCCAGCCTCGGCCACGGGAACGCTACTGCTGAGGGAATGGCCCTCAGGGGCCTCGCTGGCCATCACCCATTGTCCCTGATCACGGTTCCCTGCTTGCAAGGGATTCGCACAAGGTCCATAAGCGCTCCTCCCGCGGCTCATGGGCAAATGCGCAGACGACTTCCTGCCGCTTGCTGTAGAATCCGCCGCTTCGCCCCTTCACATCCCCGCTGGTGGTGAGCCACACGGCCGTGTCGGCGCCTTCTTCCACCGTGCGCCCGAAGAAGAAACCCGCCATGCGCACCATCAGTCGCGTGAAGGGCTTTGTCTCACGAAAGAGCGCGGTTTGAATCAACCCCGGCGCCATGCTGTTCACCGTAACGCCACTGCCTTCCAGCCGTCTTGCCAGGGCCCGTGTGAGCATGCGGTTGCAGGCCTTGGACTGGGAGTAGGCTTCCTTTCCCACAAAGGGCCTGCTCTCGAACTGCAGATCCTCCAGGTCGGGCGTGGTGGCGAAGGTGGATGCCACGTTCACGATGCGTGCCTGTCCACGAATTGCCACTGCGGTCTCCAGACGATCCCGCAGTTCCAGGGACAACAGAAAGTAGCCCAGCACATTGGTGGCGAAAGTCAGCTCCACGCCGGTCGGCGTGCAGCGCCGCTGGGCCGCGTGCATGCCGGCGTTGTTCACCAGGGCGTCCAGGGGAATGGCCTCCCGGCGCAACGCGGACCCCAGCTGGCGGATGCCGTCCGCGCTGGACACATCCACCCGCATCACGCGGATGGCGGCCCCGGGTCTATCCTGTCTCAGCTCCGCCGCCACTCGTTCCCCAGCCTCCTGGTCGCGGCAGGCCAGCACCAGATCAAAGCCGCCGGCATTCAACTGGCGGGCAATCTCGCGGCCAATTCCGCTGGTGGGGCCGGTGACCAGCACCGTGCCATTGGAGTGATCCATGCCATGCCTCATGAGTTGGATGCGACAACATCTGAAAGAAATCAGACGATTTGCCTCCACGCGTTGAAGGGAAGCATCGAATTGGCTCAACCGTGGTGGCCACAATGAAAGCCTGCGCCCGCCCTTGCCCCGCCACTGGGGAAACACAAGCTTGGGCTGGCATTCAATCCACAGGAGTAGCCCATGAAGGTTGGAGCCCGCAATCAACTGCGCGCCATCGTGCGCACCGTGAAGAGTGGCGACATCATGTCCCTGGTGAAGTTCCAGGTTGAGGCGCCTGCTGAAATGGCCTCCGTTCTTACCACGGAGTCACTGGAGGACCTGGGCCTGAAGGAAGGCGACGAGGTGATCCTCATGGTGAAGGCCATCCATGTCATGCCTGTGAAGGCATGAGCGAAGAGGGCACTCCCGGCCCCTTGGGAGGAGAATCCCACGCAGCCATGGACGCCCGCATGATCGGCCTCATCCGGCTGTCGGGCATCGCGCTTCTGGCCTTGGGCGCCCTGGCGGTGCTGCGCGTCTTCCTCCCCGCCATCCTGCTGGCGGGCGTGGTCTGTCTCAGCACCTGGCCCCTCTTCGAGCGCTTGCGCGCGGCCCTGGGGGGGCGTCAGAGTCTGGCCGCCCTGATCATGGTCTTGGCCATGGTCGTGCTCATCATCGGCCCCACCGCGCTGCTTGCCGTGCAGTTGGCCGATCAGGCGGGGGCGGCTTTCGAGGCCATGCGCCCCTACATCGGCGGCATCTCCCTTCAGCCGCCCTCCTGGTTGCGCGAGCTGCCGGTGGTGGGTGATTTGTCCGCCGACTACTGGGAGACCGTTGTGGCCGGTGGCGATGAAGCCGCCGCCTTGCTGTCCAAGCTCTGGGACCCGGCCCGTGGACTGCTGCTGGCACTTGGCGCCGCGCTGGGGCGCAGCCTGTTGCAGATGATCTTCGCCGTCTTCGTGGGCTTTTTCATCTACCGGGACGGCGAACACATCCAGCGCATGCTGCAGGCGGCCATGGCCAGGCTGGCTGGCGGCCTGGGGAACGATTTGCTGGAGACCATCCGCGCCACGGTCACGGGCGTGATGCAGGGCCTTTTCGGCGCGGCACTGGCCCAAAGCCTTGTGGCCCTGGCGGGATTTCTCATTGCCGGCGTGCCGGGGGCCTTCCTGCTGGGATCGGCCACATTTTTCGTTTCTGTGGTGCCGGCTGGTCCTCCGCTCTTGTGGGGAGGAGCCAGTGTCTGGCTCTTTTCCCAGGGACACTGGGGACGCGGCATCTTTCTTGTGTTGTGGGGCCTGCTTGTCATCAGCAGCATCGACAACCTGGTGAGGCCCTATCTCATCAGCCGTGGCAGCCGCCTGTCCATGCTCACCGTGGTGCTGGGCGTGGTGGGGGGAATAACGGCCTTCGGGTTCACGGGCATCTTCATCGGTCCGCCCATCCTGGCCCTTGGACTGGCTTTGTTGAAACGCTGGACAGCGCTTCCCCAAGCCTGAGGCCGCGTCCGCGATGCTATTTTGGCCGCCCACATCCCAGGAAAGGACTTCCGTGGCCCACGATTCCCTGAAGGTTTACATCGAGACCTACGGTTGCCAGATGAATGTCTCCGACAGCGAGCTGGTGTCCCGCCTGCTCCAGGACGACGCTCATGTCATCCAGCCGGAGATTGATGGCGCCGATGTGGTGCTGGTGAACACCTGCGCCGTGCGCGAAGGTGCGGAGCAGCGCGTGATTGGCCAATTGGCCAGCTGGAAACGGCTGAAGCAGGAACGCCCGGACATGATCCTGGGCGTTTTGGGTTGCATGAGCACGCATTTGTCCGAAAAGTTGGCGGAAAGCCTGCCCCATGTGGATCTCATCATGGGGCCGGACCAATACCGCCGATTGCCAGGCGCCATTCGCGACCTGGTGGTGGGACGCGAGGCTCAGGTGATCCTTACCCGGCGGGACAGGACGGAGAACTACGAGGACATCTATCCCAGCCGCAGGGAAGGCGTCAATGCCTGGGTGACGGTCATGCGGGGCTGCGACAACATGTGCACGTTCTGCATTGTGCCCTTCACCCGGGGCCGGGAACGCAGCCGTGGCGTGGCCAGCGTTGTGGAGGAGTGCCGGCGCCTGGCCACCGAGGGCTTCCGCGAGGTGACCCTGCTGGGGCAGAATGTGAACAGCTACCGCGATGCGGATTGGCGTCCAGGTGCCGTGGTGGATGCCGGCCACGCCGATGGCGCGCGCTTTCCGGAGCTGCTCCATGCGGTGTCCGAGGTGCCCGGCCTGGATCGCATCCGTTTCACCAGCCCCCACCCCAAGGATTTCAGCGAGGCCCTGATCCGCCAAATGGCGGGCAACAAGAAGGTCTGCAAGCACATGCACCTGCCCATGCAGGCGGGAAACGACCGCGTGTTGCAGCTGATGCGCCGGGAATACACCCACCAGGAATTCGCCGAGCTGGTGGATCGCGCACGGGCCGCCATGCCCGACATGGGCTTCTCCACGGATATCATCGTGGGCTTCCCTACGGAAACTGGGGAGGAGTTCCGGGATACGCTGCGCTTGGTTGAGCGCGTGCGCTTCGACTCCGCCTTCACCTTTGAGTACAGCCCGCGCGAGGGTGCGCCGTCCGCCCGCTGGGTGGACGATGTTCCGCCCACCGAGAAGAACCGCCGTCTGCAGGAGCTGTTGGTTCTGCAGCGGCGCATCACCGAGGAGAAGGCGGCAGCTTGCCAGGGCCTGGAATACGAGGTCCTGATTGAATCGACCAGCAAAAAAAGTGACCTTGAACTCATGGGCAGGACCACTTGCAACCGTGTTCTGGTGGTTCCCGCCGACCCGCGCCTGAAGCCGGGCGTCATGGTGACGGCCCGTGTGGAAGAGGTCAGCTCCTTCACCTTGAGAGGCGCGGTGACACAAATCGAGGGGCGGACGCCACAAGGCCCCGCGCCTACTCCCGCAACAATCGCCTTGAACCAACCGCGAGGTGCATGATGTGGTTCATTCGCTGGCTCCTCACGCTATTGCTCATGATCTACGCGGTGATCTTCGCCGCCAGCAACCTGGACCAGGTTGTGCTCACCCTGCCCGCCATTCCCATGATCCACACCCAGCCGGTAAGCCTGGCCGTGGTGGTGCTCCTCTCTGTTGCCGTGGGCATCATCATCTGGGCGGTGGTCTCTTTCATCGGCTCCATCGAGTTCCGCCGCCGCATCTATCAACTGGAGCGCCAGAACAAGGATTTGAAGGTTGAGCTGACCAGCCTGCGCAACAAGTCCATCCTGGATGACAACGAACTGGAAGGCGCCGATGCCGCCGTGGTGGGAACACCCCGCCCCGGGTCTTTGGATCTTCCGCCCTATGACTATGAGCGCGAGGATCTGGACGCCACCACCAGCCGGAGCACCGAGCGATGACCGACACCCTGATTTTGCTGGTGGCCCTGTTGACGGGCTTGGCCCTGGCCTGGCGCTGGGTGAAGAGGCGCGAAACTGGTGAAGGTGGCGATCCCTTCGTGGACGGCCTGGAGGCCATGGTGCGCCGGGACTGGCGGGAAGCAGCCCGCTGCTTCAAGCGCGCCGCCGAGGCGGACAGCGACAACATCCGAGCCTATGAGCAGTTGGGGCGTGTGCACCGCGAGCTGGGCGATCTGCAGCGCGCCATGAAAATCCATAGCGACCTCACCGTGCGCGAGGGGCTCTCTGGCACGGATCGTTCGCGCATTCATCTGGAGCTGGCCAAGGATTTGCGCAAGATTGGTCGCCTGCGTGAGGCTCAGGACGCGGCGGAGAAGGCCGTGCAGGCGGACCGTCGCAATGTGGCGGCCTTGGTGGTGCGGCTTGAGCTTTTCGAATCCCAGGCGCAATGGGAAGAGGCGCTTTCCACCCTGAAGGTCATCGAGTCCGTCTCCGGCCGCGAGCAAAACCAGCGCCGCAGCCAGATCCTGGTGGAGCAGGCACGGTGCAAAATGGACGAGGGCCAGGGCCGTCCCGGCCGCATCCTGGTGAAGGACGCCCTGAAGCTGAACCCCACCTACGCTGCCGCCTACATCCTCATGGGGGATTCGTACCTGAGCGAGGATCGTGTGGAGGAGGCCATCCAGTACTGGGAGAAGCTGCCCTTCGAGTGCCCGGAGCGCGCCGATCTGGTCTTCGATCGCCTGGAGCGCGTATACTTCGAGAGTGGACGCTTCGATGAGATGGAGAAGTTCTACGCCCGGGTGATCAGTGCCCGCCCCGAGCGCCCGGATGCCTATCTGGCCCTGGCGGGTTTCTATGAGCGCAAGGGCGAGTTCCAGGACGCCATCCGCGTGCTGGAGAGCGGGCTGGAGAAGGTGCCGGGCTCCTTGAGCCTGGCTCGCCTGCTGATCCGCCTGTTGGCAAGGGCCTGCCAAACCCAGCAACTGGTGGACTTCAGCGTGCAAATGGCCGACCGCCTGATGAAGAAGGCCCGGGTGTGGCGCTGCCGCAGCTGTGGCCACGAGGGTGACGACTTCCACTTCCGCTGTCCCAGTTGTCACAGTTGGGAAAGCCTGGAGCGGCCCAGCGAGAGTTAGGAGTCTGCCAGACCTGGCCGCTTCGCGGTCGGCATCGCCTCTGTCGGGTGGAGTTGTTCGAAGATTCCTTCTCGATCATGCGCGAATCACCACGAAGGGCCAAAGCCGACAGACTCCCAGGGGCCAATCCATGGGCACTTCGAGATTCCAGATTCTTGGCACCCCGCTTCGGCGGGGTGCTCTGTGCATGGGACTGGCCCTGCTGCTTGCGCCTGTCTGCCATGCCGCCTTGAGTCGGGAGGCCTGGCAAAGTGGCGACGCTGCCCGCATGCGGCGCGAAGCCCAGGGCGATGTGCATGGTACCCTGCTGGCCGGGACACTGGAGGAGCAGGATGCCCTGCGCGTGCTCCTCGACATGGGCAGGCTGGAGGCCTCCACCGCACCGGCCTGGATGCGCGTGGAAGCCCTGCGGCTGATGTGCGAATGCAGTTGCGTGATGGGGTGGACGGACAGCCTTCACCAGCAAAGCCAGCGCTTCAAGCTGCTGGCCGGTGAGCCCTTTACCTGTCCCCTGCCGTCCACGGTCAAGAACCTGAAAACCGCGCCGGAATCCGTGAAGGACAGCGGCGGATGGTGGCTGCAATGCGGAGCCTATTCCACGGAAAAGGGAGCCGGTGATGCCTTGAAAGCGCTTGGACGCACCGGATTGGCATCGCGCATCCTGCGGCAGAATGGGTTATGGAAAGTGCAGTTGGGGCCCTTGCCCTCCCAGGAAAAGGCGGAGAGCGAGGCGCAGCGTCTGCGGAAGGCTGGCAGGTTGAAAGATTATCGGGTGGTGCGGCCGTGAGTGGAAGCCAGAAAATGGACCACGGAGTGAATGATGACCGTCCAATGCCCTCCGGTGAGGACCTGGTGTCCCTTCCGGCGGTGCCGGATGGCCCCCCGCCCGCGGGCTCTTCCACGCCCTCAGGCGTTTCCACGCCCTCAGGCGTTTCCACGCCCATGTTGCGCCAGTACCGCGAGATCAAGCAGCGCCATCCCGGACACGTGCTCTTCTACCGCATGGGCGATTTCTACGAGATGTTCTTTGAGGACGCCCGCACCGCCCACGAGGTGCTTGGCCTGGCCCTGACCAGCCGCGGCCAGCAGGGCGGTGAGGATGTCCCATTGGCGGGATTCCCCTACCACGCCATTGAGCCCAATCTGGCGCGCATGGTGAAGGCCGGCTACCGCGTGGCGGTATGCGAACAGGTGGAGGATCCCCGCAAAGCCAAGGGGCTGGTGAAACGCGATGTGGTGGAGGTGGTGACCGCCGGCACCAATTTCAGCGAGGTGGTGGTCAGCGCCCAGCGCAACAATTTCCTGGCAGCGATCTGCGAGGCAGGAGCCGGTTGGGCCCTGGCCTGGGCGGATGTCACCACCGGAGAATTCCATGCCGGGGAGTACAGCCCCAGGGATTTGGGTTTGTTGATGGCCTCCCTGGATGTGGCCGAGCTGCTCCTGCCGCGCACTTTGGCCAAGGAAGAGGCTCCCCGGGCGCGTGAACTGGCGGAGCTTGTGGGCGGCGCCGTGCGGACCCGTCTGGAGGACTGGTTTTTTGACGAGTCCTCCACCCGGCGGGATTTGCTGGAACAGTTCCATGCCCAGAGCCTGAAGGGTTTTGGCCTGGAGGACCTTCCCCACGCCGCCGCCTGTGCGGGAGCCCTGCTTTCCTATGCGCGGGAAAACCTGCGATCCCCACTGGAGCATTTCAGCCCGCCTCTGCGCCATGATCTGGGGGGCCATCTCTTGGTGGATCCCGCCACGCGGCGCAACCTGGAGCTGACCCGCACCCTGTCCGGCGACGAGCAGGGGCCCACCCTGCTCTCCGTGTTGGACCAGGCCCAGACGCCCATGGGACGGCGTCTGCTGCGCTCCTGGTTGTGGAGCATTCCCGGCACACTGGAGGAGATCCACCTGCGTCAGGAAGCGGTGGCGGACTTGATGGAGGAAGGCCGCGCCAGTCGCCTGCAGACCCTGGTGAAGCCGGTGGGGGATCAGGAGCGTCTGGTGGGCAGGCTTTCCACGGGCAAGGCCAATGGAAGGGACCTGCGCGCGCTGGCCGCAGGCCAGGCGGTTGTTCCCGCCCTGCTGGAGCTGTTGTCGACCACCCGGGCCTTGCGTCTGAAGGACTTGGCCCAGGCGCTGAATCCCCTGCCCGATGTCATCAGCCGCGTGAACCAGACCCTGGTGGACAGCCCTCCGTTGGCGGTGAACCAGGGCCGCCTCATCCGCGACGGCGTCCACGCGGGGCTGGATGAACTGCGGGAGATCCTGGAGAGCGGCAAGGACTGGCTGAAATCCTTTGAGCAGCGCGAACGGGAGGCCAGCGGCATTTCCACGCTGAAGGTGCGCTACAACCGGGTCTTCGGCTACCACCTGGAGATCTCCCGCTCCAATCTGGATCGGGTGCCCGCCCGTTATCAGCGCCGCCAGACCCTGGCCAATGCGGAGCGCTACATCACCGAGGAGCTGAAGGAGTACGAGGACAAGGTTCTCCATGCCGAGGAACGCATCCTGGAGCTGGAGGAGCGCCTGTTCCGCGAACTGGTGGACTGGCTGCGCCCGCACTACGCAACCCTCCAGCGCAATGCGCGCCTGCTGGCGGAGCTGGATTTGCTGGCCGGCCTGGCCGAAGTGGCCCGGCGGGGCTCCTGGTGCCGCCCCGATGTGGTTGAAGTGGGCGAGCTGCACCTGCGTCAGGCCCGCCACCCGGTGATTGAACAGGTCCTGCCCGCCGGGGAGCGCTATGTGCCCAACGATGTGACCCTCTCCTTCGAGCGTGAGCAGATCCTGCTTCTCACCGGTCCAAACATGGCCGGCAAGAGCACGTATCTGCGCATGGTGGGGCTGATCACCCTGCTGGCGCACATGGGATCCTTCGTGCCAGCGGCCCAGGCCACCGTGCCCCTACGCGACCAATTGTTCACCCGCGTGGGCGCCAACGACAACCTTGCCCGCGGGGAGTCCACCTTCCTGGTGGAGATGCACGAGACGGCCTTCATCCTGAACCACGCCACGGACCGCAGTCTGGTGCTGCTGGACGAAGTGGGGCGCGGCACCAGCACCTTTGACGGCCTTAGCCTGGCATGGGCCATCACCGAGCACCTGCACAACACGCCGGGTCGTCGCGCCCTGACCCTGTTCGCCACCCATTACCACGAACTGGTGGATCTGGAGCAAAGCCTGCCGCGCTTGCGCAACGCCAACATCGAGGTGCGTCAATTCGGCGAGCGCATCCTCTTCACGCGGCGCATCCTGCCGGGAGGCTGCAGCCACAGCTATGGCATTGATGTGGCCCGCATGGCCGGCCTGCCCAGGGAGGTCCTGTTGCGTGCCCGTGAGGTGCTTACCCAGCTGGAGCGGCACACCTATGCCGCGGACGCCACGCCCACGCTGCAGCAGCGCCCCCAGACCGCGGAGCCAGTCCGGTCCACGCAGCTGGCTCTGTTCAGCGCGCCGGATCAGGACTTGCGCCAGCGCCTGCGCGAGGCGGAATTGGAGACCATGACGCCACTGGACGCCATGCGCATGCTTTTCGAGCTGCGCGGACTGCTGGACACTTAGACAAAGAGGACGGTCATGGATTGGAATCTGAAGCGCATCCTTGCCTTGCCCGCAGGTCTGGGCGTGGCCATGGCGCTCACCATGACAGTGGAGCGCGCGGGACATGCCTTGTTGCCAGCGCCGCCGCCGCCCGCCACCCAGGATCCACAGGCTTTCGCGACCTACTTGGCATCCCTTCCCGTTTCCGCCATTCTCATGGTGCTGCTTGCCCATGCAGCAGGGACTTTCGCCGGGGCCTTCACCGCCCGACGCATGGGAGGTCCAGCCGGATCGCGTCTAGCGCTGGTGGTGGGCCTGGTCATGGTGGCGGGTGCCGTGGCCAATCTGCTGACCATTCCTCATCCAGGCTGGTTCGCCCTGGCGGATATCGCCCTCATTGGGGGAGCCGCCTGGCTGGCCACCGGCATGGGCATTTCATCCACCATCCACAATGGAGCGATAACATGATGCGGTGTCTGCGTCTGGCGACGGGTTGCGGTGTCTTCCTTTTGGGCGTCGTGTGCGCCCAGGCGCGCCTGCACCTGCCCAGTTATTCCTTCACCACCGACACGCTCAGTCGCGAATTGCCCGGCATCAGCGCGCAGGAATGTCTTCCCCGCGTGGGTGGAGTGCCCTGGGGCACGGCCCTGAGCCAGGAGCTGCGGCGTCGCGCCGAAACAAGCATGAAGGAGTTCGTGGACGCCAACAAGGATCCTGAGCTCCTGGACCCCGACATGCCGGTTTTCCTTGAAGGTGAATGGCGGGTGGAGTGGGCCACGCCGGTGATGGTGGCTCTGCGGCACAACCGGCTGGAATTCACCGGTGGCACCCATCCCAATCATCAGTGCGAGCTTGTGGCCATGATTTGGAAGGGCGGCTCGCTGCTGCCTGTCACCGTGGACAAGCTTCTGTCCTGGTCGCCGGATCTGGAGAAAAGCCTGCGGCGCCAGACCACCGGCCACCTGCGCCTTTTAGGATCAGAGGATGCCAAGGCCAAGAACTGGAAGGGCCTTCCCGCCAAGCGATTAAAGCAGGCACTGCCCACGGAGGCGGGTCTGCTCTATGTGCTGGATCCCTATGAAGTTGGCTCCTTTGCCGACGGCGCGTATGAATTCGTGGTGCCCTGGCGCGCCTTGGGCGATCAGGTGGGGTTTGGCGAGATCCTGTCCAGGGAACTGGGGCGCTGATGTTTGGCGAGGCCGCCCTGCGCAGTCTGCTCTTTGTGTGCTCGGGAAACATCTGCCGCAGTCCGGCTGCGGAAGGGATGACCCGGGCCTGGCTGGAATCCCGCGGCCACCTGAATGTTCGGGTGGGCAGTTGCGGGACCTTGGGCATTACCGGGAAGCCCGCGGCGGAATTCACCCTGCGCGCCATGGCGGAACGCGGCGTGGATCTTGGAGCCCATCGCAGCCGTGGCATGAGCCATGTGCTGCTGCGCCGGGCCGACTTGATTGTGGGCATGGAGTACCACCACTGCGAGGAAGTGCTGCACGAGCTGGGTGGCGATGGGGATCTGGTGCGCCTTGGAGTGCATGTCATTACCGAGTTCCACCCGGAGGCGGCCTTGCGCAACGACGCTGGCATTTTTGATTTCGTGCAGGAGCCCTGGCCGGCTTATCAGGAGGGCGTGATGGAGTTGGAGCGATGCGTGCATCACTTGCTTGAAGAGTGTTTTCCCACGCTGGGGCCGCGCCCATGAGCCTGATTTCCAGCTTGTCCAAGATGGATCCACACCAGTGGACACGTCCGGATCGTGAAGGCGTGGCCACGCTGGAACTGCTCAGTTGCCTGGACAGTGGACGCATCCATCTGGTGGCCTCGGAAGAGGACGCGCAAATGGCCCGCGAGCGCTTGTGCTCCACCCGCGTGGTGGGCTTCGACAGCGAGTCGCGCCCCACATTCTTTCCCGGTGAAGTGAGCGCCGGACCCCATGTGATCCAGTTCGCCACTCGTGCGGAAGCCTTCATCCTGCAGATGCACCATCCCATGGCCCGCGCCCTGGCCGCCGAACTCCTGTGCAATGAGGAGTTGGTGAAGCTTGGCTTCGGGCTGGATGGCGATCGCGCGCAGATCCGGCGCTCCCTGGGCGTGGAGCCCGCCGCGCTGGTGGACTTGAACACCGTTTTTCGCCGCCTGGGCCACGGCGCATCCATCGGCGCGCGCGCGGCCATTGCCATGATCTACGGGCGCCGTCTGGTGAAGTCCAAGAAGATCACCACCTCCAACTGGGCGGCGGAGAACCTGAGCGATGCCCAGATCCACTACGCAGCCAATGATGCCTGGGCCGCCATGTGTGTGTGGCCGGCGCTGGGCCTGGAGCTGGATGAAGTGGTGGAGGCGGGCCAGGAGATTCCTTCCACCAAAGTGCCCCGCAGGCCCCGATCTCCCCGCGCGCGCAGTCGTCGTCGCGGGCGTGGGCGCGAAGTCTCACCGGGCTGGGATGCGGTGGATCATGTCCATCTTTCAGTGGCAGACCGCGCCGCGGCGCAAGCCTGGTATGCGGAGGTGCTGGGCATGGATGTGGTGCCGGACCTGCTGCCCTGGGCTGAGGAAGGCGGACCCTTGACGCTGGAGGATCGCCGTCACCGCTTGCATCTGGCGCTCTTCGAACGGGCGCCCCAGGGGCGGGCTTCGGTGGTGGCCTTGCGCTGCTCGCCGGACGCCCTAATCGCCTGGCGGGAACGCCTGGCCCAGCATGTGTCCCCGGTGGAGTTTGTGGATCACGGGCTGGCGGTGTCGCTCTACTTCGAGGATCCCTGGGGCAACCCTTTCGAGTTCACCACCTACCGGGTGGATGAACTGCGTGAGAAGTTGAATCCGCCTGTGGTCGAGGGAGAGTGATCAGGCGGGTGGTGTGAAGGTGCCCTGGCCTTCCAACAAATCCGCCAGCGTGGTGGTGCGGAAACAGCCTTCAAAAGAACCAATGGCTTCATCCAGACGGTGGTGAAGGGCGCAGAGCCGACTGGAGTGATGGGCAAGCCCCAAGGGACAGGCGGTGATGCGCTCAATGGGCGACACGCCATTCACGATGTCCAGCAGGCTCAGCTCCGCGGCGGGGCGTCCCAGACGAAATCCCCCCTTCAACCCTCGCTGTGAGACCACGAGCTTGGCCTTCACAAGGTTCTGCAAAACCTTGGAGAGGTAACCAGCGGGAACCTGGGTGTGCTGCGCAATGCGAGACACCGGGTGGGCACCCTCGGGGTTTTCGGCAAGGAAGACCATGGCCCTCAAGGCGTATTCCGCAGTTTGGGAGATCATTGTGTCCTCGGCTTGGTGTGTGCGGACCGGTGCGCGGGTGAAATAATCGAGAATCAGATCTTGATGTCCAAATTCCAAAATGCTACTCTCGGGGTAAAATCAGGACAAAAGGGTCTTGAAGTCTTATAAACCAAAGGAGGCGGCATGCTCTCCAAATCCCAAGCCCGACTCTTCTTTCTAGGGGGCACCGTGCTCTTCAGCGTGGTCTTCCTGGGCCTGACCCTGGATACCATCCGACAAACCCCTGCGCGCAGTGGCGAAGCCAATCTGGACGCCAGTGCCCTGCGTGGTCGGATGATCTGGGATGAGAAGAATTGCATGGGCTGCCATACGATCCTGGGCGAAGGCGCTTACTACGCGCCGGAGCTCACGCAAGTGTTGAAGCGGCGGGACGAGAACTGGGTGCGGGGTTTCCTGCGCAATCCTCAGGCCTTCTACCCCGGTCGCCGCAAAATGGTCCACTACAACTTCACCGAGGAACAGATCACCGATGTGATTTCCTTCCTGCGCTGGATTGGACAAGTGGACACCAATGGATTCCCCTTTGCCCCGCCCCTGCGTGCGGCGGCTGAGCGGGCCGTGAACAGCGCGAAAGGAAGCGCCCAATGAAATTCAAATCCCAGAAGGTGGCCTACCTCTTTTTCGCCACCAGCATGGCCCTGTTGGCCCTGCAGCTTGTCTACGGCTTCATCATGGGCTTCGCCCACATGGGCTTGGACGGTCTGCACGCCTTCATCCCCTTCAACACGGCCCGCGCCGTGCACACCAACCTCCTGGTGGTGTGGCTGTTGACGGGATTCATGGGCGCCGCCTATTACATCCTGCCGGAGGAGGCCGAGCGCGAATTGTGGAGCGTGAAGCTGGCCATCATCCAATGGGCGGCCCTGGTGCTGGTGGGCCTGGTGGCCATCGCCGGTTTCCATGTGGGCTGGTGGGAAGGCCGCAAGTTCCTGGAAATCCCGCGGCCGCTTGATTACCTGGTCGTGGTGGATGTGCTGCTTTTCCTCTACATCATCGGCATGACGGTGTGGAAGGGGCGTCGCTTCACCACCACGGGCCTTGTGCTCTACGGCGGCCTGTTCAGCGCGGCCCTGCTCTACCTGCCGGGCATGTGGACATTCCAGAACCATGTCCTCGACAGTTACTTCCGCTGGTGGGTTGTGCACCTGTGGGTTGAGGGCGTGTGGGAGCTGATCATGGGCTCCATCCTGGCCTTCCTGCTCATCAAGCTCACGGGCGTGGACCGCGAAGTGGTGGAGAAGTGGCTCTACATCATCGTGGGGCTCACTTTCCTCTCCGGCATCCTGGGCACCGGCCACCACTACTATTGGATGGGCGCGCCGCGTTACTGGCTCATCGTGGGCGGTGTCTTCTCGGCGCTGGAGCCACTGGCCTTCCTGGGCATGGCCCTGTGGACCGTGGCGCTCAGCCGTCGCGGCGGCCGCCGCCACCCCAACCGCGTGGCCCTCTTCTGGAGCGTGGGCACAGGCATCATGAGCTTTGTGGGCGCGGGCTTCCTGGGCTTCGCCCACACCCTGCCCCAGGTGAACCAGTACACGCACGGCACCCTTGTGGTGGCCATGCACGGCCATCTGGCCTTCTGGGGAGCCTACGCCATGATGGTGCTGGCCCTGATCTCCTACGCCATGCCGCAGATGACGGGTCGCCGCCTCTTCGACGGCTGGATTCCGGACTGGGCCTTCTGGACCAGCAACATCGGCATGATTGGCATGACCGGCGCCTTCGCCGTGGCCGGTGTGGCCCAGGTCTATCTGGAGCGTCTGGTGGGCATGGATTTCCTGGAAGTGCAGGAGGCCCTGCATGTGCACTTCCTGGGGTTGATCCTGGCCGCGACGCTGTTCAGCACGGGCATTGGCCTGTTCATCTGGAACTTCATCCGTTATGGTTTGCCCAAGGATGACCAGGTGGGAGCGCCCGAAATGGAATCCATTTCCTGATTTGATCCAGGTGCCGGCGGGGGGGCTTCACACCTTCACCCTCCGCCGGCCACCTTTCTAGCACTCCAGGCACACTGGAGAGAAAGGACGCCATGCAACCCATGGCCCTGCACCAAAGCCTTCCCTGGTATCATCCTGCGGGAAAAGAGTGCGAACTCTTCGAGAGAGCCTTTTCCCTGCACCTGCCCTTGATGTTGAAGGGCCCCACCGGCTGCGGCAAGACCCGGCTGGTGGAGCACATGGCCGCCCGCCTGGGCAGGCCCCTGGTCACGGTGTGCTGCCACGACGACACCAGTGTGACGGATCTTCTGGGCCGCTGGCTCATCCGGGGCGGCGAAACCGTGTGGCAGGACGGCCCCGCCACGCGCGCCCTGCGCCAGGGAGCCATCCTCTACCTGGATGAACTCATCGAGGCCCGCCCTGATGTGGTCACCGCGCTGCATCCACTGGCGGATCATCGCCGGACCCTGTTCGTGGAGCGCCACGACGAGGAGGTCAGCGCCGCCGACGGTTTCATGCTGGTGGTGAGTTTCAATCCGGGCTACACGCGCGGGCTGAAGGAGCTGAAACCCAGCACGCGGCAGCGCTTCATGGGCATCAGTTTCACTTATCCCGATCCGGAGGAAGAGGCCCGCATCCTCACGGGTGAAACCGGCGTGGATGCCGCCATGGCCAAGCGTTTGGCCGTGCTGGGCAACAAACTGCGCGGCCTGAAGGAGCTGGGTTTCGCCGAACCCGCCTCCACGCGTCTATTGGTGAACGCCGCCCGCCTGATCCACGCGGGCATGGCGCCGCGCATGGCCTGCGACACCGCCCTGGTGGAGCCGCTGAGTGACGATGCGGATCTGCTGCGCGGCCTGCGCGACCTGGTGCGTCTGGCATTCTGAGGCCCGCCATGCATGGAGCAAGCGGCAGGCCAATCCTGCACCCATCACCATCACGCCGGTCCCTTGGCGGCGAAGGGAAGGGCCCTGCGCCCCGCCTGGAGCTGGATTGGGAACAGGGGCTGTTCACCGGTCTGCGCGCTCTTTGGAAGCGTTGGAAGGGGCCGGAAGGGTATGCCGGTGGCGTGGATGTCTCTGCCCTCCTGCCGCGCCTCATCCTTCCCATCCAGGTGGTGGCCGGTTGGCCCTGTCAGGTGAGCACGGCCCGTGGCGCGGGCGGACTCCAGGCTGGCGCCCTGCTTCTGCCGGCTCGTCTGGAGGGAGAGTTCCCGCCCGAGGTGGCCATGGAGCATCTGCTGGCCTTCTCCCTGCTGGGTGCCCGCATGTTGGCGCTGGGCGGTCCCCCGGCGGAGCCCGGTGCCGGAGCACGCTTTCTTGCCAGCCTGCGACAGGCGGCTCTCGCCCGACGCCTGCTGATTGGGGAATGGCCCGGCATGGCGCCGCTGCTGTCACGCGCCGAGGCCCACGCGGCCCTTGGACTTCCCTCACTTGAGACAACTCCCCCTGAGTGCCGACCCTGGGTGAAAGCCCGAGGCATGGCCCTGCAGGGAGGACGGCCCTGGCTTGATGAAAGTCTTCAGCGTGCCCTGGAAAGGGCAGGCCGCCCGGCGGCGGATCGCTCGCTTTTCTGCTGGCCGGAATGGCTGGAAGGCGGGGCCTTTTCCAAGGAACTGGGAATTCCCGCCGAGAAGCAGGCGCCGGAATGCTCGGATGGCAGTGAGGCGGAAATGCCCATGCGGGCGGATGTGGAGGAGGTGCGCCTCTCCGGCAAGGATCTGGATGACCAGGTGCTCCAGCACATCTTCGAAAAGGTTGAGACGGCCGACGAGTACCGGGGTGGCACGCGCCAGACGGATGGCGAGGACGAGCTGGAGGATCAGCTGGAGTCCTTGCAGGAAGTGGATCTGCGGCATGTGATCCGCGGCGGGCAAGCGGCCCACAGCCTGCTGCGTGCCGACCTGCGGCTGGATCCGGGCATTCCGGACGCCGCCGACTCCATCGCGGATGGCGGACTTCCCTATCCGGAGTGGGATCAGCGGACCGGCCGGTACCGGGAGGACTGGTGCCGGGTCTTTCCCGCGCGACAGGCGTCCAGTGATGCGGCCTGGGCGGGCCAGCGCCTCCCCGCGCTGGAGAAGCAAATCCGCCACTTGGTTCACTTGCTCGAGCGGGAGCGCGAGCGACCGCAGCCCAAGCCTCGTCAGGAGGATGGCAGCGAGCTGGACACGGACGCTTATGCCGATGACGCCGCCGCCCTATTGTCGGGGCATGCACCGGAAGGACGCTGGTATGTGCAGGACAGGCGCCAGCGCCCGGATCTGGCCCTGACCCTGCTGCTGGATGTGTCCTTGTCCAGTGATAGCTGGGTGGGAAACCATCGCGTGCTGGATCTGTGCAAGGACGCCGCCCTGGTGCTGGGAGAAGTGATGGGCCGCCTGGGGGAGAGGCTGGAGATCCTTGCCTTCAGCTCGCGCACACGCCACCATTGCCGTGTGTGGAAGGTCCATGGACGGGAAGGCGATTGGGCCATGGGGCGCGCCCACCTGGGAGCACTGCAGCCGGAGGGCTACACGCGCATGGGCCCTGCCCTGCGCTACGCCACCGACCAGCTTGCCAGGGAGGCCAGCCGCCGCCGCCTGCTTCTGCTCATCACGGATGGCCGGCCCACGGATTTCGACCGCTACGAGGGCCGCCATGGCATGTCTGATGTGCGGCAGGCCCTGCGCGAGGCCGTGCAGCGTGGTGTGCATGTCCACGCCCTGGCGCTTGATCCCCGCGCCCGTGCCGGGCTGCCCGCCATGCTGGGCGATGGCCGCTGGCATCTCCTGCACCATCCCGAGGAGCTTCCGGAACTGCTGACCACCATCTATGGGCGTCTGTCCCGATGAGGGCTGACAAGCGCGTCCTGCCGGGTGATGTGGCCATGTGGATTTTCATCATCGCCGAGCTGCTCACTTTCGCTGCTTTCTTCCTGCTCTTCGCATGGCTGGAGCGTGGGGACGCGGCCACCTTTGCCAGCGGCCGGCAGCAACTTCATCCCTTTCTTGGGCTGCTCAACACGCTGATCCTGCTCACGGGCGGGTCGCTGGCTCTGGCAGGTGTGCGGGCAGTGGAGAACGCACCATCAGGTCCTGGAGCCGGGCCACTTCGCGGACGTCAACGCCTCTGCCGGCCAGGCTTCTTTGCCGCATTTCTGCGCGGCATGCCTTTGCGCATGGCGGGGTCTCTGCAGGCTCGACCTTCAGCTGGACGCAGAGTCCATGGATGGACCAAGGCCGACAGCCGGCAGGGCCGCAGCTCCGACATCTCCATCCGCATGGGTCGGCGCTTTTTCATGCTGGCAGCGGCCACGGGTGTGCCCTTCACCGTGATCAAGCTTTGGGAGTTTGGCGTCCTCGCCGGCCAGGGGTTGACCCTTAGCAGCTCCACCTTCCATTTCTTCTACTTCTTCCTCTGCTTCATCCATCTGGCTCATGTGTGGCTGGGCATGGCCATTCTGGTGCTGGCCTGCAGGCGGTTGGCCACCTCCCCGTTGAGCGGGGATGGCGTCTCCAGCTGGCAGGCGGCGGCTTCCTACTGGCACATGGTGGATCTGGCCTGGCTCGTGCTCTTTCCCCTGCTCTACCTGGGAGGGACACGGCCTTGACACGACGCGCACCGCTCACCCTGCTGCTGTGGCTGCTGCTCATGGCCCTGGCGCTTGGTGCCTACGCCGGCGGTCGCGGGGGATGGGTGGGCCTGGCCTGGGGGCTTGCCGCGCTGAAGGGCATGGTGGTCAGCGAGCGTCTCATGGAGCTGCACCGGGCGCCACGGGGCTGGCGTGCGGCGGGGATCCTGTGGGTGGCGGGATGCATCGGCGGAATCCTCCTGCTCCTGCCTTGATGCCCATCCTGCGACAAAAAGAAGCGGGGCCTGTTCGCACAGGCCCCGCCGCTGGTTGCATTCACTGCCTGAATTACTTCTCGTCGTTTCCAGTCAGGGGTTGCAGGATGCTCACCGTCGTGGGCTGGATGCGATCCGCGGAAGGCAGCGGCGTGCCGGGCTGGCTGTCGCCCAGCAGGACACCATTGTTGTCCACGGCCGTCACGCGCACAAAGCCGCGATCCAGCATGCCCACATTTCCGAAATAGAGGTTCAGGCTTGTGGAGCCGACGCTCTCCATGTTGGGCGAGTCCATGTAGCCATTGTCGTCGTAGTACAGGTTGTAGTGGTCCACCACCAGAGGATTGCCAAAGGCATCCGTGGTAATGGGGGTGATTTCAATATGCACCGTGGCGTTGCCCGGGCTGAAATCCACCGGCACGATGCTGGTGATCAGAGGACGGGCGGGCGCCCATGGACCCACCACCAGCGAGTAGGGTGCCGCCGGACCCAGGTCCGTGGAGCGCGTGCGGTACACGGCCACACCGTGCCAGCCACTGGTGCTGGGGGTGAAGGTGCCGGTCTCGTCGCCACTGGCGCTGGCGCTGTTGAATTCCGCCTCGGCGTTGTCCAGGCTGGTGAAGTCGTCACCGGCGGTGAAGAAGGCCACGCCAAGGTCCACGCTGCTGTTGTTGAACAGGTTCACGGCATAGCTGGTGCCGGCAATGAGATTGATGTCGTAGAAATGCAGGATCTGGCCGCCCGTGGTGACATCGCCCGTCAGGGTGGACACCTTGGGAAGGCTCACCGACATGTCACCGCCCCACTGCGCCAGCTGCACCGTGTAGGGAGCCGTGCTGGTCACGCTGGGATAGGCCCAGTTGTTCAGGGCGCCGGCGTGGAATACCTGGCTGTTGCCCAGCACATTGCCATTGGCCACCACGAAGGCGATTTCACCCGTGGCTGGGAATTCGTTGTCCACCTGTCCGATCAAACCGCTGCTGATGCCCGCGTCGGCGTTGTTGTAAAGGGCCATGTCCAGTTGGTCGGCCGCCGCCGTGGGCATGATGGCCAATCCTGTCCAGTACAGGGTGGCCAGGCGATAAGCGTCCTGGTTCCAGTTGGGATTGGACCAACTGTTCGGGTTGTTGAAGTTCGCCCAGTTGGGGGCGGCGCTGCGGGACTCGGCCACACCGTTGGACAAGGCGTGGGGGGCCCACACGAACTGGTTCCAGGTGGCATTGTTGGACTCGCCAAGGGGCAGATCTTCCGCAACCTCGCTGTTGGCGTCCAGGATGCTGCCCAACTCGTGGCGGCCACCCTTCACATTGCCAATGTTGCGGCTGGAGATGCTGCTGGAGGCGCCGGAAGCCAGCGCGCCGAAATCGCCGCTGGTATACACCTGCGGACCGTCCAGGTAGAAGGCCAGATTGGAGCCCGCCGTCATGGTGCCGGGACCGATGTTGATCAGACCGGCGTCCGCCACTGAAGCACCTTCAGACAGCGCCGCAGGCAGGACGCCCACTGTGCCCACGCCAGAGTTGCGGGCCACCAGCGGATTGGTCCATCCCGCGTTGACCTGGTGGGTCAGGTCACCGGCCGGCGTGCCCCAGTAGAGCGTGTAGCTGGCAGACTGGGCCAGGTCCGTGCGCAGGTTCTTGCACAGCACCACGGCGTGGTAACCTGTGGTGGTGGGGGTGAAGGTGCCCGCCACATCGGCGCCGGCACCACCAGTGGTCAGAGTGAACAAGGATGAGGAACGGGCGAAGTAGGTGCTGGTGGGGCCATAGACAAGCAGGGCCACATCCGCATTTCCCGCCAGGACATCCAGGTTGAAGCGCACGGGCGCACCGGATGTGGCGTTGATTTCAAAGACATCAAGGATCTCGCCTGTCTCAAGGGCGCCGGTGTGGAGCACAGCGGGTGCCACGGGCACGCTGCCCTTGTAGACGGAGCCTTCGCCCTCGACAGTGTAGGCCTCGTCGCTGTCGTTGTAGTTGATCACACCCACATAGTCACCGTCGCTGGTGCTGTTGTTGTTGCAGCCCACGAAGTCCACCGTGCTCACACCGCCGGACGCGGTCACTGTGGTGGTCCAGCCCGAGGTGGGGGTGGGATCGGTGTTGTACATGTACATGTCGTAGTCCGCCGTGCCCACGGACGGCATCACCGCGAAGATGTCCCAGAAACCGGAGAAGTTTCCGCCGTTGCTGAAACCATCAAGTGCCACGCTGCTGTATCCGGTGGGGGTACGCTTGGGGCCGCGGCTGTAGGCGATGGGGGTGTCGGTGCTCAGGATAATGGGATCCCAGCGGTAACCGACGGCCGTGGTGTTGTTGTTGCTCTCAACACTCTCGTCCACGCTGTTGCTGTTGTCCGTGATCAGCCGGATGTAGTGCAGGCCGCCCCGAATGGGGAGGTTGATGTCGGCCGAGTAGTTGTAGGTGAAGGTGTTCAGGCCGCCCATGTTGTTGAAGGCGCGCATCACATCGTCGGCCATCAGGTAGTTCTGGAAAGCGCCCGCATCGGAATAGCGGCTCCAGTTCACCCAGGCCCAGTCGAAGTAGGTGGCCGCCGGCGAGGGCTGCAGATTGAGCGGCAAGGTGGTGGTGCCCGCCACATCGCTGGGGACGATGACATCCGCCCACCCGGGATTGTAGGGCGCCAGATCCGGTGCCAGGATGCCCTTCATGTTGGGCAGCACATTGATCTCGCGGGAAAGGTCCGTGGTCTGTGGCGTGCCGTTGATGGTCAGACGGCTGCGCAGGGTGGTGGGGCTGGGATAGCTGCCTTCCTGCCCGTAGTGGATCAGCGCCAGACTGATGGCCGCGCCGGTCACGATGGGGCTGGCGCTGGAGGTGCCGCTGAAGCCCGCCGTGTAGTCCTGCTGGCAGCTGGTCTGGTTGAAGAGATCGCCGTAGCCTGCCGCGTAAACGCTGTCGCCCCAACCCTGCGCGCTGATGCGCGAACCGTGGTTGGTCCAGCATTCCGGGTTGTGGGTGGCGCCACTGGTGCCCGCGCCCACCACGATGGCCTGGCTGTCACGCGTGCCCAGGTCGAAGGCGCCGCCGTAGCCGGCCCAATCCAAATCCATGCTGCCGTTGCCCGCGGCCTCGATGCAGAAGCGGCCGTTGGTGCTGTTGGCCAGGATGGCGTTGTAGTTGGCCGTCCAGTACTCCATGGCGATGTAACGGAACTGGCCGCAGTTGCACGTGCAGGTGGTGCCCGGGTCGGGACCCTGGCCGTGCATTTCGATGAGGTAGGTCTCACCGGTCACCAAATCACTGCCAATGGCGGTCAACGCATCCGCCGTGGTGGCGTAGTTGCTCACCACGCGCGTGGTCAAACGCACATCGGGAACCAGTCCGGTCATGCCCTTGCCATCGTCGCAGGCGCCCACAATGGACACCACGGCGGTGCCGTGGTTGAAATCGTCGGCAACGCCGCTGTCAGGTGGATTGCGGATGGAGAACGTGGAAGCGAAGTCCTCGTGGTCCTCGCACCAGCCCCACTCCAAATCCTGGAACCAGTAGGAGGACGTGCCGTTACCATAGTTGGAATCGTGGGACCAGGCATAATTGATGTCAATGCCCGTGGGGGCCGCCTCGCGGTAGTCCTGGCTCGTTACCCAGCTGGGAGTCACCGGGGCCGTGTCCACGCCGCAGGTGGCGGGGACGGCAATGGGCTCGTAGTAGCAGGTCTGCACCAGTTCCAGCTTCAGCAGATCCTGGAGCAGGGCCTTGGGATTGCGGTTCGTGGGCACGCGCAGCAGGTAGAAGTTGTTCAGGTCCGCCACATCCACGCCGCTCATGCGCTCGCCGCGCTCCACATAGGCGTCCAGCTCGTTCTCTTCAACGCTCTGGAAGACACGCTCCACCATGATCTCGGGATTGGCCTTCAGGAAGGCTTCCACGGCGCCCAGATCACGGCCTTCCAGCGACACCAGCTGGCCGTCACGCAAGCGGATGCGCGTGTCCTCCGAAAACTGCACCACGCAAAGGTCCAGATGGAAGTGGTCGGGATCAATCAGATCCACGAACTGGTCGCGGGGCAATTCGCCCTGCTGCTGGAGGGAGTAGTTGCGCAGGGCATGGGCACTGGTGGCCATCATGCCCACGGCGCACAGGGCCACAAGGGCCAGATTGAGGCGCTTGTTCATTTGGCACCACCTTCCTGAGCGCCCAGGGCCTCGCCGGTGGCGGGGTCGCGGGGCACGAACACGGTGGCCACGGGTGCGGCCTTGGGGGCCAGCTCGCGCTGGGCCTGGTCCAGGCGCTCGGCATAGGCGGCATCGCCCTTGGCCACGGCCTGCTCCTTCAGCCAGCTCAGCTCTTCGCGCTGCTGGCGCAGCTTCAACTCCATGGCCTGGCGCTCCAGGCTCTCTCGCTCGGCCTGATCGCGGGAGGCCGCAAGAGCGGCTTCCATGCCAGCCATCTCATTGGCGTGACGGGCACGCAGGTCCGCCAGAGGCGCCGGCACGGCGATTTGCATCGCCCGCAGACTGGTGTCCTCAAGGGCGGGAACAAGGGAACCCGCGCCGGGAGTGGTGGCCTCTTCCAGACGATAGGTGGCCGTGTCCTGTCGACGCTCCTCGGCGGATGCGGTGACGAAGGTCGTGGACACCAGTGCGGTGGCCACCAGGGTGGTCATGATGAGCTTGTTCATTTCCCTGCCTCCGTGTTGGGGGCGGGATGCTCGGCCACCTGGGGCAGATTGCGCTGCGGGCTGGCCATGCGATCCAGGCTGGCCTGCAGGCGGGCGGCCTCTTCCGTGCGGCCGGTGGCCAGGAAGAGGGCCTTCTTCAGCTCCATTTCACGCTTGGTGAAAGCATCCATGGTGCGGGCGTACTCCTTGCGAAGCACCTGGCGCTCGCCACGGTTCCAGTCAAAGGCGGCCACAAAGGCCTGGCGTTCCTGAGCCAGACTTTCCAGCGCCTGACGATGGGTGGGATCCACCCCAGCTGTTGTGGTGACGGCCGGCTTGGAGCCGGCTGCGGTGGTGGCGCCTTCCTGCCCGTCGGCCCCGGCCGCCATGGCCGTTACCGTGATGGACAGTGCGAGGGCGCCGGCAAGCCATGCGCGTCTCTTCATGCAAGACCTCCTTGTGCCGGATCTGGCCGGCGATTTCAGTTGTGTGAGTCTTTTTGTGTCGAGTCTGCTGTGTGATGAATCAGACAGACCGAGTTTCTTTAATGGAACGAAAGTGGTCTGTGATCCGCATCACATATGTGGGGTGAAGAGAGGAGAATCCAAAGCAGAGTTTGATGAAAATTCGTTCTATTGAATTTGTTTATGCTCAAACAGTCAGTTATCTGTGTACTCAAAATTGACGCCAGCTTTCCACGAGAGGGACGCCAAGGACCCGATTGTTATCCTCTGGGCATGAGCCTCATCGACTCCTCGCGGGTGGAATCCGCCATCAAGCGCCTGGGCACGCTGGACGCCAACGCAAGACCGCGTTGGGGCAGCATGTCCGCACTTGAGATGGTGGAGCATCTGTCCAATTCACTGGAAATTGCGCTGGGACAGCGCCAGGCCAAGGCGCTGGCGCCATCCTGGCTGACGCCGCTGCTGTGGCGCCTGGGCGGCCTTCCTTTGCCCATTCCCCACGGCATGCCTTCCACGAACGAGTTCCTGGCGCCGCGCGGCGAGGATTTCCACGCGGCCCGCAACACCCTATCCCAAAACTTGCGGCGCTTCCACCGTGATGTGCTGGCCAATCCCGCCGCCACACACACGCATCCGGTGTTTGGCGCGTTGAACCGCCTGCAATGGGCCGAACTGCAGGACCGCCACTTGCGCCACCACTTCAAGCAGTTCGGCTTGTGAACACCCCGCCGCCCGCTGGAGATCGGCCCCCTCGCCCGCGTCCCCGCCGCTGGCGCGACGCACGCAAGGCACGCCTGGCGGATTCCTCCCAACTGCATGTGATTCCCCAGGCCACCCGAGAAGTGCTGGAGCTGGATCGGCTGCTGGAATGGGTGGCGGAACACGCGGTGAGCATCTCCGCCGCGCACCGTTTGCGCGCAGGCGTGCCGGAGGACAATCCTCAGGACCTGCGCCTGGATCTTGCCAGGGTGGCGGAAATGCTGGACTTGCTGGAAAGGGCGGCGGCCCCGCGCCT
>CAIWAD010000078.1 GCA_903910645.1 uncultured bacterium | reverse complement strand
AGGGCGGCGGCGCAACGGGTCTGGGCCGCCGTGTGGCTGCTGATGAAGCGGTCCTCGTCGTGATTCTCGAGGAACCGGAAAGGCAGGCCGTTGTCCGGGAACCAGAAGCCCACATTGCTGACGCGGTCTTGCAGCGTGCTGGGGGCCACGTTCTGGATCACATCCAGGGCGTCCCAGAAGAGGGGCCAGTCGTAGGCCAGGTTGAAACGGCCGTCGTAGATGCTGAATTCCGTGGCGCCCGCCTCGCCCAGCAGCAGGACGTCCGGCCGCAGGCGGCGAATGCCCCGCCGCCAGTCGCGCCAGAACTGGGGATCGCGCTCCTGGGGGCCCCAGGCCACATCGCAGCGGTAGCCGTCCACGCCCACATCCTCCAGCCAATAACGGCTCAAGGCGGTGGCTTCATATTTGTAGTCCGCGCTGGAGACGTTGAAGTTGGGCAGGCTGCTCCAGTCGTAGTAGTACTGGTGGCTGCCATCGCCGTTCCACATGTAATAGCCGTGACTCAGGGCGTCCGCACCATAGTCCTGGGCCTCGCGCATCCATGGGTGGTCAATGGAACTGTGGTTCAGCACCATGTCCAGCACAATGCGCAACCCGCGAGCATGGGCTTCTTCCACCAGGCTGCGCAAATCCTCCAGGCTGCCGTAGTCCTGCTCCACCGCCATGTAGTCGCTTACCGCGTACCCGTGATCGCTGGGCCCTTCGAAAATGGGCATGAACCAGATGGTGTTGGCGCCCAGATCCACGATCTCATCCAGGCGCTCCGTGACGGAAGCCAGATCCCGGCCGGGGTCGAAGCTGCGCACAAAGATCTCGTAGACAATGGCGTCCCGCACCCAGAGGGGATAGTCACCCTGTCCCACTGGACGCGCCAGACCGTTCTCCACCTCGAAGAGGCCGCGGGCTTGACCCTGATGGCCCTGGGCATCGCCCACGGTCAGGGTCAACCAATACGCGCCATCCACGGTGGGCGGCGTGGGGATGGTGGCGATGTTCTGGGTGGCGTTGGAAATGGCCACCGGAGCCGGATTGGTGGCGTCCGCCTCCCACAGCCAGCTGCTGATGTCCCCGTCGATGTCCACCGTGGCGGTGCCGAAGAGTTGCAGCACGCCCGCGGTCTGGGTTATGCTCACCAGGGGTTGGGGGGCATGGTCGCGGATGTAGGTTATCTCCACCGCCGCGCTGCTGCCCCAGGCGCCGCTGCTGTCCCGGGCGAAGGCCTGAAAGTGGTTCACGCCCTCCATCAAGGTCAGCGACGTGCTCCACTGGCCGCCCGTCAGGGGCAAGTCCACGCTATCCTGGCCGGCGGGATAACTGCGCACCAGACGCACCAGGCCCTGGGTGTCCGTGGAGGAGCTGCCACGGATCTGACGGCTGGCCGTCACCGTATGGCCACCCCGGGTGGAAATGCGCACCAGAGGTCCTTCGGCGGCCATGTGCGGTCCAACCTCCTGGGGTGTCACCGACACCAGCCCACGCCCCACTGCGTCCAGACTGGCCGTGCGCCCCAGGGAGGCGTTGCCCAGCAGGGCGTCCTCCAAATCGGAAGGCTGCACGAAGGCCGCGTCGTAGACATCGCAGTCCCAGGCT
>CAIWAD010000077.1 GCA_903910645.1 uncultured bacterium | reverse complement strand
CCTGCCTGGACCTTCACATGGGCAACCGGCTCGGCAATGGGGCATTGTTCGCCCGGATTGCAGCCGGAGGCGCTGCAATGCAATGGGCCGCAGAACCCTTCGCCGGGAAGCTCCTCCACCTGGATGGCGGCGCCCCATTCCATCAGTTCGTCCAGGAAGTCCCGGCGATAGGGATTCACCAGCAGGTCGGGAAGCTCCAGCTCGCCCTCTTCAAGCAGCAGGGCGGCCACCACGAAGAAAGCAGCGGTGGAGGGGTCCGCCGGCAGCTTCACTTCATCCCACACTTTGCGCGGCAAATCCCGGTTGCTCACCACCCATTCCCGCACAAGGCCCGGTTTTCCCTGGCTTTCAAACGCCTTCACCTGGGATCCCAGGCCGAAGAGCCGTTCCGTGTGATCCCGGCTGGGGACGGCCTCCAGCACGCGGGTTTCCCCGGAGGCCTGCATGCCGGCCAGCAAGACCGCGCTCTTCAACTGGGCGCTGGCCACGGGAAGCTCGTAATCAATGCCCGTCAAGGGTCCGCCCTGGATGCGCAAGGGTAGTCCGTCCCCCGCCATGTGCAGGGTGGCGCCCATGCGACGGAGTGGCTCGGCCACGCGGGCCATGGGCCGGGAAGACAGAGAGGCGTCCCCCACCAGCTCAACCGAAAAGGGGGAGGCCGCCAGGAGGCCCATCAGCAGACGGGCCGTGGTGCCGCTGTTGCCGCAATCCACGCGTCCTGGATTCCGCCAGCCGGCAATGCCCGGACTGTCCAGCACCACATGGTTCGCGTGGCGGCTGACCTTCACACCCAGGGCCTCCACGGCGCAAAGCGTGGACGCCACATCGCGGCCAGTGGCCACATTGCCCACCACGCTGCGGCCCTCCACCATGGCGGCGCGCAGGATGTGGCGATGGGACAGGGACTTGTCACCCGGCAGCGTTAGCCGTCCATGCAGGCGTTGTGCGGGGGAGATGCGCATCATGGCCTTTCCGGGACTACTTGTCCCCGTGGTACTTCTCAATCTTCAGCACCTGGAATCGCTTCACGCCGGCGGGCACCTGGATTTCAGCCACTTCGCCGATTTTCTTTCCCAACAGGCCTTTGGCAATGGGACTGCCCACGGAGATGCGGCCACTGGCGAAGTCCATTTCCTCTGGCTCCACCAGCTTGAAGATCACTTCCCGCCCCAGGCCCAGATCCGTAAGGGTGACCTGGGTGAAGGCCTTGACACTGGAGGTGTCCACTTCATCCTCATCCACAATGCGGCAGGCCGCCAGACGCTCCTCCAGCTTGGCCACCTTGTACATGAGCATGCTGAGCTCCTCGCGCGCGGCGTGGTACTCGGCGTTCTCCGACAAATCCCCCATATCGCGGGCGGAAGCGATGCGATCCCGGATGGCGGGCTGTTCCACTTCGCGCATGGCTTTCAACTCTTGGGTCAAGCGTTGGTAGGATTTGCGAGTGATGACCTGACTCACCTGGTCTCCTTCACGGCATGAAAAAGTGGCGCGGGAAGGCGCCACAGTTGCGTTGCATGTGCCGTCCGGACTGGGTTCCGGAACGGCCCCAAGATAGGAAAGGCCAAGGCCCGGGCAAGAGATGCGCCCTTTCCCGGGCCGTGGGACTTTTAACGGGTTAGGGGTGGCTCAGGCGGCGGATCCCGCCACCATGCGACCCAGAGGTCCCCCACCAAAAATGTGCACATGGAAGTGGGGCACTTCCTGCCCGCCATCCCGCCCGTGGTTGGCCAGGATGCGGTAGCCGCCCTCCACCAGACCCAGGCGCCGGGCCGTTTCTCCCACCGCACGCAGGAAGCCGGCCTGCAACTCCGCCGGTGCCTGGGCGCTGAAATCCTCCAGGCTCACGAAGGGACCTTTGGGAATGACCAGCACATGCACGGGAGCCTGGGGATGCACATCATGGAAGGCCAGGGCAAAGGCATCCTCGTAGACCGTGCGATTGGGGATCTCGCCACGCAGGATGCGCGCGAAGACATTTCCATCATCGTAGGCCATGGGAGTCTCCTGCTTGAGGATGGATTGTGGCGCTTGATGCGCCACCAAAGAAAAGCCCCGCGACCAGCGCGGGGCCATGCCCGAGACCGGACTTGAACCGGTACGTCCGTGAGGACACCACCCCCTCAAGATGGCGTGTCTGCCAATTTCACCACTCGGGCAGGCAGAAAGAACTTAGTTCCCGGCGGCGGAGGAATCCACCCCGGCGGGGGCCGTTCCCGAGGCGGCGCCCGGCGTGGGCAGCGGCTGCACGGGAATTCCAGGATTGAACGTGCTGCTGTTTTCCTCCAGTGCGGCGCTGGTCACGGTGACGGGGCCGGTGTCCCGGCGACCGCTGATGAGCGTGGCCAGCAAGCAAAGGAACATGAACACGGCCACCAGGTAGATGGTCAACTTGTGCAGCACTGTTGCCGCCTGGCGGCTGGACAACATGGCCTCGCCCCCGGCGCCGCCAAAGGTTGCGGACAAGCCGCTGCCCTTGGAGGACTGCAACAGAATGACCACCACGAGCACTGCGGCCACCAGCACGGTCAAGATCACTACCGCGACGTACACGGCAACTCCTTTGTCATTTCACCACGCCATCCGCCGCTTGGGCGATGGCGACAAAATCATCGGCCTTTAAACTGGCTCCACCCACCAGCGCGCCGTCTATGTCCGGCATGCCCATGAGCAGGCGGGCATTGTCCGGTTTCACCGAACCGCCGTAAAGGATGGACAAGCGCTGGGCCGCATCCATCCCCAGCAACTCCGCCACCATGCCGCGCAACAAGGCGTGGGCCTCCTGGGCCTGCTCCGGCGTGGCCACCACTCCCGTTCCAATGGCCCACACCGGCTCGTAGGCCAGAGCCAGCTCCGTGGCGCTGGCGGCGGTGAGCCCCTTCAGGCCTTCCGCCAGCTGTCGACCCAGCACCTCTTGCAAGCGGCCGGCCTGACGCTCCTCCAGGCTTTCCCCCACGCACAGCATGGGACGAAGCCCGGCTTCCAGGGCGGCATGCACTTTCAGGTTCACCCAGGCGTCCGTGTCCCCGAAGAACTGACGACGCTCGCTGTGTCCAATGAGCACCCAGCTTCCACCCGCGCTGCGCACCATTTCACCGGAAACTTCCCCGGTGAAGGCGCCGCTGCGACGGTCGTGCAGATTCTGCGCGCCCAGTTGCAGGTCGGAGTCGTTCAAGATCTCCGCCACCGCGGTGAGCGCGGTGAAGGGTGGAAAGAGCACCAATCCCACACGATGCAGGCCCAGACTACGCACCTTCAGCTGGCGGGCCAAGCTGACGGCCTCGTGGTTGAGCATGTGCATTTTCCAGTTGCCGGCCACCAGCAATTTGCGCACGGGCTTCACCTTTCGACGGAAGCGACAAGGATAAGTTTTCCATGGCGGAGGCGCAAGCATGGGAGCTTTGCCACCCCCTCCACCAGACAGCTCAGGCCTCGCTCAGCGCCGCCACACCGGGCAGCACGCGTCCTTCCAGCAACTCCAGGCTGGCACCGCCGCCCGTGGAGATGTGACTGAAGGCGTCCTCCAGACCAAAGGCCTGCACGGCGGCGGCGCTGTCCCCGCCTCCCACCACCGTGGCCGCGCCCTTGGCCGTGGCAAGTCCAATGGCCTGGGCCACCGCCCGCGTGCCGTGGGCGAATTCCGGGATTTCAAACACACCCATGGGGCCGTTCCACACCACAGTGGACGCGGCGCCCAGACGCTGCTGGAACTGGGCCACCGAGCGCGGGCCAATGTCCACGCCAATGCCCGTGGCGGGAATGGCGTCCACCGGACAAATCTGGGTGTGGGCGCCGGCTTCCACAGCAGATGCCACCACCACATCCGTGGGCAACAAGAGTTCCACGCCACGCAGCCGGAAACGCTCCAGGATCTCCGCCGCCATTTCCACCCGGTCGGCTTCCAGCAGGCTGCGTCCAATTTCCAGGCCCATGGCCTTGTAGAAGGTGAAAATCATGCCGCCGCCCACGATCACCGTGTCCACCTTGTCCATCAAATGGGTTAGGACATCAATCTTGCCGGACACCTTGGCGCCGCCCAGCACCGCCACGAAGGGACGGCGGGGCCGGGCCAGTTCTTCGTGCAGATAGCGCAGCTCCTGCTCCATGAGAAGGCCGGCCGCGCCTCCGCCCAACAGACGCGCCACGCCTTCCGTGGAGGCATGGGCGCGGTGCGCGGTGCCGAAGGCGTCGTTCACATAGACCTCGCCCAGGCCTGCCAACCGGGCGGCGAATTGGGCGTCGTTCTTCTCCTCCCCACCGTGGAAGCGCAGATTCTCCAATAAAAGCACCTGCCCATCCTGCAAGGCAAGGGACATGGCTTCAGCCTCCGGACCCACGCAATCGTTGGCGAAGGCCACGCCGCAACCCAGCAATTTCTCCAGCTCCCCGCGCACGGGGGCCATGCTGTATTTGGCCTCGGGCGCCCCCTTGGGCCTGCCCAGGTGGCTCATCAACACCAATCGCGCACCCTTCTCCAGCAGCAGCTTCAGTGTGGGCAGCGCGGCGCGGATGCGCAGGTTGTCCGTCACCTTCCCCTCTGCATCCAGGGGCACATTGAAATCCACCCGGCACAGCACGCGGCGACCGCGCACATCCAGGTCCCGAACACTCAGTTTGGCCATGGGATTCCCCCTGACAAACAGGCCCCTTCCCAGGAAGAGGCCGTGTCGTCCTCGTTTAGAAGGCCGCCAGGCGCTTCACCAAATCCACCACGCGGCAGCTGTAGCCCCACTCGTTGTCATACCAGGAGACCACCTTCACGAAGTCGTCCCCGATGACACTTGTCAGGGCGGCGTCGAAAATGCTGCTGTGAGGATTGCCAATGACGTCAGCGCTGACGATGGGATCCTCCGTGTACTCCAGCACGCCCTTCATGGGGCCGTGGGCCGCCGCCTTGACGGCCTCGTTGATCTCCGCCACGCTGGCTTTGCGGGACAGGCGGCAGCTAAGATCCACCACGGAGCCGTCCACCACGGGCACGCGCATGGCGAAACCATCCAGCTTGCCGGCCAGGGCGGGAATGACCTTGCCCACGGCGCGGGCGGCGCCGGTGGTGGTGGGAATGATGTTCACGGCGGCGCTGCGGGCGCGGCGCAGATCCTTGTGGGGCAGATCCAGGATGCGCTGGTCGTTGGTGTAGGCGTGCACGGTGGTCATCAGTCCGTGCTGGATGCCGAAGGCGTCGTTGAGCACCTTGGCCACCGGCGCCAGGCAATTGGTGGTGCAGGAGGCGTTGCTCACCTTGCGATCCGTGGACTTCAGGCTGTCGTCGTTCACACCCATGACGATGATGTTGTCAATGGCATCCTTGGGCGGAACCGTGAGCACAACGCGCTCTGCGCCAGCCGTCAGATGCTTGTCCAGGTCCGCGCTGGAGGTGAAAACGCCCGTGGCCTCCACTACGATGGTGGCGCCCAGCTCCTTCCACGGGATGAGGGCCGGATCCTTGTGGGCGCTGATGGGAATGCGCTGGCCGTTCACCACAATGGCATCACTTTCCACTTCCACCTGGCCCGGGAAGCGGCCGTGGGTGCTGTCGTACTTCAGCAGATGGGCCAGCACGGCGGCGCTGGTGAGGTCGTTGATGCCCACCACCTCAATACCGCCCATGGACAGGGCGCGACGGAAAACCAGGCGGCCGATGCGGCCAAAACCGTTGATGCCGATGCGGATACTCATGTGGTGCCTCGCACTGCTGAAAAGATGAATTGCCTTTGTTCCGCGCGCTCCGTGCGCCGCGGCGCAATCAACATAACAAAGAGCCGCAGCCACGATTCCCGCTCTTGACTGAGCGCCTGTGGCGTGGTATGTTTGGGGCCTGTCGGGCGATTAGCTCAGTTGGTCAGAGCGCTGGTCTCACATACCAGAGGTCGCAGGTTCGAGCCCCGCATCGCCCACTCCGGCCGCCCTTGCGGCCACGAAGCCGCGGAAACGCGGCTTTTTCGTTTCCATCCGCCATGCGGGTGGAGCTTCAGGAGGGCGTCATGGGTTTCCGCCGCCAGCCCCTTTCCCGCGTGTCGCGGCCTGGACTGGCCTGTCTGCCAACCCTTGCCCTGTTGAACATGGCCCTTTCCCTTCATGCCGCCGCACCATTCAATCCCGCCACTCCCTTGGCAGGCAGCGGCTTCACCGCCATCCAGGACAGCGTGGTCACCTATCAGGCGGACAGCCTCTTCATGGAGGTAGAAGGTCGCCGCACCCATTTGGCAGGGCGCTCCAGCCTGCATTTCCTGGGAATGGCCCTGGAAAGCCCGGAACTGCTGGTGGACTGGGAACGCAATCGCGTGGAGGCCTGGGCCACAGGACAGGAGCAGGCACCCGAGACAGCTCCACTTGAGGGCGGCGCCTGCGAGGGCGGCCTGGAGCTGGGTGCCGGGCAGAGCCTGAAGGGCGGCGCTTCCCCGCGCCAAACCGAAAGCCTGACGCCTCCCACACCGGAAAGCATGGAGGGGGACAGCCTGCGCCTGGATCCCGCCCTGCCCTGGCCCGTGTTCACGGACGGCAACCAGGTGCTTTACGGTCGCCACATGAGCCTGGACATCAAGACTCGGCAGGGCTTCATCCGGGATGGCCGCGCGGCGGAGGATCCCAGCTTTTACGGCGGCACCAGGGTGAAGCGCGTGGCCGGCAAGGAAATGCATGTGGCCAACGCCGTGTTCACCACCTGCGATGATGACTGCCCGCACTACCATTTCCGTGCCCGCCAGCTGAAAATGCTGGTGAAGGACAAGGTGTTCGCCAAGGATGTCACGCTGCATTTCGGCGCCGTGCCCACCTTGTACTCCCCGGTGGCCCTGTTCAGCCTGAAGCGTGGGCGGGCCAGTGGCATGATCCTGCCATCCTACGGGCAAACCGAGCAGCAGGGGCGCAAACTGGATCATCTGGGCTGGTACTGGGCCGCTTCGGACACCTGGGACACGCAGATGCGCCTAAGCTATGCGGAGAACGGGCCGGACTGGCTCTTCGAAAATCTGACCCGCTACCAGTGGAGGCCGGGTGACAAGGGCCAGTTGGCGGGCAGCTACAACCTTACGCGCACGCGGGATCGGGAAGGTTGGGATCTGCGCTGGAGCCACGATCAGGTCATCACGCCCTACATGAGCTTTCGGGCCAAGGTGGCCATGGCCTCCAGCAAGCAGTACTACGAGGAGAACAGCGACAACGCCATCACGCGCCTGACGCAAAACCTGACCAGCAATCTCAGCCTGGCCGGCTCCTTTCCCGAGTCCGGCATTCGCTGGACCTTGAACGGTTCGGGCACGCAGAACCTGGAAACCCAGCAGACCACGGGAAGCCTGCCCGTGCTGGATTTGAGCTTCCCCACCTGGAGCCCCTTGAAGAGTCTGGGCCGGAGTTCCACTGGCGCTTCAGCGATGGGTGACTGGCTCGCGGGCTCCACGCTGAAATTGTCCAGCCGGGCGGAAAGCCGCTATACCATGGACGGCCTGGACTGGGCCGGTGCGGAGAACCGGAGGGGAGCGCGCCACGCGCTGAACCTGAGCATTCCCGGCAAGGTTGGCCCCCTGGCACTGACTCCCAGCGTGAGCGCCACCAGCGTGTGGGTGGATGAGGTCCAGGACTTCACGCGCAAGGCGGATGGCAGCCTGGACAGCGTGCTGGTGGGCTCCTTTGCCACGCGCCAGACCTTCAGCGCCACGGTGGCCACCTCCACCCAGCTTTATGGCGTGGTCTACCCCAAATGGGGAAAACTGCAGGCCTTGCGCCATGTGCTCAGCCCTTCCCTGTCCGCCACCTGGACGCCGGACTTCTCCAAGGAAGGCTGGGGTTATGTGAAAAAAGCCTCCCAGGGCGACAGCCTGGTCCTGAAACTGGATCGTTTCCGCAACAGCATCTATGGAGCCACGCCCACGCGGGAGAGCTTGAGCCTGGGCATGAGCCTGGGACAGCTCTGGCAGAGCAAATGGAGCGCCCCGGTCTCCGCCCTGGAAAACCGGCCGGACACTCTGGGCACGGCCAACGCCACGGCGAGCAGCGTGAAAACGGACCTGTTGCGCCTGACCACCGGGGCCAGCTACAATTTCATGGCCGACAGCCTGCGCCTCTCGGATTTCCAAAGCACCTGGTCCCTGGATCCTCTGCAGGCGGCCGGATTGCGCCTTGGCCCCATTGGCAGCCTGAACATGCAGATGAGCACGACCCACACGCCCTACCAGAGCCATCCCACCACCGGACGCAAGCTGGCGCGCTACCTGTGGCAGGACGGCCACCTGCCGCGCCTGACCAACACCAGCATCACGGTCAGCACGCGCCTTGGCGGTGGACGGGGCGCCAGCACGCAGGCCGTGGCGCCCATTGACGATGAGGACGACACGCGCTTCGCACCTTCCTTTGGCAGCACGGATTTGGGCATCCCCTGGACCCTGAGCACCACCTGGTCCTGGAGTTTGGACAAGAGCAATCCCCTTACGCCCATCAAGCGCAGCCTGGTGGATGTGCGCGGCAGCGTGAATCTTAGCCGCAACTGGAAGCTGTCCAGCGGCCTGCACTACGACATTGAGGCGCGCAGCTTCTCCTCCCAGAGCCTGAACCTGTACCGGGACATGCACTGCTGGGAGGGGCACTTCACCTGGGACCCCCGCCGAGGCTCCTACCACCTGCTTATCCGCGTGAAGAGCGATCTGCTGGAAGACTTGAAGTGGGACAAACGCAAAGGGCGTAGCGGCGCATTCGGTTCCTTCTGACAGGCTTCGGCCCATGGTGTGGACATGCAAGGGGCGCCCGAAGGCGCCCCTTTTCGTAGTGCTGAAGGAGCCGCTACTGGCCGTAGACCGTCTTGACCGTGTAGAACCAGCGCGCACTGTCGCACTCGTCCCACGCCTCGCAGGCGGTGGTCTCCAGCCAGGGCGCCATGTCATCCTCGTTGAAGTAACCGTCCACATTGCGGTAGATGCGATACGCCTGGGCATCCCGCACCGGTGCCCAGCTCAGGTGAACCCGGCCTTCCTCCTCTTCATAGGTCAAACTCACCATGGGAGCCTCCGCCGGACGTCGCTCCACGATGCTGAACAGCTCGGTGACCTTGCCATAGGGATCCATGAAGGTCAGTTTCAGCCAGGAGTGGCCCATGGGTACAGGCACTGGCAGGGGCCCCGTGAAGGGTTGCCAGGTGATGCGGGACGGACTGGGCGCGGAGCTTGTGGGACACACATAAGTGGCCATGCCCGTGCTGCCGCCGTCCCCGGCATCCCCGTAGCCACTGAAGCCGCCCGTGGCGGGATTGAAGCTGCCCCACTGGGTGCTGCCCGTCCACGGATCCATGAAGTCCATGAGCACGGTGCCGTCCTCCTGGGGCAGGTTGTGGATGCTGCTCAAGGTTACGGCGTGGGCTCCGCCATCCGCCCACTCCAGCACCAGGATCACATCCTGGCCCTGGGCCTCGCCCTGGTTCTGCATCTCCGCTGGAGTGGCGGGATCCTCGGTGTGCACCGTGTAGCCGCCACCATGGTCGTCAATCCACCCCTGCAGACCGCTGGTCATGTTGGATTGGCTCGTGCCCGGATTGGCCGGATCGCTGTTGGTACCCATGTAGACGCCCAAGGCCTGGGTAAGGGCATCACCCGAGAGGCCGCCCGTCACATTGCTTCCATAAGTGGCATCCAGCCACTCCAGGCAGGCCGCAGCCGCCGCGGGCGCGCAATGGGTGTCGCTCACGCCACGCTGGTTCACCGCTGGAACAGCGCGGGACCACTCCAAGGCCTTCTCCGTCACCTCCCAGCCCACACTCGTGGCAGGCAACAAGGCATCGGCGGGCTGCACCAGATAGCTCTCGCCGTGCACCACCTCAACATGCTCCAGGCCTTCCACCAGAGCCTCCTCCTCCAGGTTGGGCGCATACCAGCTTTCCAGCTCCACCACGGACAGACTGCCGTCCTCCCCAAGCAATTCGGCACTGAAGTGCAGGGGACCCGGATCCTGGCGCAGCAGGGAGGGATCCACTTGCACACTCCAGCCACCGGCATCCGCAGTCATCACATGCTGGGTGGCAATGAAGGCCTCACGCCCGTCCGTGTCCACTCCCAGTGGAAGGTATGGACCCATCGGCAGGCGGACGAAGAAACTCACCTGGCTCAGGCAGCCGCAGGCGTCATCCGCCAGCAGGCGCAGGGTGGTGGGCCCCGGCCCCACATGCTGATGCCATTCCTCGGCAAGCCGGCCCCAGTTTCCCGCCATCAGGCTGGGCGCACCCGCGTTTGGACGCAAGGCCAGGCTAAGCGCGAAGGAGCCAGAGGCGCCGCTGGCCCCCTCCACCACCACATAGTAGGTCCCGGCCGCCAGGCAGGTGCTCAGCCAGCTTTGCAGGCTTCCCACGCCACAGGCCACGCTGTTGTCGTTTTGGGCAATCACCGTGGCGCAGTCATCATCCACCACGCGTAGCACAGTGTCGAAGGTGGTGCCGCCGCCACAGGTCTGAGCGGTCAACAGGCCCGCCTGCTCCAGATGGATGCGATACCACACATCCGGCGCCGGGCCGAAGCCCATGTCCCGGAAAGCCACGCCGCTGTTCTGGGAATCGCTGAAGGGAAATCCGCCCACGCTGATGGGATACTGGCAGCAATCGCCCTGCGGGACGCCTGGAGCCACCACCAACGCGCTGGCGCTGTAATTGCCGCTGGAGGGCAAGGTCGCCGGACTGCAGGCGATTTCCACCAGCAGGGCGTCAATGGGCACCAGCACAGTGCAGGGATCCCATCCGCCCACCAGAACCTGTTCGGCTTCGCAAAAAGCGCCCCCATCGGACTGGGCCAGCAGGACGGGCGAACCCGCCTCCAGCCCGTACACGCGCAGCACCGGATCGAAGCTGTCCGGCTGCACGGACAGCTGCACCAGCTCGCCGGGGCGGACGCCCATCAGCATGAACCAGTCGCTGTCGCCCAACGGCGTCTGCTCGCCAAAGAGCCCCAGCTCCACGGGCCAGGGCTGGGCCATGGGCCAGAGATCATTGGGTTCCAGTTCAAACAGCATGCCTGGATCGGGACTGAGCCCGGCACATGTGGTGAAGTCCACATCCAGTTGGAAGATTCCCGAGGCGCTGCCCGCCCCCTCCACCACCAGATAGTAGGCTCCCGCCGATACGGCCTTGCGCAGCCAGCTCCGCGTGGAGCCCGCACCGCAGCGCACACTGTTGTCGTTCATGTCCAGCACGGTGGTGCAATCCTCGTCCACCAGGCGCAGGACTGTGTCAAAGGCCGTGCTTCCACCACAGGTTTGGGCCGTGAGAATGCCGGCGCTGGGCAAGTCCAGGCGGTACCACACATCCGGCGATGCCCCAAAGCCCATGTCGCGGTAGTCCACCGCCGTGTTCCGGGTGTCCGTGAATGGGAATGGCCCCGCACCGATAGGATATTGGCAGCAATCCCCCATGGGCACTCCCGT
>CAIWAD010000076.1 GCA_903910645.1 uncultured bacterium | reverse complement strand
GCATCCTCGCCCATGTCGCTGATGTTGAAGAAGAGGTCCACCTTCTTGTCCATGATGTTGTTGAAATAGAGGCCCCAGTTTGCGGCGTCTTGCTTGGCCACGGCGGCTTCCACAACCTTGGAGCTGTAGAGGTCGATCTTGGTGAAAGGCGTGCCGTAGCTCAGGACGAAACCGTCGTGGGCCGTGGGCGTGGCCTGCCATTCGTCAATGCCGAAGAAGCGCTGGTCGGCCTTGGCCAGCTCGAAGCGGCCCACGGTGACACCCAGTCCGGGCACCAGCAGGCAGTTCCAGTTCACATAGGCCTGGTGCAGGTCCAGGGCGTTCTCGGCGGCGCTGCCGTTGATGAGGCGGTTGGTGTGGGCCTGCACGTAGACATTCACGCCGTCCTGGGGCTCGGCCTTCAGTCCCACCTGGGCACGCAGGTTCGCGTGGTTGTAGGCATCCACATTGCTGTCAAACGCATAGTTGCCGTTCTCCAGGCGGTAACGCACCTGCCCGTCGAACTCCACTGCCTGGGCCATGGCCGCCATGGCCAACACGGAAAGCAGCAGTCCCTTCATCATCGGAAGTCCTCCAGTTGAATGGGTTGGATTGCGGTCAAAGGTCGTGGGAGTACAAAGCCCCGGCAGGGCGCGGACGAGGGAGTGTCCGTGGACCACCGGGGTCTTTTTTTCAGGTAGAGTCCTTGCTCGCAGGGTGATGGGCATGAAAACTCGCGCTTGGACTTACTGGCTTCGGGACGCGGTCAGCTGGGCGTGGCCCTTGAACCGAAGGCCAACATAGGGCAGCGAAGAGAGTTCGTCAACACTCAGAATACTGAGTGCCAAGCCCGGCGCGGGACCAGCCCCAGCGGATCAGGCGGAAAAGAGCGAGGCCCAGGCCGCTGGCTCCAGGCGCTGCTTTTGCAGCAGGGCCACGTTCTCCGCGATGTGCTCGCGCGTCTTCATGCCCGTCACCACGCAGTCCAGTCCCTCTGTGGACAACAGCACCTCCAGGGCCTGCTGGGGTGGGCTGAGGTCCGGCATCAACTGACGCAGGGCGGTGGGCAGGCCGTGCACCAGCTGCCCCTGTCCCAGGGGCAGGAGGCCGGCCAGCCACAAGCCCGCCTGCCGTGCCACCGCGCGCAGTTCACCTGTTCCCATGCGCAGGTTCAGCAGGTCCAGCGCGCCCAGGCTGTAGGGCATCTGGAGGGCCTTCAGGCTGTGGCCCTCGCCTCCCGCCCGCCGCGCCAGACGCAGCAGTTCCTCCACATCCAGCAGGCCGCGGCCCTCGTCGTCGGCGCGGAAGCCGTCCACGCTGCACAGGCCGTAGGCCCCAATGAGGCCCTCGCCTTTCAGCTCCTCCAGGCAGCTGAAGGCGCGCAGCAGCTCGTTGCGCCAGTGCTCCTTCGTCCAGGCCTTCAGGCCCGTCTCCGGCGCGTCCAGCACCAGCAGGTCGAAGGCCTCCACGCCCACAAGGTTGCGTGCCAGCTCCAGCTGGTGACGGATCCACGCCGGGTGCAGGCTCCACACCTGGCCCACCAGGTCACCCATCTCCAGGCCCGTGGCGGGGAAAACCTCGCGCTCCAGCAGACTTCTGGCATCCTCCTCCTGGCGGTCGAAGGCAATCCAGCCCGCATGCGTGCACAGCACCAGCTCCTGGCGGCGCACGCGGCCGGCTTCCAGCTCCTGGCGCAAGGCGCGGCCCACGGCGGCCTGGCTGCGGCGATGGCGATAGGCCGGACTGGTGTCCAGCACATTCACGCCACCCGCCAGCACCTGGCCCAGGGCGCGTTCGATCTTGGAGTCCACGATGTTCTTCAACTCGCCGGGCAGGGTGCCCCAG
>CAIWAD010000075.1 GCA_903910645.1 uncultured bacterium | reverse complement strand
CGAGCAGGAAGCAGGGATAGCCCACAGGTTCGCCTTGGTGAAAACCCGCAAGCCCACTTCTTCTTCCCCGGCTCGCTCCAAAGCCACGCCCTGGCCGGCAGCGCCGGATTTACGGGTTCTGTTGGCGGATCGCCTTGCCAAGCTTGAATTCCGTGTGCATGGGAGCTTTCGTCTGGAACATCTGGACGGGAGACTGCTTCATCACATGCCAGCCACAGAGCGGCGCTGGCTGGTGCGCAGCCAGGACACCATTCCCGCCCAGATGCGCCACACGGTGATCGTATGCGCCCAACCCAGCGCCAGAGCGGCACGCAAGGTGGTGGAAGAGCTTGAAGCGCAAGGCTTTGACTCCCGCATCATGGTCATTGGCGTGGATGACGATTCCCGCAGCGTGAAGCCTGGCCGCTTGCGCCATCGCGTGCTCAGTGGCGCCTTCGAGACCAGCGCCGAGGCCGCCGTCCACATGGCCCATTTCCAGAACGCCTGGCGGCCGCGCCTGCTGCGCGAGCGCGTGGAACCGCCCCAGGGGCGCATTGAACTGGCGGACGCCACTTTCAAACTGGATGAGGAAATCCCCAACGGCCTGCGCATTGTGCCTGAGCCGGGGGGCAGCGTCACCCTCTATCGTCTGCCCTGTGAGCGCTTCCCCGAAAGCCCGGTGGAGGACAGGCGCTTTGGTGGCGTGGTGGAGTTCCGCGTGGACAACCACGGCCTCATGGCCGCCGTGTGCGAATTGCCCCTGGAGGACTGGCTGTGCGGCGTGTTGCCCGCCGAGCTGGAGGCTGGTTTCCCCGGCGAAGCCCAGCGCGCCGTGGCCGTTGCCTTGCGCAGCATGGCCCTGGCCATGCGCGGCCTGCGTCACATGAGCGAGGACTGGCACTTCTGTGCCCAGGGCCATTGTTTCCACTTCAGCGGTCTGACGCATCGCAGCGAGGCCTGCGAACTGGCCGTGGCCCAAAGCGTGGGCGAAGTGCTGGTGGCCGGTGATGAAATCTGCGACGCCGTGTCCCACGCCTGCTGCGGCGGCCATGGGGAGCACAAGGAGAATGTGTGGTCCACGCCCCGGGAAACGGTGCTCACGGGCCGCTGGGATTTGGCCAAGCGGCCAACCCGCAAGGCTGGCCTGGAGAAGGAGGAGGCCGCCCGGGCCTTCATCCTGGAAGCGCCGGCGGGATGCCTGTGCCGCGTCACGCGCAGCGCCTGGCCCAGTTTGCTGGAAAGCAGCCGGCGGGGGTTCCGCTGGCGTGAAGTCTGGACGCGCATGGATCTGGAAGCCGTGGTGCGCCGCAAAACCGGCGTGGATCTGGGCACCTTGTATGAAATCGTGCCAGTGCGCCGGGGAGCCAGCGGCCGCATCATCGAGCTGGAGTTGATGGGCAGCCGCCACAACCTGCGCCTGCAGAAGGAATTGAAAATCCGCGAGGCCCTTTCAAGCGAGCGCCTCTCCAGCAGTTGTTTCACCGTGCACGCGGATCTGGACGCCGATGGCCTGCCCCGGCGCTTCATTTTCACCGGCGCGGGCCAGGGGCATGGCTGCGGCCTGTGCCAAGTGGGGGCGGGCGCCCTGGCGGAAAACGGATGGGAGTACCGGGCCATCCTGGAGCACTATTTCCCGGGCACCACCTTGGTGCGATTGTACCCGGCCCCCGCCGGACTGTGTTGAAGGAGCAGGCATGGCCATTGTGAAGAGTGATCTCAAGCGCGTGTTGAAGCAGAGCGAAGAGCGGTTGGATCATCTGCGGAGGAGTCTTTGACGTTGAACAGCGTCGGGACCGCGCCGCCGAGCTGGAGACCCTAAGCCACGCCGCGGATTTCTGGGAGCAGCCTGAGCAGGCCCGCGCCGTGCTGCAGGAGGCCGCCCGCCTGCGCCAGGTGGTAAGCCGCTACGAACGCGTGGAAAACGAGTGCCGGGATGTCATAGAGCTTCTGGACATGTCCGGTGAAGAGGAGCTGGAGGATCTGGCCCAGCTCACCGGCACCCTGGAGAAGGACCTGGACGAGCTGGAACTTTCCACCATGCTCTGCGGGCCGGATGATGACAAGGGCGCCATTCTCACCGTGCATCCCGGCGCCGGCGGCAGCGAGTCCGAGGACTGGGCCGGCATGCTTCTGCGCATGTTCCGCGCCTTCGTGGACAAGCAGGGCTGGAAAGGTGAGATGCTGGACGAGCAGCCAGGCGAACTGGCTGGCATCAAGAGCGCGTCCATTGAGATCTCCGGCGAGAATGTCTACGGTTACCTGCGCAGCGAAATCGGCGTGCACCGTCTGGTGCGCATCTCCCCTTTCGACAGCCAAAGCCGCCGCCACACCAGCTTCGCCAGCGTCTTTCTCTACCCGGTGGTGGAGGAGACAGACACGGAGATCGTCATTGATCCCACGGAGATCCGCGTGGACACATACCGCGCCTCCGGAGCCGGCGGCCAGCATGTGAACAAAACGGACAGCGCCATCCGCATGACCCACTTGCCCAGCGGCATTGTGGTGCAGTGCCAGAACGAGCGCAGCCAAAGCCGCAACCGCGCCACGGCGCTGAAAATGCTCAAGAGCCGCCTTCTTGCCAGGCAACGGGAGGAGGAGGAGCAGAAGCGCGCGGCCCTGGAAGGCACCAAGCTGGACAACGCCTGGGGCTCCCAGATCCGCAGTTATGTGCTTCACCCCTACAACATGGTCAAGGACCATCGCACGGGCGTGGAAACCAGCGACACCACCGGCGTGCTGGGGGGCGAGCTGAACCGCTTCGTGCGCGGCTTCCTGCTGGATCCTGTCCTCAACCGGCCCCGCGCCGACAAGTAAAGGGACCTGACATGTCCACCCCCGAAGAGGCAGGCAGCCGCCTGAGCCCCGTCCTGCAGCAGCGTCTGGAGAAGTTGGACCGCCTGCGCGAGCTGGGCGTGGAGCCCTGGCCCGTGGGCTTTGCCCGGGACACGCGGGTGGCGGAGATGCTGGCGGCTTTCGACGAGCTGAAGGAGAGTGGTCGCGGCTTCACCCTGGCGGGGCGATTGACCGCGCTGCGGCGCATGGGCAAGGCAACATTTGCCGAACTCATGGACGGCGGGGAAAAAGTCCAGCTTTACATCCAGCGTGACGGGGTGGGAGCCGATACCTACGATGTCTTCAAGCTCTTTGACATCGGCGACATTATAGGCGTGGAGGGCAAGGCCTTCACCACCCGTTCGGGGGAGATGTCGGTGGAAGTGCGGGCCATTCAACTCTTGTCGAAAAACCTGCACCCCCTGCCGGCCTCCAAGGAGAAGGACGGCCAGGTTTTTGACGAGTTCAGCGACAAGGATCAGCGCTATCGCCAGCGTTATGTGGATTTGCTGGTGAATCCGTCCACGCGCACGGTCTTCGAGCAGCGCAGCCGCATTGTGTCGGCCATTCGTCGCCACCTGGAAGGCCAGGGTTACCTGGAAGTGGAAACACCCGTGTTGCAGCCCATCTACGGCGGGGCGGCAGCGCGGCCCTTTGTCACCCACCACAACGCACTGGACATGAAGCTCTATTTGCGCATTGCCAACGAGCTTTACCTGAAGCGACTGGTGGTGGGGGGCTTCGACCGCATTTTCGAGTTTGCACGGGATTTCCGCAATGAGGGCATGGATCGCTTCCACAACCCCGAGTTCACCCAGATGGAGTGCTACGCCGCCTACCAGGACTATCAGGATATGATGGTGCTGGTGGAGAACCTCATCAGCGGCCTGGCCGTGGAGCTGCACGGCAGCACAAGGGTCATGCTGAAAGGTCATGAAGTGGAGCTGGCCGCACCCTGGCGGCGGGCCACCATGATGGACCTTCTGCGCGAAGCCACGGGCGCGGATTTGCTGGACATGGACGAAGCGGCGCTGCGGGCGCTGGCCAAGCGCTTGCATGTGGAAGTGGAGGCCAACGATGGCTGGGCCCGCCTGGTGGACACGCTTTTCGGCGAACTGGTGGAGCCCAAGCTGATTCAGCCCACCTTCGTGTGTGACTATCCCCGCGAGATGAGCCCGCTGGCCCGGCGCCACCGGCAGGATCCCCGCCTGGTGGAACGCTTCGAGGCGGTGGTGGCCGGCAAGGAGCTGTGCAACAGCTTCACCGAGCTCAACGATCCCATCGACCAGCGCCAGCGCTTCCTGGATCAGCAGGCCCTGATCCAGCGTGGCGACGACGAGGCCCATCCCCTGGACGAGGACTTCCTGCGTGCCCTGGAAACAGGCATGCCGCCCACGGCGGGGCTGGGTTTGGGAATTGACCGTTTGGTCATGCTGCTCACTGGCGCGGAGTCCATCCGTGATGTGATTTTCTTCCCCACCATGCGGCCCCAGGCATGAGAATGGGCTGGGAGTGGGCCGTGGCCCTGCGTCATTTGCGCGGGCGGCACCACATTGGCTTCATCAGCGTGGTCACCTGGTTCAGCGTGGCGGGCATTTTTCTTGGCACCGCCGCGCTCATCCTTGTTCTGGCGGTGATGAGCGGCTTCGAGAGCGAGGTCCAGGGTCGCATCATTGGCCTGGACGCCCACCTGCGCATCCGCAGTTGGCAGGATCGCGGCATTGGTGGCCACGAGGCCCTGATGCGGGAGCTGCGGGACATGCCCCACCTGAAAGAGCTGCAGCCCTATGTCCTGGACAAGGGCATGTTGCGATTCCAGGGCAACAGTGAAGGCGCGGTGATCCGCGGCGGCACGGCGGAAGGTCTGGCCACTGTGCTGGGCCGTCCCGGTTCCATTGTGGAAGGCGTGGGCACCGTGCGCAAGCTGTCAGCGGATGGCTTGCCGGGCATGCTGGTGGGGCGTTATCTGGCCTCCAATCTGGGCGTGGTTCCCGGCGACACCTTGCTCCTGCTCAGTCCCACCGGCGTGGTATCCAGCTTCAGCCAACCCCTCGTAAGGCGTTTTCTGGTGCGCGGCGTGTTCGAGCTGGGCATTTACGAGTTCGACGACGCCATTGCTTTTGTGGATTTGCAGGAAGCCCAGAACCTGTTCCGGCTGGGTGGGCGGGTCACTGGTCTGGAAGTGCGGCTGGATGATGTGGAACAAGCGCCGGAGGCCAAGGCCTGGCTGGACGGCAAGCTGCAGTTTCCCCTGGGCGCGTGGACCTGGTACGACATGCACAAAAACCTCTTCAGCATGATGAAGCTGGAGAAGTGGATGATGTTCATCATGCTCAGCCTCATCGTGCTGGTGGCGGCCTTCAACATCATCAGCGTGCTCACCATGGTGACCATGGAACGGCGCCGGGAGATCGGCATTCTGAAAGCCATGGGCGCGGATCCCGCCGCCATCCGGCGCATCTTCGTGCGGGAAGGCTTGATCCTGGGCGGCTCCGGCACTCTGTTGGGCGCCGCGCTGGGCCTGTTCATCTGCTGGCTGCAGATCCGCTTCAAGCTGCTCAGCCTGCCCCCGGATGTCTATTTCATCAGCACGTTTCCCGTGGAATTGCGCTGGCCGGACATTTTGATGGTGGTGGGCAGCGCCCTGCTGATCAGCCTGTTGGCCACCTTGTATCCCGCGTGGCGCGCCAGTGGCCTGCATCCAGTGGAGGTCATCCGCCATGACGGCTGAGGTGCTCCTTTCGGCCAGCGGCTTGTGCAAATCCTTCGCCCACCCCGGCGGCACCGTGGAGGTGCTCAAGGGCGTGGATCTAAGCGTGGGCGAGGGAGAGATTGTGGCCATTGTGGGGCGCAGCGGTGCCGGCAAGAGCACGCTGCTCCATGTGCTGGGCGGTTTGGAGGCCCCCAGCGCCGGACAAGTGCGTGTATTGGGTGAGAACCTGTGGGAAGGTGGCGAAAGCCGCAGGGCCCGCCTG
>CAIWAD010000074.1 GCA_903910645.1 uncultured bacterium | reverse complement strand
GATGCCGCCATTGGCCAGGCAGGCATAGGCGGAGACCAGTTCAATGGGAAGCACGCCGCTGGAGCCCAATGCCATGGAAAGGTCTTTGGCAATGGGCGTGGTGATGCCCATCTGGCGGGCGTACTGGATGACCATTTCCGGCGGGACCACATCCATCAACAGGCGCACGGCCACCAGGTTGTAGCTCTCTTTCAAGGCCACGCGCAGGGGCGTGGGTCCGCCAAAGGCGCCATCGTAGTTCTGGGGCTCCCACATCTTGCCGGTGCCATCCTCCACGCGGATGGGGCCGTTGGACAAACGGAAGCTGGGCGCGTAGCCGTTGTCCAGGGCCGCGGTGTAGACAAAGGGCTTGAAAGCGCTGCCCGGTTGGCGCACCGCCTGGGTGGCGCGGTTGAAGCGGCTGCGCGCGAAATCCCTTCCCCCCACCATGGCGCGGATGGCACCGCTGGCGGGTTCCAGGGCCACCAATGCCGTCTGCACCTCCAATAGGCTGTCCACCAGGGCCAGGTGCTTGGGGTCGCCACGCAGACTCCACAATTCGTCCTCGCTTCTGGCGGGCCAACGGTTGCGCGCCCAAGCCAGCCAATCGTCGCGATAGAACGACGCGCGGGAAATGGAGTCCAGCCGCGCCGCTCCACGGGTGCAAGCCGCCTCCGCAAGGCTTTGCATGTCCAGATCCAGCGTGGTGCGCACTTCCAGACCGTCACGGTATATGTCCACACCCAGCTGTTCCTGCAGATCCTCCAGCTGCTGCCGCACTTCCTCGCAGAAATAGGGCGCGGTGCCGGAGGACAGGGTCTCGCCACCCACCACCACCACGGGCAGGGCGCGGGCGGCTTCGCACTTTTCACGCGAAATGACTCCATGGCGGGCCATCAGGCCCAGCACCGTGTTGCGCCGCTCAAGGGCGCGGTCCGGATGATGGTAGGGCGAATAGCGTCGGGGCGCTTTCAGCAGGGACACCAACAGGGCGGATTGGGAGGCGTCCAGATCCTTGGCGTCCACACTGAAGAAACGTCGGGCGGCTTGTTGAACGCCATAGGCCCCATGGCCGAAGTAAGCCTGGGTGAGATACATCTCCAGGATCTCGTCCTTGGAGTAGTGCCGCTCGATCTGGAAGGCGGTGAGCACTTCCCGCGCCTTGCGCAGCAGGCTCTTCTGCCGGCTCAAGTAGAGGTTCCGCGCCAGCTGCTGGGTAATGGTGGAGGCCCCCTGCACATAGCTCATGCGCAAAAGGTCCACCGCAAGGGCGCTTCCCACGCGGAAGAGGTCCACGCCCCAGTGGGAGCGGAAGCGCCGGTCCTCCACAGCCACAATGGCCCCGGTCATGAGGGGCGAGATCTCCTCCAGGGGAACCTGCTCCCGTTGCTCCAGGAAGAACTGGCCCACCGGGCGCCCCTGGTGATCCAACAGGCGGGTGGAAAGGCTGGGCTGGTAGCGCTCCAGCTCCTCCACCGGAGGAAGGTCCTGCCACAACCACCACACCATGGCGGCGCCCACCGTGGTGATCAACAGCGCCAGACTGCCAAAGAAGAAGAGCACGGGATGGCGACGCAGCCAGGACTCATGGCGGATGGGAGGTCGTGGATCCCGTGGGCGGGAGGGCGGCGCGGCGGCGGGCGTACTGCTTGCAGGCGTACTGTTTGCAGGCGTACTGCTTGCAGGCGTCCGGGGCGGGGAAGTCATGCTGGGCGGCACGCGGGGCGGCATCAGGGCATTACACCAAGACGGCGGGCGGTCCAGTGCAGCTGGTCACGACCGAAGGCCGCATCCTCCGCCTCCTCCGGGTGACGCGTTGCCTGCTCCTGGAAGGCCTCCAACACCTGGCGCAAATCCTCCACGCCCTGGCCATCACCGAAATGAGCCCGCGCGATGGCGCCATAGCCAGCGTTCACCAGATGCATGTAGACGGCGTCTCCGTCCAGCATCGTGCTGCGCCCCTGGGCCGCGGCCAGGGCCAAGCCATGCTGGGTGGCCTGGTGGAAACTCTCCACCGCCCGGGGCCTGCCCAGGAAAAGCTCGTGGACACCGCGGGCCCACCACGCCAGCGCAAAGGGAAAGTCACCCTTGCCAAGCTGTTGGCGCCACTCCAGGCACTGCAGAGCGGCGGCCAGGCCAGCTTCCAGATGGTGGATCTCCCGTGGCTCCTCATCGCCGGGCCAGCAGGGCGCCAAATCCGCCGCCAGATTGAAGGACCACACATTGGCCTGATCCAGCAGCTTGTCCGCCTGGTCATCCTTCCGGGAACGCGCTTCCTGGGACAGATTCACCAGATGCTCCATGGCGGCGCGGGTCACCATGAGCTGGCGCTCCCAGGACCACCCCGCCACCCCACGATCGGCGGCCACACGCACGAGTTCGTTCCAGACGCTTGGCGCGGAATCCCCCTTCAGGCGGATGTCCTCCACCAGCCTGGCGGCGTCTTCCTGCAAGCGCTCAGTCAGGGATCCGGCTTCCATGCTCATGCCAGCTTCTCCTCAACGGGTTCCGTGGCTCGCTCTTCGTGGACAAAGTGAAAGCGGAACTCCGCCCCGTCCCAGCTGCCATAGCCGCGTCCCGGCAACATGAAGGGCGGCAGGCTGACCACCTGGCACTTTTTCCATTGGTAGCGCCCGCCCACATGCACATGCCCCATCACCATCAGTCGGTCCGCAGGCTGGATGGACGCGGGGATGGCCCGTCCCATATAGGCCAACAGATTGGCGCGATCCCACACGGGCACGCGGTCGCCGCCGCCGATGACATCCGCGAAGGCCATGCCCAGGTCCGGATGCAGCCAGCGGAAGGCCCACTGGGCCCACGCTGAGCGAAACACGCCGCGCATCAGCCTGTACCCCCGTTCCCGCGGATCCAGACCGTCTCCGTGGTGGAGGAAGGCAGGCGTGCCCAGCAAGTCCCGCCGCTCCCAGTCACCGGGAAGGCGCAGGCCCAGCTCACGCTCCAGCATGCCGTCCAGCTTGAAGTCGTGGTTGCCGGGCAACAGGCTGATGGCCAAGCCCCCTTCCACCGCCTGCCGCAGGGCTTCCAGCCATGGCAGATGGCGGCGGGGCACGACTTCCCGCCACTCGAACCAGAAATCGAAGAGATCGCCCAGGATGCACAACTCGCATCCTTCGCGACGGGCCCGCTCCAGCACCACGCGAAAATCCCGCAGCTTGGCGGGATCCTCCGCATCGTGTTTGATGCCGGCGTGCAGGTCACTGATGAAGAAAACGGGACGCATGCCCAAAGGTGGAAAACTGGAGGCTTCCAGGCTCCGCTTTCACGCCTGTGCGGAATGGGGCCTGGATTCCAGCACGAATGCACCGTCCCGCCACGCCAAACGCAGGACGCAGGGTGTTTCCAAATGCCCGGCCACCAACAAAAGGGCTGCACGGTCCGTGATCTCGCGCTGGACAAGACGACGCATGGGACGGGCCCCGTACACGGGATCGAAACCGCGCCGCACGAGCTCCCGGCGGGCCTCAGCGTCCACCTCCAGACGCAGGCCCTTGCCGGCCAGGCGGCGGGCCACCTGCTCCACCTGCAGATCCACAATGCGCGCCTGGGCACTTTCGTCCAGCGGATGGAAGACAAGGATCTCGTCGATGCGGTTGATGAACTCCGGCCTCAATGTCCCGCGCAATTGCTCCAGCAACTCCTCCTCCAGCGCCACTCCGGAAAGGACTGGATCCTCGTCCTGCTGGCCCGCCCGTCGCAGGCCTTCCGCCAACAGCTGGCCACCCAGGTTGGAGGTCATGATCACCAGCGCCGACTGGGCACGCACCAGGCGCCCCCGACTGTCCGTGACCCGTCCGTCGTCCAGCAATTGGAGCAGGATGGTGAGCACATCGGGATGGGCCTTCTCGATCTCATCAAAGAGCAGGACCGTGTAGGGATGGCGCCGCAGGGCGTTGGTCAACTGGCCGCCCTCCTCGTGGCCAACATAGCCGGGAGGCGCACCCACCAGACGGCTCACGCTGTGCTTCTCCATGTATTCGCTCATGTCAAAACGCGTGAGCGCCTGCTCGTCGTTGAACAGTTCGGCGGCCAGGGCCTTGGCCAACTCCGTCTTGCCCACGCCGGTGGGTCCCAGGAAAAGGAAGCTTCCCATGGGTCGCCCCGGATCCGCCAACCCACTGCGGCTGCGGCGGATGGCGGAGGCCACGGCCTCCACGGCGGCGTCCTGACCCACCACACGGCCGCGCAAGCGAGTCTCCAAATCCATCAGTCTGGTCCGCTCATCCTCCACCAGGCGGGTCACGGGAATCCCCGTCCACCGGGACACCACCTCCGCGATATCCTCCGGCCCCACCTCCTCGCGCAGAAGCCCCACCGGCTGGCGGGCCTCGTCCAGGGCCTGCTCGCAAGCCCTTCGCTCCAGCTCCCACTGACGCAGGGTGCCGTGCTTCAGTCGCGCCGCCAGATCGAAATCACTGCGCCGCTCCGCCTCTTCCAATTCCTGGCGCGTGCTTTCAATCATCTCCTTTACGCGTCGCAGATCCTGGATCAACTTCTTCTCGCGCTGCCATTGGGCGTGCAAGCCTTCGCCTGTCTCCTTCAGTGTTTTCAACTCCGCCTCCGCCACAAGCAGACGGGTGCGGCTTTCCCCATCGTCCTCCAGGCGCAGGGCGCGGGATTCCACCTCCAGCTGGCGGATGCGGCGCTCCACCTCGTCCAGCTCTTCTGGCATGCTGTCTATCTGCACACGCAGACGGCTGGCCGCCTCGTCCATGAGGTCAATGGCCTTGTCGGGCAGGAAGCGGTCCGCGATGTGTCGGGTGGCCAGCTCCACCGCCGCCACCAGAGCCGCGTCCTTGATGCGGATGCCATGGTGCAGCTCGTAGCGCTCCTTCAGTCCGCGCAGGATACTGAGCGCGCTGGCGGCGTCCGGCTCCCCAACCTGCACGGGCTGGAAGCGGCGTTCCAGGGCGGCGTCGCGCTCAATATGACGGCGATACTCTGCTGTGGTTGTGGCGCCAATGCAACGCAGCTCGCCGCGCGCCAGCAGCGGCTTGAGCAAGTTGGCGGCGTCCACGGAACCTTCGGCGGCCCCGGCTCCCACCACCGTGTGCAGCTCGTCGATGAACAGGATGATCCGCCCCTCGGAAGACGCCACCTCGCCCAGCACGGCCTTCAGGCGCTCTTCGAAATCGCCCCTGAACTTGGCCCCGGCCAGCAGCGCGCCCATGTCCAGGCTGAGCAGTCGGCGGCCCTGCATGCCTTCGGGCACATCGCCGTCCCGGATGCGCAGGGCTATCCCCTCCACGATGGCCGTCTTGCCCACACCCGGATCGCCCACCAGCACGGGATTGTTCTTGGTGCGGCGCGAGAGCACCTGAAGAACGCGGCGGATCTCTTCATCACGGCCAATGATGGGATCGATGCGACCCTTGCCCGCCAGCTCCACCAGGTCCACGGCATATTTCTCCAGCGCCTGGTAACGCGATTCCGCCTCCGGGCTGTCCACGCGCTGGTTCCCGCGAATCTCCTTCAAACAGTCCAGCAAACCCGCCGTGTCCATGCCGTGATCGAAAAGCCAGGACAGGCCCTGCTCCTGGCGGCCCCGGGCGTCCAGCGCCAGCCCCGCCAGCAACAGATGCTCCGAGGCCACGAAGTCGTCACCCATGCGGCGCGCCTCTGCGGCGGCTGCATCCAGCAGCTGGCTGAAAGCGCGTGACACATAAAGGTCCGCCGCCCCCTCCACCCGTGGCATGGCCCCCAGCTGGCGATCCAGGCTCTGCTGGAACTCCGTGGCCGCCAGGCGCCGTTTCTTCAGGCAGGCGGCAAGGACACTGTCCGCATCCGCGGCAAGGGTTCGCAGGAAATGCAGGTTCTCCACCTGAGGATGGCCCCGATGGCGCGCCATTTCCACAGCGGCCTCAAGGGTCTGGCGGGTGCGGGTGGTCAAACGGTCCATGGCGATCATGATGCTCCCCCTGACGAAGGCTGCCTGGATTGTCAGGCCGCTCGCGTCCGATGCTGACAGCTCTGACAGGCTTGGGCCCCTGTCAAGCGCGTCAAGGCCTGTGGGAGTTCCCACTGGCAAGCATCATGCCAGCCCGTGAGCTTCCACACGCATGTTGAAAGCGCGTGCATCCAGGCGGGACCTGCCAAGATCCAGGGCATCGCCCCAGTCCTCGGCGGGCGGATCCGTCAACTCGTCCAGCAGGCGGCCGCCCAGCTCCGTGGTGGCCTCCGGCCAGTCCGGCGCTTTCCAATCCCGCAAGTGAGAGGCGGCCAGACAACGGGCAGCCACTCGCTCCACCACGGTGCGCGGCCGCAGGCAAAGCGCGGCATCCTGGGACCAGTTCAGCCCCGGCTCCCAGGGCAATCCCGTGGTGGAGGGAGCATGCTGAAGCAACAGGGATGACCACAACGCGTCCCATTCTTCCATGGGAAGGGAAATGGCCTTCCCCAGCCAGCGCAGACGCAGCAGATCCCGGGCGGCCAGGGTTTGCTCCCTGGCTCGCCAGGACAATGCGAATGCCTCCGGATCCGCGCAGGCCAGCAAGCGGGCCGACCAGCTGGGATTGCCGGGCAGGGAGGCCAGCACCAAACCAAAGGCTCTGGCCTGCACTGCCCGCATGGGAAAACTCCCCGTCTCCTCACCCTCCATGCGGGCGGCCACCGCCGCGGCCTGGGATCCCAGACAGCGACCCAGCAGCTCCAGGCCGGCGCTCAGCGCCTCCACGCCGGGCCTGCTGTCCCACAGCGCCACGGGCCACAAGCCTTCCGATCCTTCAATGGCGCCCATGAAGTCCCGTCCCAAGGACGCTGGACGAGTCTGCCAGCGCAACAGGAGTGCTTCCACATCCAGCCCGAGCAGCTCCGCACTGTCACGCAGAAGGTCAATGGGCTGGGAGTCCTTCAGAATCCGGCCCATGCGCAGGGTGCCATCACCCTGCCTGGCGGGCGTCTGCAACAGGGGAAGGGAGGACAGCCAGCCCTCCAGTTCGTCATGATCCAATCCCACATAAATGGCCTGTGCGGCCACCTGGTCCTGATAACCCATGGTCTGGCAGGCCTCGTGCTCCAGCAGCAGCCATTCCGCCGCCAAAGGGGCTGTCTGCTGTCCAGCGGCCGCCAGGGACTGTCCCACGGCAAGGCGTTCCTCGGCCAATGTGAGCTGCTCGCCCAGCAGCTCCAGCTCCGCCAACGGGCTCTGCCTGCCGCCCACCAAGGCCAGTTGGCCCATGCGTTGAAGCTCCAGCGCGGTCAGGAGTTCATCCTGGCGGGCACGCAACTGATCCTGGCCCTGCCAGGGCATCAGCTCCAGGAACAGGGACTGCAGACGGTTGTCCACATCCTGGGGAAGTCCAGGATCCAGCACCGCCTCCTCCAGCTGGCTGAAGAACTGTGCGTTGCTGTCTGCCTCCCGCCGCGCCGCGCGCGCCTCCCGCATGCGCGTGCCCCTGTCCTTGCCAAGCAGAAAATCCAGTCTTGCGCGCTCCCAGGCGCTCATCAGTTCCTGCAAAGCCTGGCTGCGTGATTCCAGCATCTGACGCGCTTCATCGATGAACATGCCGCATCCCCTAGTTTCCAGTGCGGGCAATGTACCAAGGCTTGAAGCCCATCGAAGGGCCGGGGCTGACGGCTCCTTGTGATGCAAGCGCGGGGGCGGGATATTCCACAACTGGCACGACAAGGAGAATGCATGGACGCCCTGACGACTTTACCCCATTGGCAGCTGGGTCTGCTCATCTTCGCACTGCGCATCGTGGATGTGTCCATGGGAACCGTGCGGACCTTGTCCGTGGTGGCGGGCCATGTGGGCATCTCGGTGGGACTGGGCTTCCTGGAGGTGCTTATCTGGGTCTTCGCCATCAGCCAGGTGATCCAGGTGGCGGCCTCCAGTCCCTTCATCCTGCTCATGTACGCGGGGGGGTTCGCCGCTGGCAACGCCGTGGGCATCTGGGTGGAGCGCCGCCTGGCCCTGGGACGGCGCGTGCTGCGCGTCATCACCAGCCGGGGAAGCGAGGTGGCGGAGGCCCTGCGCGCCCTTGGCCAACCAGTGACGATGTTTCGCGGCGAAGGTCGCGATGGTGAGCGCACCCTGCTTTACACCCTTTGCGAACGCAAGGATGTGGGCACCCTGGTGGACGAGGCCAGACGGCTGGATCCACAGCTCTTTTTCGTGGTGGAGCCGGCTTTCGAGAGCAGTAGCTTGCAGCCCTTGCCCCTGCCCAGCGCCACGGGCTGGAGGGCTTTGAAGAAGCAGAAGTGACGCCGGAGGACATGCGGGAGGAACCGACCATGAGGAACTTCCAAACAGACGCCACGCGCCTCGTCATCGGTCTGCTGCTGGCCGCCACGGGATTCGCGGCTGAGACGCCGGAACCGTTGGAGCAGAAAATGGACACCCTGCTCCTGCGCCAGGATCAGCTCTTGAAGGGACAGCAGCAGATTCTCCAGGAAGTGCAGCCCCAGGACATGTTTCCCAACGGCGCGCGGGCCTTCATATTCAGCTTTCCAACGGCACTGGTGGCCAGTGCCAACAGTTCCACCATTCTCAGCGCCAGTTTCTCCTGGTTCCCGCCCCATTCCCAGCTGGAGTTCGTGCTGCCATTCTACCTAAGGGACGATCATGGCGATGAGAATGGCGGTGAGTTCCGCGGCACCCTGGTGGATCTGCAAAGTCGCCTCTACACGAGTCCACGGCGCAGCGGCCTGTTTGTGGTGGGCGGCCTGCGCTCCGCCTGGCTCAGCGGCCGCGAGCAGAGCGGCTGGGATTACAACAATGGTGAGATCATTGGACGGGAGCACGACCTGCACAAGTGGGGCTTTTACGGCGGGGCGGGTTGGCGGGCCTCCTCCAAGCGCTTCTATTGGAACACAAACCTGGTGCTGGGGCGCTATGTGGGACAGACAGAGCCTGAATTGAACGGTGACGGGATGTTGGGCGGGAAACTGCTGCTGGACGCCGAGTTCTTCAAGTTCGGCATCATTTTTTAAGCAGGGTTCTCAACCGGGACGCGGCCTTGAGAAGTGGATCCTCGATGGGACCGAAGGGCGGGCTGTAGACCAGGTCCAGTTCCAGCAGATCCTCCACCCGGCCTTGTGCCTGCAGCAGAGCGGCCAGAACATTCACCCTCAAGGCGGCCCCCGGACCGGTGGAGCACAGGGCGCCGCCACGCAACAGGCCCTGCCCGTCCGCTTCCAGCCATACTTCCAGATCATCAGCCTGGGGCATGCCATGGCCCCGGGTTTGCCCCTTCACATTTGCTTGAAGTGCCTGGGCCATGCGGGGCGGCGCCGGCAATGGCTGGCCCAGCAGTCCACGTACGGTGGAGACGGGCTCTGGGAGAAGAGGTGCTTCCACACCATCCAGCCCAAGACGGCCACAGCGGGCCACTTCCAGATCAAAAAGCTTCAGCGCCAGCGTGCCGGGTGACAGTGGAAGCGTTGTGTCGTCGCCGGTGCCAAAGGCCGCGTTCCACCCGGCCACACGGCCGCCACGCCGCGCCTCCCGCGCCTGGGGATTCCAAAGCCGTGCCGTTTCGCCGGGAAGCGCCGGCACCGCATGCTCCCGCACCACACAATCCCCGGCAGCCCAAATGCCGGGCCAGGCCGTTGCCATGGAGCGATCCACCGGCAGGGCGCCGTGCGCATCCTTCGCCAATGGATTGGCGGGCAGGAAATCCGTTGCTGGAATCTGGCCCGTGGCATTCACCAGGGCTTCGCAGGCCACCGATCCATGTTGACCGCGGGCCGGGCCTTGCAGTTCGATCCCAAGACGGGATCCCTGCCATGTGGCCTGGGTCAGGCGGCTATCCAGGTGCAGCTCCACGCCATGGAGGCGCAGGGTGTCCACCGCCCTTTCCCGCAGGGCGTGCGGGAATCCCGGCAGGGGCAGCGACTGGGCCTCCACCAGAAGTACCTGCAGATCCAGGCTGCGCAGGGCATCGCAAAGCTCCAGGCCCACAGCGCCTCCGCCCACCACGGCAACACGCTGAAAACCGTGGATGGCCTCCTTCAGGCGACGCAGATCTTGAAGAGAGCGAAATGTGAAGTGCCGTTCCGCAGGCAATCCCGGCACCGACATGGGCAGAGGCGCGGCACCGGTGGCCACCACCAGGCGATCCCAGGGCAGGGTGATGTCCTGGCCATCGCGACGCAGGCGCAAGCGGCGGGCGAGGGGATCCACTTCCAGCACCCGGTGTCCCAAGGCCACCTCGATGCCCAATTGGCGGAAATGGTCCATGCCGCGCACGAGCAGGTCGTTGGGCTGGCGTTGGGGATCGGCCAGATTGTAAGGCATGCCACAGGCGCCATAGGAGATGTCCTGGCCCGCCTCCAGCACCAGCACGCGCAAGTCCTGGGCAGGACGGCGCCGCCGCGCCGACAGGGCGGCGGCCAGTCCGGCGGTGTTGCCGCCCAGGATGACAAGATGCTCGCTCATGGGACCTGCACTGGTGGTGGCAATGCCTTCCAAAACCCGGCGGCCAATGTAGGGAAGGGGTGCTGAAGCCATATTGGCGGCGGAACCTGAGTCCACAAGGGTTGGCCGATTCACGCACCTGGACACCCAGGGGGTTGGATTGTTCAAGGATCGCCTGCGTGGAAATGCAATACGATTGGCGGTTCCTTCCAGAGTTCGGCCGCGCCATGGAAGGGTCAAGCCCCACGGACAGCTGACGACGCCAGCACACGAAGCATTTGGGAGTGCTCCCCATGGCCCGATTGTGGATGGATGACGCAGAGACAGCCCCTCTTCCGCCGTGGACCAATCCTGCCTATCTGAGCGCCGTGGATGAGATTTACCACGACCGCTGGGCGGCGGAGAAGCTCTTGCGCATCCGTTGGCTGGAGCGGTCCATCCGTCACTTCTGGCCCCAGGGCCATCCCACGCGCATCATCCATGTGGCGGGAACCAATGGCAAGGGCAGCACCTGCCGTCTGCTGGAAGCCGGTTTGTCGCTGGCGGGACCGGCGGGGGCCATGACCAATCCTCATCTCTTCGACTATGCCGAGCGCTGCAGTGTGGGCGGCGTGGCCTTGTCCCATGACCAGGTGGCGCGCCTGTGGACGAAGGTCCTGCGTCCCCACAGCCTGGATCGCGCAGAGGAGGGGCTGGAACGCGCCCTGAGCTTTGCTGAGGCAGGCCTGCTCATGGCCCTTCATGCCTTTGACGAGGCCTCCGCATGCTGGGGCGTGGTGGAGACCGGCGTGGGTGGGCGCTACGCCCCCAGCATGGCTCTGGATCCCGCGTGTTGTGTGCTGACCAATGTGGGTCGGGACCATCCGCAGACGCTGGGCCATCAGCTTTGGCAACGCGCACTGGAAAAGGCGGGGATCGCGCGGGAAGGCCTTCCCCTGTTCACGGCAGCCACTGGACAGGCCTTGGACATGGTGCGCCGAGTGGCCGATCACGTGGGCGCGCCCTTGACCGTGGTGGACGAAGATGCGGTGCAACTGGTGCGCGAAGAGGCCGCGGATTGGGAAGGGGAGGACTCTCAGCGCGGGGGAAGACCCGGGCATGCTTGGTGCAATCTGGCCCTGGCGTTGGCCGTTATCCGCCACCTGGAACCTGGGCTGGAGACAGCCCGCCTCCTTCCCCGCCTGCTGCAGGTCTCAGCCCTGCCGGGCAGGTTCTGGCAGCCGAAGCCCCATGTGGTGGCGGATGTGGCCCACAACGCCGACAAGGTGGCCGCGTTGGCCGGCCATTTGAAGCTTCGCTTTCCCGGGCGTTCCCTTGTGCTGGTGGTGGGCATCAGTCGGGATCGCCCCCTGGCCGAGACACTGGCGCCACTGGTGCCAAGCGCACGCCTGGTGATCCTTAGCAGCGCGTCTTATGCCGGGCGGAATCCCTTCGCCCTGGAAGAGGAATGCCACAGCGCCTTTCCGGACTTGCCAACAGAAGTGGTGGAGGATCCCGCGCGGGCCGTGGAACGGGCGGAGCTTGTGCGAGCCCCTGAAGAACTGGTGGTGGTGACGGGCAGCGCCTACACGCTGGACCAGGCTTTCAACCCGGATCCACTGATGAAGCGTATGAACGCAGAGTATGGCAGGCGCGGCGGGAATCATTAAAATTCCAACACCCAAGCCGGAGAATGCATGAACGCTTTCAACCAGTTGATTGCCAATACCTTGCCCTATTTCCCCAAAGCACTGGTGGGGCACCTGTCACGCCATTACATCAGTGGAGAAGGCCTGGACGACGCCGTGCGTGTGGGGCGGGATCTTATGGCCGAGGGCTGCTGCCTGACTCTTGATGTGCTGGGAGAACATGTGCAGCGTCCCGAGGAGACCACAGCCTACGCCGACTTGTACCTGCAGGTGCTGGATCGCATCCGCGCCGAAGGTCTGGACGCCAATGTGAGCGTGAAACCCACTCAGATGGGTCTGGCTCTGGATCCTGAGCTGTGCCGCGCCAACTATCGGCGCATTGCGGGCAAGGCGGCGGAGCTGGGAAACTTCGTGCGCATCGACATGGAGGACACGCCCTGGACCACGGCCACGCTGGATCTGCACGATGAGTTGAAAGCGGCCCACCCAGGCCATGTGGGCGTGGTGATTCAGGCCTATTTGCGCCGCACCTTGCCGGACATCCGGGAGCGGCTGGCGCCCGGGGCCGCCAACCTGCGTCTGTGCAAGGGCATTTACAAGGAGCCGGTGGAGCTGGCCTTCCACGGCTACCAGGAAATCCGCGACAACTACCTGAGCTGCCTGGAAGAGCTGTTGCGGAATGGCGTCTATGTGGGCATCGCCACCCACGACCGCTTCCTGGTGGAAGGGGCCATGGCGCTCATCCAGCGTCTTGGCATTGCCCGGGAGCGCTACGAGTTCCAGATGCTGCTGGGCGTGTTGCCCGGCCTTAGGCGGGAAATTGTGGCCAAGGGTCACAAGCTTCGCGTCTATGTTCCCTTTGGTGCTGCCTGGTTCGCCTACAGCACGCGACGCCTGAAGGAGAATCCCGATCTGGTGATGCACTTCATGCGGGACTTCTTCCGCAAACATTGATGGCAGGACATGCTTGTTGCAGAGGGGCGCCTGGTGCGCCCTTCTGCGTTTGGGACGAAAAATGTCCTGCCAGCGTGGATTTCTGGAAAGTGTGCAAGCGACGATGCGCATTGAACAGAAGCAAGGTGGATTTGGTGAATCATCTTTTATTTTAACCAAGAATTTTATATCTTTATTCATTTTTATCTCTGGGCCTGAAATTTGCACCAAGACCGACGTTCGCTCAACCAAAACATGAGATCCCCATATCAGAAGCCGATATGAAGCTCTGCTTCATGTCAATTCCCATTCTAAGGAGAGCCAAATGCGCTTTGCTTCGCCCCGCTGGCTTATCCTGCCCCTGGTGGCCATGCTGTCCTACAGCACAGGTGCCTGGGCCCAGGTGAGCGCCGGCGGCACCCCCCCCAGTTTCAAATTGAACCTGCGTGATCAGGTGCCCAGCCTGACCCTGCCCGGGCCGGATGTGGGACGCTACATGGCCGAAGACGCCACAGAGGAGAAGGACGGCGTGGCCATGCGCTTCGGCGCCCCTGTGGCGGTGGATCTGGACATGGAGAATTCCGGTGTGTGGAGCACGCTGCCAGATGGCACGCGGGTGTGGCGCTTGCGCATTGCCAGCCCGGGCGCCTACAGCCTGAACCTGCTCTATGACGAATTCGCCCTGCCCGCCGGTGCTGAGTTCTTCCTTTACACCGACGATCACAACCAGGTGCTGGGCGCTTTCACCGAATACAACAGCGCCTGTTCGCCGGACGGCACCTTCGCCACTCAGCCCACGGCTGGAGATGCGGTGGTGCTGGAGTATCGCGAGCCGGCCTGGGCCGCATTCCAGGGACACCTCCACATCAACAGCGTGGTGCACGCCTACCGCAACTTCTTCGGACTGGTGGAAGCGGATCGCGACTACGGCAGCAGCGGAAGCTGCGAGAACAATGTGAATTGCCCCGAGGGTGCGCTGTGGCAGACGGAAAAGCGCGGTGTGGCCATGATCCTCACCAGCGGCAACTCGCGCATCTGCACCGGTTCCATGATCAACAACGCGGCCCAGGATCTGCGCCAATACTTCCTGACCGCCAACCATTGCGGCCTCGCCACGGGCTCCTACATCTTCATGTTCAACTATGAAGCCCCCGGATGCACCAATGTGAACGGCCCCACCAACCAGACCGTGCAGGGTTGCACGCTGCGCGCCAACAACGCCGCATCGGACTTCACGCTGGTGGAGCTGACGGAGAATATCCCGTCCACATACAACGTGCACTTCGCCGGGTGGAACAATGTCGATGTGGCGGCCACCAACAGCACGTGCATCCATCACCCCTCGGGCGACATCAAGAAGATCAGTTTCAGCAACACGCCCACCACCAATGACACCTGGAGCGGCACACCGGCCAACAGCCATTGGCGCGCCACCTGGAGCGATGGCGTGACGGAGCCCGGCAGCTCGGGCAGCCCTCTCTTCGACCAGAACCACCGCATCATTGGCCAGCTGCATGGCGGCCCCAGCAGCTGCAGCAGCCAGACTTACGATGTGTACGGCAAGGTTTCCCTCAGCTGGGCCAACGGCAGCACGGCTGCCACCCGCCTGAAAGACTGGCTGGATCCCGCCAACACCGGCATCACCACGCTGAACGGCATGGATGATGCTCCTCCCACCACGCCCAACATGGCCCTGGGCGCCGTGGTGGTGAACGATGGCGGGGATGGCGCGCTGGATCCCTCCGAGACTCCCACCCTGGTCATCACCCTGTCCAACTCCGGCGCGGCGGCCTCGGGCATCACGGGTGTTCTGAGCGAGACCAGCCCCTATGTGACGGTGACCGACGCCAACGGCGCCTGGCCGAATCTGGCCATGGGCGGCAGTGCGGCCTGCACCAACACCTTCCAGGTGAGTGTGGATCCCGCCACTCCCGCCGGCACTTCGGTGAGCTTCACCCTGGTGGTGAGTGCCACTGGAGGCTACACCACCACCAAGACCTTCAGCCTTGTGGTGGGCTTGACCAGTGAAGGTTTCGAAACCGGCAATTTCAGCGCCTACAACTGGAGCCAGGGCGGCACCTTGCCGTGGACCGTGGCCACCGGAACAGCCTACCAGGGCAGCTACGCCGCCAAGAGTGGAGCCATTGACCACAGCCAGTCCTCCATCATGAATCTTGGACTGCAGGTGGTGAGCGATGGCACCATGTCCTTCGCCTACAAGGTCTCCTCAGAGTCGAGCTATGACTTCCTGACCTTCTCACTGGACGGCACGCAGCAAGGCAGCTGGTCCGGTGAAGTGGACTGGGCTGTCTTCAGCTTCCCCATCACGGCGGGGGCCCACACCTGCACCTGGACCTACAGCAAGGACGGCAGCGTGGTCTCCGGCAGTGACTGCGCCTGGGTGGACGAAGTGGTCCTGCCGGTGCTGGGCGCTCCCCAGTATCCCGATGTGGCCATCTCCCCGGTCAGCCTGAGCAAGACCCTGGCCCCGGGCACCACGGGAACAGAACTATTGACCATTGCAAACACGGGCACGGCCAACTTGACCTGGACCGCTTCCTCGGCCACCGTGGGACTCCAGACGGAAGTCCCCACCCTGAAGCTGGCCAAGGGCGAGGAAGATCCCCGGGTAGGCAGCTTCGACCGAAACGCCGGCGGCCCCGATGCCTTCGGCTATCGCTGGAAGGACAGCGCGGAAGCGGGCGGCCCGGCCTATTCCTGGGTGGACATCAGCACGGTTGGCACCAATGTCGGCACGGGCGACGACGCCATCCTGGGCCCCTTCAACCTGGGCTTCACCTTCAACTATTACGGCACGGCGTTCACCAGCGTGAAGGTGGGCACCAACGGCTACCTAAGCTTCACCACCACCAGCACGGCCTACACCAACCAGGGCATTCCCAACACAACGGAGCCCAACAACCTGCTGGCCGCATTTTGGGATGACCTGAATGTGACCACGGCGGGCATGCTGAAGTACTACGCCGACACGGCCAACCAGCGCTTCATTGTCAGCTGGCTGGCGGTTCCCCGCTATGGTGTGGCCACGGATCTTGAAACCTTCCAGGTGATCCTCTATGCCAATGGACGCATTGTCTACCAGTACAACACCATGGTGGGCACGCTGAACAGCGCCACGGTGGGCATTGAGAACGCAGGCGGCACCACGGGCCTGCAGGTGGTGTTCAATGCCGCCTATATCACCAACAGCCGCGCCATCGAATTCAGCGCCCAGACTCCCTGGCTGAGCCTTGCCCCCACCTCGGGCAGCGTGGCCGCTGGAGGCAGTGGCAGCAGCACGGTGAGCTTCAATGCCACAAACCTGACCATTGGCACTTACACGGGCACGGTGACCGTGAACAGCAATGATCCCGACGAGGCCACGGTGCTCGTTCCGGTGACCTTGGTGGTGGGCAACCCTGACAGCCAGGCACCCAGCATCAGCCTGAACTGTCTTGGCGACGAGTGGACGGACCAAGCGCGCACGGTGATCGCCACCATCACGGACGCCTCCGGCGTGAGTGCGGCCAACCTGCTCTACAGCGTAAATGGCGGTGCCCAGCAAAGCGTGGCCATGGCGGCTTCCGGCAGTCTTTACAGCGCCAACCTACCCGGCTTGGCGGCTCCCGCTTCGGTGAGCTACCAAGTGGGTGCCACGGACACCAATGGCAATTCCGGTCTTTCCGGAAGCTGTGCTTACACTTTGCAAGTGCTGGCCGTTCCCTCTATTCAGATCGCCTACCCCACGAGCGGGCAGGTAAGTCTGAGCTGGACTGCGGTGACGGGTGCAGCTTCCTACAATGTGTATGTGGCCAATGGCTCCAATGGCCCATGGACCCTGCTGGGTAACACCACAGGCACCACGGCGGTTTACAGTATTGCCACGGATGAGGGCAAGGTCTATCGGGTGCACGCGGCGCGCTAAGCCTTTGTCATCTGAAATGAAAAATGGGGGTGGTCCAATGGGCCGCCCCCATTTTGGTTGATATGAAATGTTCAAGGCGACGGAAATCGAACGACGGTATCTGGTGTTTCTTTGAATATTTCTGAATAAACTTAGCGTGTGATTCAACATAACAGCACTTTCTCTCACTTTGAAAGTCCATTCCCCACATGGCACGCGGATTGCTCAGATGATCGTTGCAAAATCGAACGCAACACCATCATGCCCATTTGTCGTGAAGGAGACTTCGTATGAAGGCTTCCCTTTTCGTCTGTGCCATGGCCCTGGGCCTTGCCGGACTTGCCCATGCCGACACGGGAAATCCCGTCGGCGCCACCCGCATGCCATCGGTGAATGGTCACTTTGGTGCCTTCCGTGACGGCTCCGAAGTCCTTGTGGTGCGGGATTATCTGCCCTGGGGCGGAGATGTGGTTCCGAGTTTGACCGCCCATGGCGTGAATGTGACCGTGATTTCCACGGACATGCTGTCGGGCTATGATTTCAGCCCTTACTGCATGGTTTATGTCACTGCTGGACAAACACAACCCCAGGACATCACTTCCGTGCGCCTCAACAATGCCCGCACAGCCATGGGGGCATGGGTTCAGGGTGGCGGAACCCTGATGTATGTAACGGGATCCTGGGGAGCGGTACTGCGTCTGCCGGGTGGGGTGAACACTCAGCCGCACGAGTCCAGCACCAACCTCTTCCTGGCGGAGAATCCCCTTAGCCCAGGCATGCCTTTCCCGGAGTTTGAAGGCAACCAGGCCAGCCACGACCAGCTCCTGAATCTCCCAGCGGGTGCCCATGTGTACACTGTGGATGACATGGGTGGTTCCACAGCCGCGGAGTTCACTTACGGCGCGGGCCGCATCCTGGCCATGACCCAACCTCTGGAGTGCTACATCGGCGTGGACTGCGCGGGCATCTTCCCGCACATGATCACCTTGCTGGACAATGCGTTGTCCTACAGCCTTTCCCGTGGGTGCTCGGGCCAGCAGTATCCGGGCGAACTAAGCCTGTATTTGAACGCCACCGGGTCTTACGCCTGTGATGGAGAGAGTTATGTGCCGGCGACGGGAACGGTGTCGGTGGACATCTATAATTCGGGCGGTTCGGATTGTGAGAATGTCAGCGTCACCTTGAGTCCTGATCTGGGCTTGGTGGTGATGGGATCGGCCCTGTTGACCATCCCCATCATCGAGGCGGGTGGCCATGCTGTTGCTGAATTCACGGTTGCCCCCACAGGCGATGCCTGCGATGACTACATCCATTTCGTCGCCCAGGTGGGATGCGACACCTGTCCGGCCAACTCCATCCAGGGACAAGCGTGGGTGCCCTGCTGCGGCGTGGTGGAGGCCCAGGAATCCCCCTTGGCCTTCCAGCTGAAGGGAAACCATCCCAACCCCTTCAACCCGGTCACAAGCGTGTCCTTCAGTCTTAGCCGCACGGCGCATGTGGATCTGGGCGTGTATGACTTGAGCGGCCAGCGCGTGGCCACTCTTGTGGATGGCATGCGTGAAGCCGGTGATCACGCCGTGGTCTTTGACGCCACCTTGCTGCCCTCGGGCCTCTACATCAGCCATCTGGCAAGCGAAGGGTTTAGCCAGAGCGGGCGCATGTTGCTGGTGAAGTAAGCTGCATTGAAGCATGAGATAAAGCGCCCCGGTGTGACCGGGGCGCTTTTGGTTTTTGGGGGGCGTAGGGACGCGGCATGCCGCGTCCCTACGGGACACAAAGGCGGACAAAAAAAAGGCGGCCACCAGTGACCGCCTCAAGCTGGGCTGCAGGGACTCGAACCCCAATTCACGGAACCAGAATCCGTTGTCCTGCCATTAGACGACAGCCCAGTAAAGGGCAGTCAATATAGGCGCTGGAAGGGCAAAGTCAAGACTTCGCCAAACTGAACGGCTGCTCGTAGGGACGCGGCATGCCGCGTCCCTACGCCGTCCCCCGCCTTGTTATCATGTG
>CAIWAD010000073.1 GCA_903910645.1 uncultured bacterium | reverse complement strand
TTCCTGACCTTTCGTGAAGGATGGCACGCCCATGACCGACATCACCTTGCTGGATGATCGCGTGCTGCTTCACCTGGAGAGCCACACGCGGGAATTCCCGCTGGCCTACCAGATTCATTCCCGCCTTATCCAAACGGGGGAGCTGGCCCGCCTCCTGGCCGAGCATTTGCGGGAGGAAGGTGGCGAGGCCTTGCCCGCTGGCGGCACTCCCGTTCGCATGGCCCTGCCATCCACCTGGGGGCTTGTCCGGCTCCATTTGCCCATTTCCGGGCTGAACCAGTTGCAGCAGCCCATGCATCACCTGGCCTGGGAATTGGATCTGCATGCTCCGGAGCAGGTTGAGCAGTATCTCTTTGATTATCAAGAGGCTCCTCCTGGCGAAACGGGCCCGGCGGAGCTTCATTTAATTGCCGCCCGCCAAAACCTTGTGGCCTTTTGCCGCACCTTGTGCGACGAATTGGGCTGGCGCCTGGTGGCTTTGCGCGCCCAGGACGAGGGCTTGCCCGGCTTCCAGTTGGACCTGGCCCGGGCCGCCGCGCATCGGGAGGCATTGGCCGCGGAGAGTTTTCCTCCTGTGCGGGCCTGGCGGGTGGCTGTACTGGCAGCCGCCGCTCTGTGCATGGTAGGAACGGCCTTGTGGCTTCTTGTTGAAAGGGCCGGGCGGCCCACGCCCTCCTCGGTATCCTCTCCCCAAAACGCCGCAACGGCAGACAGTCTGAAAGCCGCTGTGCAAGCGCCCCCTTTGGACAGCAGCCGCGTGACTGCGCCGCCTCCATCTGCAACGGGGGCGGATACTGCCTGGGCAAGACTTTTGGAACCGCTTGCCAGCCAGGAAGATCTGTTGCCGGATTACTTCATGGTGGATGCCACGGGCATTCTGGTGCGACAGGAGGAAGGAGGCCGCGCCCGGCTGACCCGCGTGCTGCAACGCAAGGGGCGCGTGACCCGCGTCAGTCCGGCCTTCTATTGGCTGGAGTTCGCCACACCCCTGCCGGGTGGACGCCTGGAGGAGGATCCTGCCCAGGCACTGCGCCAAATGAAGCTGACCCGCTTGCAGGAGCTTGCCCCCCGGCTGGGCAACAATCCCGCCCGCGTGCTGGTGCAGCGCCGTCGCGCCTTGTCCGGCACCACCTGGCGCTTCTGCGCGGCGGCCAGGGCGGACAGCGCCACGGGATGGCTGGCCACTGTGGTGCCGGGGCTACCCCCGTCGTCCCCTGGGCCGGCGGAGCGCCGCTGATGCAGATCCTGTTTGGCCGCCACAAGGGCCGCCGCCTGAGAACTCCGCCCGACGAGCGCATTCGTCCCACCACCGGCCGCATGCGGGACTGGCTGGGCAACATCCTGCGCGATCATGTGCCGGGTTGCCAGGTGCTGGATCTCTTCGCCGGCAGTGGTGGCCTGGGACTGCTGGCCATCAGCATGGGGGCCAGCCACGCCACCTTCGTGGACAAATCCCCCACAGCCATGCGGCTGGTGAAGGAGAATCTGCGCATCCTGGGCGAAGAGGATGCCGGCACCCCGGTAAAGGCGGATGTGGAGGCTTTCCTGAAGCACACGGGAGGGCGACGCTGGCGCCTGGTCTTCGTGGATCCGCCTTATGACAGCACGGACTATGCCCGATTGATGAAAGCCCTGGCCGGAGCCGATATGCTCAGTCCAGGTGGACTTGTGGTGGTGGAACACCCCGGTCATGTGAAGCCTGTTGCCGATGGATTGACCCTGGTAAGGACGAAGGCCTTTGGACGCAGCACCATCAGCCTCTTTTCTGGCGAGGCAGAATCCGGCGACGGATCCCCGCATCCTCATTGATCGCATTGACGACCTGCCCTCCCTCTCTCCAGTGGTGGCGGGGATCATGCAGCTCATGGACGGGGGCGCCACCCAGGCCGACCAGATTGGCGACCTGATCAGCGCCGACCCCGCCCTTTCCACGCGCATTCTGAAAGTGGTGAACAGCGCCTATTACGGCCTGCCCCACCAGGTGACCAGCATCCACAAGGCCGTGGTGGTGCTGGGTTTCGACACTGTGCACAGCCTGGTGCTTTCCACCAGCGTGGTGGATGTGATGCTCACCGTGGGCGATGCCCTGCGGGACATGCGCATCATCTGGGAACGCAGCATTTTTGCCGCCGTCACTGCACGCAAGCTGGCCCAGGCGGCTCGCCACAAAAGTCCTGACGACTGCTTCATGGCCGCCCTGCTCATGGACATTGGCATGCTGGGCCAGTTGAAGCTGCACGGCGAGGCCTATGCCGACCTTATCCGCGCCGAGGTGGAGGAAGGCCTGGATATTGTGCTGGGCGAGGTGGAACGCTTCAGCGTGTCCCACGAGCAATTGGGACAAGCGCTGCTGGAACGCTGGGACATTCCGGAGGACTTGTCACGCCCCTTGCTCTACCACCACGAGCTGGCGGGCGTGGGCCACGAGGCGGAAAGCCTGCGCGGCGCCTGTGAGATTGTGCATCTGGCACGCCTGGCCGCCACGGTTTTCTACAGTCCGTTGAAAGGCCCCGCCCTGCAGGATTACAAGGCCGAGGCCGAGCGCCTGGTGAGCATGAGTCCGGGGGAGGTGGACCGCTTCTTCCGCACCATTCGCGACGAAGTGATGGATGTGGCCCAGCAGTACGGGCTGGAAATCCGCAACCTGAAGAGCTACACGGACATCCTGGATCAAGCGAACCAGGAATTGTCCCAGCAGAACAAGACCTACGAACAGCTGAATCGGGAATTGACGGCGGCGCGGCGCAAGGCGGAGGAATTGGCCCACAGCCTGAAACAGGCCAACGAGAAGCTGCAGCGCATGGCCAGCGTGGATGAACTGACCGGCCTGTACAACCGCCGCTACTTCGATGAGTTCTTCACGCGGGAGTTCAGCCGCTGCCGGCGCTACCAGCGCCCCATGGCTTGTGTCATCCTGGACATTGACCACTTCAAGCGGGTGAACGACACCTACGGCCATTTGCAGGGTGACAGCATTCTGCGCGAACTGGGCGACCGCCTCCAGCGCCTGTTGCGCGGTTCCGATGTGGCCGTGCGCTATGGTGGCGAAGAGTTCGTGGTGCTTCTGCCGGAAACCGGCCTTTACGCCGCCCGCATCGCGGCGGAGAAGATCCGTCGCGCCGTGGCGGTAACACCATTCCGCTACAAGCCCAATGAAAGCCTGCCCATCACCATCAGTCTTGGGGTGGCGGCCTTTGACGGCGCCCGGGGCGCGGAATCCCCGGAAGAGCTCTTGAAGCGCGCCGACTCCCATTTGTACAAGGCCAAGGGGAGTGGTCGCAACTGCGTTTGCCACGACT
>CAIWAD010000072.1 GCA_903910645.1 uncultured bacterium | reverse complement strand
TCTCCATGGACTACACGCTGGCCCGCGTCAGTGGCGCCACGGAGGACAGGAATCGCAAGCGCCTGCTCCTGGCGGCGAGCGTGACGGTGAATCTGCTGGTGCTGGCCTACTTCAAGTACGCGCACTTCGTGGTGGACAACATCAACGCCATCCTGGGCACGCAACTGGAGGCGGTGAACTACCTGGCGCGCTGGGCCAATGCCGCCTGGGACGGGCATTTCGTGGAGAACAAAATCCTCCTGCCCGTGGGCATCAGCTTCTACACTTTCCACTGCATGAGTTACGCCATTGATGTGTACCGCGGAAAGTTGAAGCCGGTGCGCAGCCTAGTGGACTTCGGCTTCTATGTGAGCTTCTTCCCGCAGCTGGTGGCCGGCCCCATTGTGCGGGCGGCGGATTTCATTCCGCAGATCTACCAGGAGTACCGCCTTAGCCGCCAGCAGTTCGGCATGGCGGTGTTTTGGATCCTCAACGGCCTGGGGAAGAAGCTGCTCATTGGCGATTACATGGCGGTGAACTTCATCGACCGCGTCTTCTCGGATCCTCTGCGCCACACGGGCTTTGAGAATCTCATGGCGCTCTTCGGCTACAGCCTGCAGGTCTACGCGGATTTCAGCGGCTACACGGATGTGGCCATCGGCGTGGCCCTGCTCATGGGTTTCACCATCAAGACCAACTTCAACAGTCCCTACAAGGCCCGCCATGTGGGGGAATTCTGGCAGCGCTGGCACATGAGCCTGAGTTCCTGGCTTAGGGATTACCTCTACATCCCCATGGGCGGCAACCGCTCGGGATCGCTGTTCAGCTGGATCATGCTGGGCGTGCTGGGACTGGCCGTGGTGCTGCTCAGCGGCTCCCTGTGGACGGCGGTGGGCCTCGCCTTGCTGCTGGGACTGGGCGCGCTGGCCAGTCGCCTATCACCGGTGGCGGGGAATTTTCTTACCACCAATCTCAACCTGCTGCTCACCATGCTCATTGGCGGCTTGTGGCACGGCGCCAGCTGGATGTTCGTCATCTGGGGCGGCCTGAACGGACTGGGCCTGGTGGTGCACAAAAGCTGGAAGCGCTGGCGGCCCTGGGCGCCGCTGGAACGCTGGTGGAGCCGCGCCGTGGCGGTGGCCCTTACCTTCACCTTCATCACCTTCACGCGGGTGTGGTTCCGCAGCGACTCCCTGGAGAAGGCGGGCCAGGTGCTGGGCCAGATGCGCAACAACTTCGGCCTGGATGTGGCGGGCGAAGTCCTGTGGGGCTTTCGCAGCGTGTTCCTGGTGATGGCCCTGGGACTGGCCGTCCACTGGATTCCGGAAACACTGAAAGCGCGCTACCGGGCCGCCTTCGCCGCACTTCCCCTGTGGGCCATGGGCCTGGCCAGCGCCGCCGTGGTGCTGCTCATCTACCAGACCATTACCGCGCAGATGGTCCCCTTCATCTACTTCCAGTTCTAACCACCTTCGCCCTCCGCCCTGGTGGAGGCATGACGCGACAGCCCTTGCGCCAGATGGTTCGTCAAGGAAGCGCCGCTGGCAGAATCGGGGTTGGGGGAAAGGGGCAGCGCCCCGACCACCACAGAGGTTGCCGGGGCGCTGCAGGACGCGATCTGGAAGAGGTCTACTTCATCAGCACCATCTTGCGCGAGGCCGTGGCATTGCCCGCCTGCAGGGTGTAGAGGTACACGCCGCTGGCCAGCTGGCTGCCGTCCACGCTGATCTGGTGCTCGCCGCGCTCCAGCACGCCTTCCGCCAGTGTGGCCACCAGACGACCACTCAAGTCGTGCAGGGTCAGGCGGGCCGGTCCCGTCTCCGCCAGCGTGAACGCGATGCTGGTGGTGGGATTGAAGGGGTTGGGCGTGTTCTGCGCCAGGGCAAAGGCGGCGGGCTGCTCATTGGCATCCACATTGCAACGCACCCAATACTTGAAGGCGCGGTTGCCCATTTCCCACTCGCCCTGGCTGTTCAAGAAGTTGCCAACAATGATATCCATGCCTTCCTCGCAGCTGGTGTAGGTCAGCTGGAGCTGGCCGTTGCCGTCTGTCAGGCCCTGGATGAAGGCCGGGGCGCCGGGGCCCGTTTGCACCCAGATGGCCGCCGGGGTGTTGATGAGTGGCGCGCCAGTGTCGTTCTGCACGGTCATGGTGACCGTGTGCGGCTCGCACAGGCAGTTCACCGCCTGGGCAGGGTTCAGCACGGCGCCTTCGTTCACCACCGCCGCGAAGTCCAGCAGCAGGTGCGCGGCGAAGATGTTGTCATCGCCGGAAGGATTCACGGTGTGGACCAGCACGCCCGTGTCCCCATCGTTCACAAAGCTGGCGATGTTGTAAAGCTCGTCGTCGGTGCCCACCAGATAGCCGCCCGGGCAGTAGTAGGTGCCGTCATAGGGATCCGCGGGGTTGGCGCGGTTGTCACCGATGCCGCCCACCGTCAAGAGCGCGCCGTCGGCGAATTCGCCGTCGTCCGTGTGACCGGCGTCGCTGGTAAGGCGGATGCCGTTCACATCGATCTGGCTGTTCTGGCAGTAGTACTGGCCCTGGGCACTGAAGGAAATGGCCAGGCCCATTTCAATGACCGTGGTGGGTTCCACATCCACCGGCTGGCCGAAACCCACGGCGAACTGGTCGCCCGTGGTGGCCTGGGCGCCGAAGGCGATCACCGCCGTGCGCGTGATGGTTGTGGCCGGGTCATCGAAAATCACATAGAGGGCGCTGCCGTCCACCGCCCAGGCATTCACTTCCACCAAGGGCAAGTCAGTGATCCCCGCCGCCGCCATGTTCAGCGTGGGCGCCACGATGCTGGTGACATCGGCCCAATGGTTGTAACAGGAAATCCCATTGGGGCTGACCAGGCTCCACGCCACCGGCTGCCCGTTGAGCATCACATCACCGTCCGCCAGGGCAATGCCGCTGAAGCCGGTGCTGGCCGTGGCCAGGTAGGCAGCGCGCACGGTGGCGGCCGCGCTGGGCTTTTCCACCTGCACAAGGCCGCCGAAGAAGTTGGAGGTGCCCAGTCCGTCCACGGACATGGTGATTTGTCCGGTCTCGGTGATGATCACCTGGTTCAGGTCGCGCTCTGCCACCTGGCTTGGGAACTGTCGAGTGCCCAGATCCGCCTGGCTGGCCACTGCACAGGCCAGCATCGAGGTCAATAGAAGCATGGTGCGCATATGGATTCCCCCCTTTTTGCGCATGGACAAGCCGTCACCTGCTTTTGGGTGACTGCGTCCGTGGTGATGACTTTCTTGTGTGCTGTGATTTGCCAATGGACAGAAGGAGTAGAGCACATTTCATGCCAGCATCAGAGCATAGGCAAAAATCAGCTTTGGTCGGCGTGGCCCTGAAGCTAAGCACGCCCCCTGGTCAGATGATCGGGGGCGTGAAAAGTGTTCAAGCTGTTCAGATTCGGACAGGCACAACAGGTTCAGTTATGAACCCTGTCCCTTAGATGGGCTTGATGGCCTCGATGGAGGCGGACGCCACATAGGACTCGGCGTGGGTTCCGGGAAACCAGTCCTTGATGAATGTGCGGCTCTCATCTTTCACTTCCACGCGCACCTGCTGGAATCCCGCCGCATGCAGCAGCGCCTCCAGCTCCGGCACGGGAATGGCGCCGCTGACACATCCGGC
>CAIWAD010000071.1 GCA_903910645.1 uncultured bacterium | reverse complement strand
CTTGTCCAGGTCGCTAAGGGATGCGCTCTTCAGGTTCTTCCACACCTTGCCCGCCTCGCCGAAAACCAGGCCATAGACCGTGGGATTGGGGATGAGCTGGAAGCGCACTTCCGTGCCCACCTTGAACATGGCCCGGCCGCCATCCTCACCGGTGCCAACGCTGCGGTCGTCGTACCCGCGCAGGGGAGTGCCCAGACTAAGGCCGCTGCCGCCCATGAAGAAGCGCTTGATCCACGGCACTTCGTCGGCGGTGCCCAGGCCGTCCACAATGCCGGCTTCCAGGCTGTTGTAGTGGATGAAGCGGCCCAGGAAGGGACTGTAGCTGCGGGCCTCCAGCGTGTAGCGCTGGAAATCCCGGTCCCCACCCAGCAGACCGCCGCCAATTTCACTGTCCAGCCGCACCGTGCTGCCGTTCTGGGGAAATTCGGGGTGGTCGCGGCTGTCACGCACCAGACTCAGACTGAGGGTGGAGGCCAGTTCAGGCACATCCTCATAAATGCCGCGACGGTTCAAATCCTCGCGGGAGTCGTCCACGAAATTGGTGTAGACCGTCTCTTCCAGACGGTAGGTGCCGGACACGCGGAAGAAGTTGTCCGGCCAGCTGAGACGCTTGCCCAGCGTCACGCTGCCGCCACGGCTCTGCTGGTCGAAATCCCAGTTGTAGGCCTGGGTGCGCTGGATGTCGAAGACGCGGAAGCCCGCCAGGATGGGCCGGTCGTAGAGCCAGGGTTCCTGGAACTCCAGATTCAGGCTGCGATAGGCCTTGGCGAACTGCCAGTCGAAGGTGAGGGTCTGCCCCTTGCCCATGAGGTTGTTCAGGGAGAAGCCAATGCTGCCCACCAGCTTGTCGCGCTCGCTGTAGCCGGCGCTCATCATGATCTGGTCGGTGTTCTTCTCCTTCACATCCACCGTCAGATCCACCTGGTCGGCGCTGGCGATGTCGATGTTGGGATTCACCGTCTCGAAGTAGTTGAGGATGGTCAGTTCGCGCAGGCTGCGGCGCAGCTTGCCCACATCGAAGGTGTCTCCGGGCTTCAGGTGCATTTCCCGGCGCATCACCTTTTCACGCGTCTTGTCGTTGCCGGCGAAATCCACCCGCCTGACGGTGAAGACATTGTTCTCGGTGATCTCGAAGCGCAGGTCGATGGTGGATTCCCCCTGGGGAACTTCCACCGGTTGCACCTGGGCCTGGATGTAGCCCCTGTTGTAGTAGAGGTCGTGCAGACCTTCCTGCACACTCTGGTCCAGCTTCTTGCGGGAATAGGGATCCCCGGGGCGCAACTGCAGCTGCCGCTGCAGATCCTCATTGGTGAAAATGGTGTTGCCGGCCCAGGAGATCTGGCCCACTTTGTACAAGGCGCCTTCGTAGAGGCGAATGAGCACGGTGAGATCCCGGCTGCCGTCCTCCGCCCACACGCTGTCCGACACTACCCGCGCATCCCGGTAACCCAGGTTGTGCAGGTAGTCCACCAACAGGCCCTTGTCCTCTTCGAAGGCCTCCCGGTCGAAGGTGCCGCTGCGAAAGATCATGCGCGGCCGCGTCTTCTTCATTTTGCGCACCAGACGGGCATCACTCACCGCGCTGTTGCCTTCAATGACCACCTCGTCGATGCGCAGGCGCGGACCTTCCTTGATGACCACATAGAGGTCCGCCTGGTCCTCCGCCTCATCCCGCAACTGGGTTTCCACCTGGGCCTCGCGGAAGCCTTCCTTCTCGTAAAGATCCAGCAGGGCGCGGCGCACCTTGAAGAGCTCCAGATCCCCCAGGTTCTGGCCCACCACGGCCAGGGGGCGCAGGGCTTCCTTCAGGCGGGTCTTGCCCAGGCGGTCGTTCCCCAGGATTTCCACGGTGCGCAGGCGGGGCACCTCCTCCACCTGGATTTCCAGGAAAACACCGTCCTCTGTTTCGCGCTGCAGGACCACATCCACACTGCGGAAGCGTTTCAGGCTCCACAATTGTCGGATGGCCTGCTGCACATCCTCGCCTTTCAGGGCCATGCCGGTGCGCAGGCCGCTGTTGATGCGGATGAGCTGCTCATCGGTGTGAGTGTTGCCGGTAACGCTGAGGCCCTTCAATAAAGGGCCTTTGGCTTCAGGCGTGGCCTGGGCGAACACGAGGCCCGCCAGACAGAGAAGCCAGATCAGGAGGGTGGTTGGGCGCATCCGCTGAGGTGGAATCCTGTGTTGATCAATGCTGATGGAAGTTAGGGAGAGGCCCGGGCAAAACCAACGCGGGCGGGCGGGCGCTTCTGCCTTGGGGAATCGGCATCAAGGCAAGCGAAAAGAGGCCAACACATGACCCAAGGCCGCGTCCAATGCCGTCTCGCCACGGGACAGGGCGCCCTCCAGCTCATCCAGCTGGGCAACCAGGCTGGACTGGGCCAGCAAGCGGTCCAGCAGGAGTTCGTGGGCCAGCGCGCGGAAACTGCGCAACTCCTGGGCGCGCCGCCACGCCGCCAGGCTGCCATCCGTCCTGCGGTGTTCGGCGCAAGCCAGGACCTGGGTCCACACCTCCTCCAGCCCATGCTTGGTCAAAGCGCTGAGCGCCAGCACCTGGCGGGTCCAACCATCCTCCGGCGCGGCCGTCAGATGCAGGGCCATGGCCATGTCCGCCTGGGTGCGCCGTGCGGCGGCCAGGGTGTCGCCGTCGGCCTTGTTCACCGCCACCAGGTCCGCCTGTTCCATGATGCCGCGCTTGATGCCCTGCAGGTCGTCGCCGGCGGAAGGGCTTAAGAGCAGAAGGAACACATCCACCAGATCGCGGATGCCCACTTCGCTTTGCCCCACGCCTACGGTCTCCACCAGTACCACATCGAAACCCGCTGCCTCGCAGAGGCGGATGCCCTCACGCGTGCGCCGCGCCACGCCACCCGTGATGCCGCCGGAGGGGCTGGGGCGGATGAAGGCCTCTTCCCTGGCCGCCAGGGCCGCCATGCGGGTTTTGTCCCCCAGGATGCTGCCTCCGGAAATGCGGCTGGAAGGATCCACGGCCAGCACCGCCACCTGATGGCCCTTGTCCACCAGGGCACAGCCCAGTGCGTCAATGAGCGTGCTCTTGCCGGCGCCGGGCGGACCGGAAATGCCCACCCGGAGCCCGGGGCGGTGGGGAGCAGGCAGCCCCCGAAGCAGTTCAGCGGCCAGGGGCATGTCCTGGATGCGGCGGCTTTCGCATAGCGTGATGGCCTGGCTCAGGCGGGTACGGTCTCCCCGCGCCACGCCCCGGCCCAGTTCCTGGATGTCCGGGCCCCTTCCAACCGGTTTCACGCCATCAGCTCCCACCTGAAGTCCTCCCTCTACGGCTGCGAGGATTCCTGCGGCGGCTCACCGCCCAGATTCTCCAACAAGTCCAGCATGGCAAGGGCGGCTTCAGGAATGACCGTGCCCGGCCCGAAAATGGCCGCGGCGCCTTCCCGGCGGAGGAAGTCGTAATCCTGGGCGGGAATAACGCCACCCACCACCACCAGAATGTCCTCCCGCCCCAGGGCCTTTAGCTCCGCCACCAGTTCGGGCAGCAAAGTCTTGTGGCCGGCAGCCAGGCTGCTCATGCCCACCACATGCACATCGTTCTCCACCGCCTGACGGGCCGCCTCGGCGGGCGTCTGGAACAGCGGGCCCACATCCACATCAAAGCCCATGTCGGCATAAGCCGTGGCCACCACCTTGGCGCCCCGGTCGTGTCCATCCTGGCCCAGCTTCACAATCAGGATGCGGGGCTGTCGCCCCTGGGCCCGGGCAAAGGCCGCGCAACGCAGGCGCACAGTGCGGAAACTTTCCATTTCCTCCGCCTCACGGGAATAAACGCCGGACACGCTGCGCACCACGGCCTGATGCCTGCCGAAGACCTGCTCCAGTGCCATGCTGATTTCGCCCAGACTGGCCCGGGCCTCCACCGCCTGGATGGCCAGTTCCAGCAAATTGGCCTCGCCCTCTGGGGCGGCGGCGGCCTGGGTGAGGCGGCGCAGGCTCTCCTGGGTGCGCGTCTCCTCCCGATGGCCGCGCAGGTGGCGCAAGCGTTCTTCCTGGGCCTGACGAACGGCACTGTTGTCCACTTCCAGGATGTCCATTGGCTCTTCGTGGTCCAGACGCAGGTGGTTAAGCCCCACAATGCGGTCCTTGCCACTGTCGATGCGTGCCTGTCTCCGGGCGGCGGCCTCTTCGATGCGCAGCTTGGGCAGACCCCTTTCAATGGCCTTGGCCATGCCGCCCAATTCCTCCACCTCCTGAATGAGGCTCCAGGCCTTGTGGGCCAGATCGTGGGTCAGGCTTTCCACATGATAGCTCCCGGCCCAGGGATCCACCACCTGGCAGATGCCGCTTTCCTCCTGAAGGACCAATTGGGTGTTGCGGGCAATGCGCGCGCTGAAATCCGTGGGCAGGGCAATGGCCTCGTCCAGGGCGTTGGTGTGCAGGCTCTGGGTGCCTCCCCCCGCGGCGGCCAGGGCCTCCACGCAGGTGCGCACCACATTGTTCCAGGGGTCCTGCTCCGTCAGGCTCCACCCGCTGGTCTGGCAATGGGTGCGCAGGGCCAGGCTCTTGGGATTGCGGGGTTGGAAGGGCTGCAGCAGGCGGGCCCACAGCAGACGGGCGGCGCGCAGCTTCGCCACTTCCATGAAGTGATGCATGCCGATGCCAAAGAAGAACGAGAGGCGCGGAGCGAAGGCGTCAATGTCCAGCCCCGCCTTCAATCCGGCGCGCACATACTCCAGGCCGTCGGCCAGGGTGTAGGCCAGCTCCAGATCCGCCGTGGCCCCGGCTTCCTGCATGTGGTAGCCGCTGATGCTGATACTGTTGAAGCGTGGCATGTGGCGGCTGGTGTGGCGGAAAATGTCCGCGATGATGCGCATGCTGGGAGCGGGGGGGTAGATGTAGGTGTTGCGCACCATGAACTCTTTCAGGATGTCGTTCTGGATGGTGCCCGCCAGCTCG
>CAIWAD010000070.1 GCA_903910645.1 uncultured bacterium | reverse complement strand
CGCTGGCTGCCGGAACTGTGCAGTGGACGCACCCTGGGCGCCTTCGGGTTGACGGAACCTGGCGCCGGCAGCGATGCGGGCGGCACGCGCACCTTCGCCGAACAGACGGATGGCGGCTGGCGTGTGAACGGCTCCAAGATGTGGATCACCAACGCGGCCTATGCCGATGTGCTCATCTTCACCGCGTTGACCGATCGCGAAAAGCGCGAGATCAGCTGCTTCCTGGTGGAAAAGGGCGCGCCGGGCTACACCATGGGCCCCTGTGAGAAGAAGCTGGGACTGCGCGGCAGCGACACCCACGCCCTGTCCTTCGAAAACCTGCTGTTGCCGCAGGACGCCCTGTTGGGCCAGCCAGGCAAGGGCTTCCAGCAGATGTTGAAAACCTTGAACGGCGGACGCATCAGCATTGGCGCCATGGCGCTGGGTCTGGCACAGGGCGCGCTGGATGAGATCCTCACCCTGTTCAAGGGAGTCACCTTGCGCCAGAGCCATGCCTTTTTCGTGGCGGACATGGCGCTGAAAGTGGAAGCCAGCCGCCATTTGGTCTATGCCGCCGCCCGCGCCAAGGACGCCGGCCGCGACTACGCCGTGGCAGGGGCCATGGCCAAGCTGCACGCCAGTGAGGCCGCCACCTGGTGCGCGGACCGCGCCATTCAGATCCTGGGTGCCGAAGGGTACACGCGCGCCCACGCCGCCGAACGCATCTGGCGCGATGCCAAACTCTGCGAAATCGGGGAAGGCACCAGCGAGATCCAGCGCCTGGTGATCAGCCGCAGGTTGCTGGAAAGTCGCTAGGATCCGCATGCTGACCTGTTGGCTGGGCGGTGACTTGCATCAAGCCCACATTGATTGACTGAAGGACGGCCGCATTTCCGTTGTCGATTTCATCCCCACCTGGAGTTCTCGCCACCTGCGCAAGCCTTGAACCATGTCGGAAAGAGCTGGCACCCGCCCGGCATTCAGGCTTTGTTTCCACACATCATTAGTTCAATTTGAATTTGACTTCCATCGCTTTAAGTGGATTGTATTGATTTAGATGAGCCTCCAGAGTCGTTGAAAGCTACTGATGGGTAGAGTTGGTATTCTCTTGCATGATACCTTCAACAACGCTCTTGCTTAAGAATTGTGTAAGGGCCTGCCGTAATGCTGGTCATGGCATGCAGGAAGCGTGCACCTCGCTTGCCATGCATGAAAAGGAGGCCGCATTGAGAAGCGTGGCCTTCCATTGGAGCCATCAGCTTGGGACAGAGAAACATGGCGTCTTTGTTGTGATCATTGAGGATGACCACACATTTAAGAAAAGAAAAACATGCTCCAGAGCTGCTTTTTAGCCAAAAGAGTCTTACTCTCTCTGTTGACCGCCCGCTGACCCGACGATGCGCCCGCCTTTGGCTTTGCGTGTTCCCAAGGTTCAGAATTGGCTCCGTTCCCGCCCCCGCGGGACGCTGTTCATGTGGCGGCACGGATTTGCGTTTTGGGTGACTTGCGGGAGCCACGAGGGGTCCCGGGTCATCGTTCACTGTTTGGATTGGAGACTGGAATGAAGATTTATGTGGGCAACATGTCGTACTCCACGACGGAAGCGCAGCTGCGTACGGCCTTCGAGGCTTTTGGCGCCGTCGAGGATGTGGCGGTCATCAACGATCGCGACACGGGTCGCCCGAAGGGTTTCGCCTTCGTGACCATGCCCAACGCCCAGGAGGCGACGGCTGCCATCAACGCGCTGAACGAGGCGGACCTCGGTGGTCGCAACGTTCGCGTGAACGAGGCTCGTCCCAAGGAAGACAACCGGGGCGGTGGCGGCGGTGGTTACGGTGGTGGTGGCGGCGGCGGCCGTCGCTGGTAAGTCACCCATCCCCAGGCTTGCCTGGGGTTCGCAGGAACATGAAAGCCGTCGCAGCAATGCGGCGGCTTTCTCTTTGTACCCTGAATTCGCCTACAGAACTTTCATATGGCCCGCCGAATTGTTATTTCCTGCACATTGATTTCCTGTTCAACGCTTCTCAACTGCGCCTGATACCGATTGCCTGTTTGAAAGGCGGGAGAATACCTGACCCGTTGTCTTTGACTTAACTCTTGTCAAAAGGAGGATCTGCACATGCGTGTTCGATTTCTACTTGTGGCTCCAGCAATCGCACTTATTGGATTGGGATGCGAAGGAGATGGTCCTTTCAGTGTGGAAGAATATGCCTTGAAAGAACCTGGATCGGCAGCTCAGTTGGATTCATCCCGCTATGTCGCCAATGGAGTCTTTGCTCCGGGCTACTCCAGCGGAGCCATCCAATCGGACGAGATGATCCTTCATTGGAGCTGCGAAGATCCCACCGACTTTTTGTGTTACAAAATTTTTCTCAACGGTCAGCAGATTTCGCAGCTCACTGATTTTGCAATCAATGAGTTACCGCTTACCGCATTGCAGCAGAACAGCTGGTATGATGTACGTGTGGAAAGAGTTGATCGCAGTGGGATGCACGAAGGCCAGCTGATGGCTTTGAAGACTGCAAGATGGCTTTCGCCTGAAAATGTCACGATGAATGGACTTTCACCATCTGAGGTAAATGTCACTTGGACTGACAGGTCGGACAATGAGCAAGGATTCTCTCTTACGCTTGATAGAAGAAACAATGTTACAGGGTTGTTTGATACTATCAGCACCTTCAATGTCCCTGCAGACCAAACCAGCTACCAAGTGTCCTTGCCTGATACAACATTCTTGTATCGCGTCGGCGTGCAGGCCTATTCTAGTTTTGAACAGAACACTTCAACAAGCATCTCACCCTATTATACGCCACAATTCTCTCCCGTATCATCGCTAGTAGCCACCCAGGCATTGGATTCCAGAATTGTGACCTTGTCCTGGGTTGACAACTCCACATTGGAAACAAGTGTTGAGATTGATCGCTTCAATGGGCCTGCTCCACAGGAGAGCGATTGGGTCCCTGTGGCAGTATTGGCCACCAATTCCACAAGCTGGACAGATGCTGATACATCATCCACCACTGTCGGAAACATTATCCAGTATCGAGTCCGATGTGTGAATACATACCAAGGCATAAGAACTGTTACTGCGTGGAGGACAACTAATATTATACTTGTTGAGCCAACTTCTGTGCCCCCGTGGGATTATGAAGCATGGGATGGGCAATCATTCACAAGGACATTGTCGACAGATGATCGCCATGTCTACCTGTTCCATGCTTCAGACGACTTGGATATTGATTTGTGTAATTTGACATCGAGTATGGACCTAGTCGCAAGAATATGGGGTATTGATGGAAGTTTTTTGGGTTACTTTGATACAGCCGGGATAGATGCTTGTGAATATATAGCCGACTTGGCTGGATTTTCAGATTACTTGATAGAGGTATCAGATGAGAACGGACAAGCTGGACTTTACAATATTTTCATCTATTAAGGAGGTGTAGAATGAAAACTTTCATCATTTGCGTTTTAAGCGCTTTAAACATGGCGGATGCCTTCTGCGCTCAAGATCTGGCCTCCTTCCGGTTTCAGTCCACCGGGCAGTTGATGGACGATGACCTTGATTTGATGCTGGATCCGTTGGAGTTGGGACATACGGCCGACTATCGCTTGTTTTCAAACCTGAGCAACCTTGGAACTGGACAAGAGGAGGCCCTGGGAAGCAGCTCGGACAACTCCCTGGTGTTGGGAATTGGAGGCGATTTGCCATTTGTCGATGATGCGCGTGGAGCTTTGTTTTTCATGCGTCAGGGCGAAAAGAGTGCATCGCCTGTGGGGTTGGATCTGGACGCGGATGGCTTCGTAGACCTGCTCGGTAATGGCGAAATTAGCGGAGACTATGATCGCTACTTTGATGACGGCGGGGATGGTCTTTATGATTTCCGAGTTCATCGTGATGGTTTAAAAAAGGATCATTCCGAATCAAATTGGCGTCAATTTATTGGGGTTGCAAATTTTGATATGAATATTTGGAGACTAGGATTGCGGTTAAATAGCAGTGTTGATGAGGAGAATGCCATTGTAGAGGATAGTTGGGACTATCGTCATTATAATTTGTATGATGTGTATCAATTGACTGCTATTGGCGATCACAACTTGGAAGCTGGTTCAGCAGATGAGAAGCGGATAAGCCTTGATATCGCATTGCAGACAACCTGGCTGCAAACAGAGTTGGGAATGTTGCTAAGTTTGGGACATTGGTCTGCAGAGAGTGATGGCAATGGCGGTGAATTGCTTTATCAGCAAAGTATGAATTTAGACGGGTTGATAAATGAAACCAGTGATGAAATAGATAATGTTAGCGGGGAAAAATTCGAACGTTCTGGAATTGGGTTGGAGTTGCGCTATCGCCGCCAAATGGCTGAAAGCTCAGAGAGGAAAGGTGAGAGCTTTTGGGAGTTGAAGAGTCATTTATCCCACTGGGGCGGAACTGCCACAAGTCGTGCAGAATATGTCATGGAGAATATTGCTTGGGATCCAGTTGTGCGTGAAAGACTGTGGGAGCATTCTTCAGAAAATATTGATGGAGATGCCAATATAAACGGAATCAATGTATCCGGCCGCTGGGTAAAAAATCTGGACGAGCGGGTGCGAATGGCTGTGGGGCTTTCCCTGGCCAGAGAGCTTTGGACTTACGATCAGAACGGTGTTGACGCGTGGTCCGAGCGGGATAGTACTGTTTACATGGATGGCAACTGGGACGACTATGATGAGTGGGTTCATCGCACAAGTCAATTGAGCTTTGATCAAAAAACGGAGATTAGATACGACGAGATGAGAATCCCCGTGGGGTTGGAGTATCTGTTTGGCAACAAGCGTCATTGGACATTCCGGCTATCTGCGAGCTATACGTCGTCCAAGGAGTATCGAGACGCTCGGCGACAGGTGAGAGACTCGGATCCCATTGTTCAGGAGTACTATCGAGGAGATGGCTATCAGTCCGTGGTGATAAGCGACAATGAGTACATGAGCACCTCAACGCATGAGGAAAAAGCGGCCAGCAGCACGCTGTTTGCCTATGGGCTGGGTTACGTTCCAACGCCAAGTCTGCAGGTTGACTTCATAACCTTCTTCGGTACGGAGGACAACTCAATTTTGGATGCCAGTTTCTATCGAAATCTGCGCTTATCGGCCACTTTTCGGTTCTAGAAGTTGACGACCTTGTATGAAAGCCGTCGCAGCAATGCGGCGGCTTTCTCTTTGGGTGGGCGGCCACCATCTTGAAGGCGAGACTTTCACCTGGAGGTGCGCGTGCAGTTCCCCCTGTTCGAAATCCACAGCCTGGACTTTGGCCGTCTGCTCTTTCGTCGTGCCAATGGAAGCCGCCTGCTCCTGCCGGTGGCGCCCGCTGTGGTGCGTCTGGTGGATCGCGTTGTGCTGGTGGATGCCGGCTTCGATCCCGGCCTGGCCGGGCGCGTGGAGGGCGTGGAATGGCAGCGTCCCGCCCGGGACCCACATGACCAGCTTAAGGATCTGGGTCTGACAGTGGATGATGTGGCGGATGTCATCCTGACCCACTTGCACGACGACCACGGAGGCGGGGTCTTCCATCGCCAACAACAAGCGCCGGTCTTTCCCAACGCGCGCATCCATGTGCAGGAATTGGCTTTGTGGCGCGGGCTGGATCGAGTGGCACGGGGTGGGGAGCGCTTTGTGTCGGGCGAACTGCTGGAGTGGCTGGACGAGTGGCCCCTTACCCAGCGCCATCATGGCGACTGGAAACTCTGTCAGGAACTTTCCGCCTGCCACACCGGCGGCCACACCCCCGGGCATCAGGTTGTGCTGCTGGGTGACGGCGCGCTGGAGCGGGACATCGTTCAGGGCACTGCCGGCGCGGAAGTGGATGGCGGCTTGCGCTGGCGTCCCGTGGGAGATGGATCCGGCGACCTGCTGCTGGGAGGTGATCTCCTTTCCCTCAAGGCCTGCTTCGATCCCGCCTTCCGCACATCATCGGATGTGGAGCCGGAGCGCGCTCTGCTGCGTCGCCAGGAACTGGCGGAGGCAGCGCGGCAGGGTCTGTGCTGCTACCTCTACCATGGGTCGACGGGGCGGCGCCTGTGGCGTCCGGAATCGCCCCGCGGTTGATCATGGATTGACCGGCTCAGCCCTTCTCTTGGCCGATCCCGTCGCCCGCATGGCTGAATCACAGTCGGAATTGAGCAAATTGAGCCGCGGGCGTGTCCATGCCCCGTGAACAACACCGATGATTGGAGATCCTATGAAGCAGGTTGTGATTGTGGCCGCGGCGCGCACGCCCATCGGCTCTTTCCACGGCGGATTGGCCAGTGTGCCGGCGCCGAAACTGGGCGCCGTGGTGGTGGCCGAGGTGCTGAAGCGCGCGGGTGTGGATGGCGCGCTGGTGGATGAGGTGATCATGGGCAATGTGCTGGCGGCGGGCGAAGGACAGGCCCCGGCCCGTCAGGCGGCTCTGTTCGCCGGACTGCCCGAGCAAGTGGCATGCACCACCATCAACAAGGTTTGCGGCAGCGGCTTGAAGAGTGTGATGCTGGCCGCCCAGGCCATTGCCTGCGGCGATGCGGAGGTGGTGGTGGCCGGCGGCATGGAGAACATGAGCCAGGTGCCGCACTACCTGCCCCAGTTCCGCAATGGCGTGAAACTGGGCCATGGCGAAGTGAAGGACGGCATGATCCACGACGGCCTGTGGGATGTCTACAACAACTTCCACATGGGCAATGCGGCGGAAATATGCGCCAGGGACATGGCCATCAGCCGCGAGGACCAGGACGCTTTCGCCGCCGAGAGCTACCGTCGCAGCCAGGCCGCCGTGGCAGAGGGCCTTTTCAAGCGTGAAATCGTGCCCGTACCCGTGCCCCAGCGCAAGGGCGATCCTGTGTTGGTGGATACGGACGAAGAGCCCGCCAAAGGCCGCATCGACAAGCTGGGCGCCTTGTCGCCCGCCTTCGAGAAAACCGGAACGGTTACGGCGGGCAATGCCAGCAGCATCAATGACGGCGCAGCCGCCGTGCTGCTCATGAGTGCGGACAAGGCGCGGGAGCTGGGCCTGAAGCCCATGGCGCGCATTGTGGCGTTTGGCGGCGCGGCGCAAAAGCCGGAGTGGTTCACCACCGCACCGGCGGCCAGCATCACCCGCACCCTGGACAAGGCAGGTCTGGCGCTGGAGGACATTGATCTGTTCGAAATCAACGAGGCCTTCAGCGTGGTCAGTCTGGCCAATGAGCGCCTGCTGAAGCTGGATCCCGCCAGGGTGAACCCACGGGGCGGGGCGGTCAGCCTGGGTCATCCCATCGGCGCCAGTGGCGCGCGCGTGCTGGTAAGCCTCCTGCACGAGCTGGAGGATCTGGGCAAGCGGCGCGGGCTGGCCAGCCTGTGCATCGGTGGTGGCGAGGCGGTGGCATTGGTTGTGGAGCGGGAGGCATAGGATGAAGCAAGACCACATCACGGTGATCGGCGCCGGAACCATGGGCAACGGCATTGCCCATGTGTGCGCCAAGAGCGGTTACACGGTGTGCCTGGTGGACATCAGCGAGGACTTCGTGAAGAAGGGCCTGGCCACCATTGCCGGCAATCTGGGCCGCGAGGTGAAGAAGGAGAAGATCAGCCAGGCCGATGCCGATGCGGCCTTGGCCCGCATTCACGCCGGCACGGATCTGGCGGTGGCGGCGGAGTCCTTCCTGGTGGTGGAAGCCGCCACGGAGAACAAGACCATCAAGCTGGAACTCTTCCGCAAACTGGCCGCCATTTGCGCGCCGGAAGCTGTGCTGGCCAGCAACACCAGCAGCATCTCCATCACGGAGATCGCTTCCGCCACCGGCCGGCCCGGGCAGGTCATCGGCATGCACTTCATGAATCCCGTGCCCATGATGAAGCTGGTGGAGGTGATCCGCGGCCACGACACCAGCGAGGCCACCCTTCAGCTGGTGCTGGATGTATGCACGCGTCTGGAGAAGACGCCGCTGGCCAGCGAGGACTATCCTGGCTTCGTGGCCAACCGCATCCTGATGCCCATGATCAACGAAGCGGTCCAGACCCTGATGGAAGGTGTCGCCACGCGGGAAGCCATTGACGGCATCATGAAGCTGGGCATGGCCCATCCCATGGGGCCGCTCACCCTGGCGGACTTCATTGGCCTGGATGTGTGTCTGGCCATTCTCAATGTGCTCCACGAGGGCCTGGGTGATCCCAAGTATCGTCCCTGTCCCTTGTTGAAGAAGATGGTGGCCGCTGGCCATCTGGGCCGCAAGTCCGGCCGGGGCTTCTACGATTACTCCGCGTGATGGGAGACTTCAGGGGCCGCTGACGAGGCGCTGGGCAGGGTCAAGGACAGGGCGGGAGGAACATGGATTTCACGCTTAGCGATCAGCAGGACGCCGTGCGGGACATGGCGCGTCGTTACGCGGTGGAGCGGCTCTTGCCCGGCATTGCCGAGCGTGAGGAGCAAGTGGCGTCTGGCGGCCCATGGCCTGACCTGAGCCGTGAACGCGCCGGGCTCTTCGAGCTGGGATTTGGGGGCATGCTTCTTCCGGAGGACGAGGGCGGTCTTGAACTGGACCACCTCAGTTTTCATCTGGCCCTGGTGGAGCTCTCCAAGGTGGACCCGTCCATGGGGCAGCTTCTTTCCAATCACAACGCGCTGGGCGTGGGCTGGATGCGGCATGCGGAACCGCGCCTGAAGGAACTCTGGCTGCCGCGCCTGGCTGCCGGACAGGCCTTGGCCAGCTGGGTGCGCATGGATGATCTGCAACAGCCCCTGCAAGCGGTGGTAACGGAGCGCGGCTTCGAGCTGACCGGCGTGAAGCGCATGGTCACCGCTGGCGCCATTGGCGACCTTTTGCTGGCCAACGCCAACCTGGAAGGACGCCGCGTGGTGTTGGCCCTGCAAGCCGCCACGGAGGGCGTGACCCTGGAGCGTGAGCCGTTGAGCCTGGGCCTGCGCGGCGCAGGTATCGGGCGCGTCACCTTCACTCAGGTGCAGGTGGACGAGAACGCCCGCCTGGACACGCGCATCAGCGGCAAGGGCCTGATGCTGGTGCGCGCCACCGCCAGCCTGGGCTGGGCCAGCGTGGCCCTGGGCATCATGGAGGGCGCCGCCGATGCCGCGCGGCTCTACTCCGCCCAGCGCGAGCAGTTCGGGCGCAGCATCAACTCCTTTGAAGCGCTGCGGTTCAAACTGGCGGACATGCAGTGGAAGATTGAATCCACCCGTGGACTGGCTCTGCGGGCGGCGGCGGCGGCGGATGCCGGGCAGCCCACGGAGTTCGCACGGTTGGCGGACCTGGCGCGCCTGGCAGGCGCTGATGGCGCGGCCTTCTGCGGACGGGAGGGTGTGCAGATCCATGGCGGCTACGGCTATTCCCGCGAATACCACGCCGAGCGTTTCATGCGCGATGCCCGCGGCATGGAGCTGGTGGGCGGCGGCGTGGAAGGTCTGCGCGAGCAGATTGCCGCACGCTGGATCGGTGAGGAGTGAGCTCGCGCGGCCTGCGTGGTTGACTGGATGTCTGTCGCGAAGTCAAAATGGGCGTGTGTGCCCTCCAGTGGCCCAACCTGCTTTTGAGGTCCGCCGCGCCTGGCTGCTGACAGCCGACTGGTGCTGGTCTGTGGACCATGGCGTTGAAGGCGGGCCGTTCATCGTTTTCTATGTTGCTTCTAAAGCCTGACGATCCCTGGAGGTGCTCTGTGATATCCCGGCGCGCGGCGCGAGAGACGGCGGTGCTGATTCTTTACGCCCAACAGTCCAGCGGATTGCCGCTGAGTGAAGTGATGGACCGCGTGCGCATCCTGGAGCGCAAGCTGGATTTGGAGCTGGATGTGGGCGACGCCCTGCCGGCCAACGAGATGGACCGGGATTCGGTCTATGCCATTTTCCTGCGGGATCTTGTGCGCAAAACCATCCGCGACACGGAGGTGATCGACGCCATCATCGCGGACCGTGCCCACAAATGGGATTTGGACCGCATCGCCCGCCTGGATCGCATCATCCTGCGCATTGGCATCGCCGAGATGCTGCACTTCCCCGACATCCCCGAGAAGGTCTCCATCAACGAGGCCATTGAGATCGCCAAGAAATACTCCACCGAAAACAGCGGAAAATTCGTCAACGGCATCCTGGACGCCGTGAAGAGCGACATCCCCGCCCTGCGCGCCAAATACGCCGACGAGGCATGAGCGTGCCGGATCCCACGCGTCCCCGCCTCCTGGTGGTGGCCGGGGAGAGCAGCGGCGACCAGATCGCCGCCAAGGCCCTGGACTTTCTGCGCCAGCACAGCTCCCGCGCTGAGATCTTTGGCGTGGGGGGGCCGTCCATGCGTGCCATTGGCGTGGAGATCATCGCTCCGCAGGAACGACTGGCGGTGATGGGATTGGCCGATGTGCTGTTCCGCCTGCCGCTGATCTGGTGGACATGGCACCAGGTGAAGCGCGCGGTCAAGCGCCGCCAACCCCAGGTTGTGCTGCTGGTGGACGCGCCCGGTTTCAATCTTCCCCTGGCCCGCTCCCTGAAGGGCCTGGGTGCGCGGCGCGTGTACTACATCAGCCCCAAGTACTGGGCCTGGAAGGCCGGCCGCCTGAACGCCGTGGCGCGCCACAGCGAGGCCCAGGCCCTCATCTTCCCATTCGAAGAGGCGGACTACCGTCGTGCGGGGGGGCATCCCGTGTTCGTGGGACATCCCGTGCTCGATCTGGTGGACGGGGCGCCTGAACGCTCCCAGGCGCGGCGTGAACTGGGACTGGACGAGGACGAGCGCGTGCTGGCCCTTCTTCCCGGCAGCCGCATGGGCGAGTTGAAGCGCCACCTGCCCCTGCTTCGCGAATGCAGCCAAGTGCTGGCGGATCAGCCCTTGCGCCTGCTCTTGCAGGTTCCGGATCTGCCGGGAGTGCCGGATCTGGTGAAGGCTCTTGGCCTGGGCGGCAGGGTGAAACTGGTCACCGGACGCTTCCACCATGTGCTGCGCGCAGCGGACCTGGGGCTGGTGGCCAGCGGGACGGCCAGCCTGGAGGCCGCCGTGCTGGGGCTTCCCCATCTGGTCTACTACAAGCTCGATCCCCTGGCCGCCTGGTTGGCGGAGCGCGTGGTGAAAGCTCCTTATGCCTCGCCCGTCAATCTGGCAGCGGGGCGGGAAGTGGTCCCCGAATTGCTGAACCGCAAGGCCCAGGGCGTGCTCATGGCGGATTGGGTGCTGAACCGATTGCGCGAGGACAGCCTGTCAGCCCAGGGCGCTGAGCTGGCCCGCCTGACGCGGGAACATCTCGGCGGCGGTGGAGCCTCCCGGCGCGTGGCGGAATTGCTGGTGGAGGAACTGGAAGGCGCCGGCGCCATATGTTGAAGCTGCGCACCATGCGCCGTCGTCTGGTGGCCTGGTTGGCGGTGGAAACGGGTTGGGTGCTGCTCAGGTTGCTGCGGCTGCTGGTGCGCGTGCAGGTGGTGGACAGACACTTCCTTCAGGAGGCGAGGAACACGGGTCGGCCGGTGCTTATCGCCATCTGGCATGGCCGCATTCTCCTGCCCATCCTGCAGCATCGCGGCCAGGGAGTCGTGCCCATGGTCTCCATGTCCCGGGATGGGGAAATGATCGCCCGCACCGTGGAACGGCTGGGTTACCGCACTGTAAGAGGCAGCAGCAGCCGCGGAGGACGGGAGGCCATGCGCGCTTTGATCGAGCGCCTGTCGGTGCCGGGAACGGTGGGCGCCATCATGCCCGATGGTCCCAAGGGGCCACGCCACCAACTGAAGCCGGGCGTGGTGCAAATCGCCCGGGAAAGCGGGGCCCTGGTCCTTCCCATGACCTGGGGCGCCCGGCGTCCCATCCGATTCAACAGCTGGGACCGCTTCCAGTTGTGGCGGCCCTTCAGCCGCGCCGTTGTGATGTATGGGGAAGCCCTGCCCATGCCCATGGATGGTGATTTTCGCAGTCAATGCGAACGGCTTGCCCGCGTTCTGGTGGAGCTTGAACAGCGGGCGGACACCTGGTTCGATGGCGGAGATGCCCATGCGTAGCGCAATGGCCCGCATCCTTTCCGCTCCCTGGGGCGGCGCCATGGCCCTGCGCCGCGCCATGTACCGGGGCGGCACGCTGGCATCCAGGGCCGCCGGCCTGCCCGTGGTCTCAATTGGCAACATCAGTCTGGGGGGAACGGGCAAGAGCCCGCTCGTCCGTCTGTTGGCGCAAGCGGCCTTGGGCGGCATTCCCCAATCCATGAGCCCCCTGCTGCCCCTTCTTACGCCGCCTGTGGCCATCCTTTCACGGGGCTATGGACGCGCCACCAATGGCTGGATCCTGGTGTCACAGGGTGAAGGGCCTGCGGCGGGCTTAACCGCCCGGGACACGGGCGACGAACCGCTGATGCTGGCCCAGCAAATCCCCGACGCCTGGGTGGCGGTATGTGAAGACAGGCGGGAGGGTGCCCGTCGTCTGCGTGACCTGGGCGCAGGCTGCATTTTGCTGGACGATGGATACCAGCACATGGCCTTGCGGCGGGATGTGAACATCCTTTTGTGGGACTGCGCGGTGGATCCCCGCACGGAGGCGGTGCTGCCCTTCGGGCGCCTGCGCGAGTCTCCGGCAGCCGCGCTGGATGCTTCCGTCATCGTGTTGGGGCGACCCACGCCGGATGATGTGAGGCAGTGCACGGATTGGTTCTCCCGCTTGTTCCGCCAAGCTGGACGGGACTTGCCTCCGGTGTTCGTGGCGCACAGCGGAATCGGGCCGCTCCTTCAACCAGGCACCTGGAAGCCAGTGACACATGGCCTGGGCGGTCGACATGGCGTGGTGTGCGGCATCGCCTCCCCGGAACGCTTCCTCCAGGCCACTGTGAGGCGCCTGGGCACGCCGGCGTGGACGCGCTGCCATGGCGACCATCATGCGTGGACGGAGGCGGATATGGACGAGCTGCGCGTAGCCGTGTCCTTGCACGGTTTGCGCCATTTGGTGACCACCTGGAAGGACGCCGTGCGCCTTCCTGCCGATCACGGCCTTCCCATGCTGGTGGCGGACCAGGAGCTGCGAATCCAACCGGCGCGGGACTATCTTCAGGCATGAGCACGACAAGCCTCATGGCGCCGCCCCGGCGCACGGACTTTCTGGTGGTGGGCAGCGGCATCGCTGGCCTAAGTTTCGCGCTGGCCGCCGCCGACCATGGGCAGGTGCTGGTGCTTACCAAGTCCGAATTGCTCAACACCTCCACCAATCGCGCCCAGGGGGGCATTGCCAGCGCCCTGGGGGACGAGGATTCCTTCCTTCAACACGAACAGGACACCCATGTGGCCGGTGATGGCCTGTGCCACGCGGATGCCGTCTCGCAGATTGTGCGCGAAGGCCCGGAGAGCATCCGCTGGCTGATGGCCCACGGCACCCAGTTCACGCGGGATGAGCAGGGTCAACTGCACCTTGGACGGGAGGGCGGACACCACCATCACCGTATCGTGCATGCACGGGATCTCACCGGCGCGGAAATCGAGCGCGCCTTGCTGGAATCCGCCCGACGCCATCCGCGTATCACGCTGATGCCGCACTGGATGGTGGTGGACTTAATCACACGGCACCATTACACGGATGCCGGACGCGCGGACGGCGGCCCTTGCCACGGCGCCTATGTGATGCCCGTGCTGGATCCCCGCGAGCGCTTCTCTGTCCACCGCGTGCTGGCCCGCGCCACGGTACTGGCAACAGGCGGCAGCGGGCAGATCTACCGCCACACCACCAATCCGGAAATCGCCACCGGCGATGGCACGGCCCTGGCATGGCGGGCCGGCGCTCGACTGGCCAACCTGGAATTCTTCCAGTTCCATCCCACCAGCCTGGCCATCCCGGAAGCCCAGAACTGGCTCATCTCCGAAGCCCTGCGAGGCCACGGGGCTCGGCTGGTGGACGCACGGGGTCGTCGTCTGATGGAGGGCGTCCATCCAATGCTGGAGCTGGCGCCACGGGACATTGTGGCCCGGGGCATTGACCAGGTGATGAAGACCGAGGGGGTGGATCATGTGTGGCTGGATGCCACGCACCTGCCTGCCCACGAGCTGCTGGAACAGTTTCCCACCATCCATCAGCGCTGCCTTGAGTTGGGCGTGGACATCACAAGCGATCCCATTCCCGTGGTGCCCGCGGCCCATTACCAGTGTGGCGGCGTGTGGACGGACCTGGACGGCCGCACCAGCCTGCCCGGGCTATTCGCCATTGGGGAGTCGGCCTGCACGGGCGTGCACGGAGCCAATCGGCTGGCCTCCAACAGCCTGCTTGAGGCCGTGGTCTACGGGCGTCGCGCCGCCGCTGTTCTGCAGTGCGAGGACCTGCCCGAGGTGCCGGAGGCACGCATCGCACCCTGGGACAAGACAGGCACTTATGACCCGGAGGAGTGGGTGGTGGTCTCCCATGACCGGGACGAAATCCGCCGCCTCATGTGGGATTATGTGGGCATTGTGCGCTCGCGACCCCGCCTGGAGCGCGCGCAATCCCGCCTGGCCCTCATCAGCCGGGAGATTGAGCATTACTACCGCCGCACCTCTTTGCGTCCCGGACTGGTGGAGCTGCGCAACATGGCCGCCGCCGCCCGTCTGGCGGTGGGCTGCGCCCTGCATCGCGAAGAATCCCGTGGTCTGCATGCCCGCCTGGACTTTCCTTCCCGTGACGATGAACGCTGGGCGCGGGACACCTTGCTGGAAAGGGATGAAGAAGGAAAGCCGCGCTGGCTGGACCACGGTCCGGACAGGCCCGGATAGTGTCCGCGCCTTGCGCAATCCCGCCAAAACCAATTGATTAACACCCCGTCCAGCGCAGCGTGGTGAAGTAGTCTGCCCGGCGGAATCTGAAAGCACAGGACCGCCCATGGAGCCCTTGCGCACCGGCATTTCCGCATCCCGGCCCGATGCCTGGGCCAAAGTCACCGGACAAGCCACTTATGTGGACGATCTGCGCCCGGAAGGGCTGCTGCACGGCGTCACGGTGCGCAGCCCACTTCCCCGTGCCATCCTGAAAGCCATCCACTTCGATCCCGCCTTCGACTGGAGCGGCGTGGTGGTGGCCACGGCCGCGGACATCCCCGCGCGCAACTGCATTCCTGTGTTGGATGATGACCAACCCGCCCTGGCGGACCGGCTCATTTCCCACGCGGAGGAAGCCGTCCTGCTGCTGGCCCACGCGGATCCACTGGTGGCTGAGCGCGCCCGGCGCGCCGTGCGGCTTGAACTGGAGGCCCTGCCTCCTGTGCTTGATTTGCACCAGGCCATGGCCCATGCAGCGAAGGGTGGAGATGCGGTGCACGCCCGGGGAGCGGTTCTGAAGGAGATCCGCATTTCCAAGGGGGAAGGGGATGGACCATGGGATGGCGCCTTCCTCACCGTGGATGACGAGGCGGAAACAGGCGCACAGGAGCAGCTCTACATCGAGACCCAGGGGATGATCGCCTGGGCCGATGGCAACCAGGTGACGGTAACCGGATCCCTGCAGTGCCCCTACTATGTGCAGCATGGCCTGTGCGCCGTGTTCGGCCTGCCGCCCGAAAAGGTGCGGGTCATCCAGGCCGTCACGGGGGGAGGCTTCGGCGGGAAGGAGGAGTACCCCACCCTCTTGGCCGCCCATGCCGCCTTGCTGGCCTTGAAGGCAGGCCGTCCGGTGAAAATGATCTACGATCGCGCGGAGGACATGGCGGCCACCACCAAGCGCCATCCTTCCCTCACGCGAAGTCGCGCCGCGTTTTCCGCCCAGGGCGAACTGCTTGCCCTGGATGTGGACTTCAACCTGGACGCGGGCGCCTACACCACGCTCAGTCCGGTGGTGCTGTCCCGCGGCGCTTTGCACGCCTCTGGCCCCTACCGGTGCAACCATGTGCGCATTCACGCACGGGCTTGGGCCACCAACACGCCACCCCACGGCGCTTTCCGCGGATTTGGCGCGCCACAGAGTTGTTTCGCCATTGAGCGACTGATGGATCTGGCGGCCCAGGAACTGGGACTGGATCCTGCCGAGCTGCGCCGGCGCAACCTCCTGCGCAAAGGGGATACCACGGCCACCGGACAGCTCATGCGGGAGGAGATCGCCCTGGAGGCCCTGCTGGATCAGGCCATGGCAGCATCCAGTTACACCGAACGACGAAGCACCTTCGCCCGGGAAAATGCCCAGGGCGGTGACGAGAGCCCGCTACGGGGCATTGGACTGGCCACATTCATGCATGGAGCGGGCTTCACGGGCAGTGGGGAGAAGCGTCTGTCCTCCCGCGCCGCCGTGGAGCTGGGCCGGGACGGCGTGGTGCGTGTGCTGGCAGCGTCCACGGAGATTGGCCAGGGCGCCACCACGGTTTTCCAGCAGGTGGCGGCGCAGGCCCTGGGCACAGGTGCCGACTGCGTCCAAGTGGAAGTGCCCGACACGGCTCTTGTCCCGGACAGCGGACCCACCGTGGCCAGCCGGACCACCATGGTGGTGGGCAGTTTGGTGGAACGCGCGGCCAAGGCCTTGCGCGCCGCCCTGGAGGCGGACGGCCTGCCGCCCGATGCCGGGGCTGAAGCGGTCGCCCATGCCCTGCGCCTGCGCGGTGCGACCAAGGGGCCCGAGCGCTGGGAAGAAAGCTATGAGCATCCCGACTGGGTGGTGTGGGATGACGAGAGCTATCGCGGCGACGCCTATCCCACCTTCGCCTGGGCGGTCTATGTGGCCAGTGTGGCGGTGGATCCCCTGACCGGAGAGGCCTTTGTGGAGGCCTTCACCGCGCTGCAGGACATTGGCCATGTGGTGAATCCACTGTTGGCGGCGGGTCAGGTGGAAGGCGGTGTGGCCCAGGGCATTGGCTTTGCGCTGTTGGAGGAGGTGCAGTGGCGGGATGGGCGCATGTCCAACAATCGGCTGAGCACCTACATCGTACCCACCAGCCTGGATCTGCCTCCCATCACGGCCATGTTTCGTGAGACGCCGGGCGGTTATGGGCCGCGGGGCGCGAAGGGCCTGGGCGAGTTGCCGCTGGATGGAACCGCGCCGGCGGTGCTAAGCGCCCTGGACCAGGCCATTGGCCGACGCCTGACCAGGCTGCCGGCGCTGCCGGAGGCCATCCTCCCCTGCCTGTCCCAAACGCGGGAGAACCTCCATGTCTGAGCACCAAGGATGGATCGCCCTGCGCCTTTTCTTGAACGGTGTCGAGCGCAGCGTCCACTGCCCACCCGGCATGCGCCTGTTGGATTTGCTTCGACAGGAAGGCCTTGGGGGCACCAAGGAGGGTTGCGGAGAAGGTGAGTGTGGGGCGTGCGCCGTGCTGGTGGACGACCGGCTGGTGAACAGCTGCTTGATCCCAGTGTTGCAGGTGGAGGGGCGTCGCGTCACCACCATT
>CAIWAD010000069.1 GCA_903910645.1 uncultured bacterium | reverse complement strand
TTCGCGCTGACCTGTGCGCCTCCGGACTTCGCACCGCTTCGTCCTGCGGCGCACAGGTCGCCCCAGGAGGATTCGGCTATCAGAATGGGTGCCTGATTGCCCCTAGTATTGGCTGGTCCAAGATTGGGGACGAGGTCATTGGCGCCGCGGCCTAACTCTCGGAGTGGTACAAACACCGGGGGCAGGTCACCACACATGATCATAGCCATCGATCGCAAGGACTCCACCCCAGCCCGTGGCTGTGTTGCCAATGAGGTTGCACCGCGTGAACTCGACGGCGAGAGTGTAGGGATTGCTGTTACCAGCCACGACACCGCCGTTGCTGGCCATGTCCCCGGAGACCGCGCAGTCCGTCATCTACAAACTGCTTCCCTGCCCCGAGATGCTGATGCACCCGCCGGCAACTGCGCTGTTTTCGTATAACCCACAGGACTCGAACGCCAAATCCGCGCTTGTCGCTTGGATGCAGCCACCCAGGCCACTATCCATCTGGCCACCACGAAAATCGATGTGCTGGAAGGTGATTGTCCCCGTGTTGACGAGTTGACCGCCAACAACGAAATGCCGGCCCAACTGTCCGGCATCAAAAAGGATGTTCTGCCCACTCTGAAGACCTTCGAAGGTCAGGTTCTGCGTGACTCCGTCGATCGTCATGTCGTGCTCTGCCACATCGAACGAGATCTGAATGCGATCAATAGCAGGGTCGGACACTGCCGCATTGATCGCCCCCTGCAACGTGGAGTAGTCAGTTGGCACGTTGATTGTCGTGGCCACGGCCCTTGTGGTCAGCATTCCAGAAAGCAGTGCGCAACATGCCCAGGCATGTTGTGTGCTGCGGCTGTGGATTCTCATCTGGTGCTCCTCCGCATTAATTGTATCCAACCGAGGAGGCAGTTCTCAGAAAACTGCCGGGATCATCACTTCTGATATGGGAGGGCTGTCATCGAGTGCCACTATTTGGTATTCGGAGCATTCCATCTGATCGACCCGAGATCAGTCGAATCGGCTATTGCCATGTATGCACAATCTGAGTTGACTTGAACGGAACATATCCGGACCGGTTGAAAGTGAGCGACCTGATGTCCAGGGGGGCATCAATACAAACGAAGTAGCTAATCGGAAACCGAATGTCAATCAGAATTTCTTGTGACGGTTTTTTGTGTGAGGGTCGAGTACGACAATTCAGAAATTGATCTCATCGCAGTGACAGCGAAACTTATTCTGGATTTCGAGTGGACCAAGGCTGATGTGCAGAAGAGTGAGAAGCTCGCAGGAGGAGTCGCATTCTGCTTCCCGAGGAACCATCGGCCGCGGCGAGTTGTCGATTGATCACGTTGATCCTCAATGTGAAATTTGGCTGCAGATCCTACGTGATCAAGCCATCCAATGAGCAGAAAACCACTTGGATTTGACTCAAACCATGCGCATCCTCCACACGTCCGACTGGCACCTCGGCCAAACCCTGCGCGGCTTCGACAGGACCCGGGCGCACCAGGTCTTCCTGGATTGGCTGCTCCAGGCCCTCGAGGAGATCGCCGCGGACGCCCTGCTCATCGCCGGGGACATCTTCGACCAAGCCAATCCGTCCGCCGAGGCACAGGCCCAGTTCTACCGCTTTCTGGCGGATGCCCGGCGCCGATTGCCGCGCCTGGACGTGGTGGCCACCGCCGGCAACCACGACTCCCCCGGCCGGCTGGAAGCGCCCGGACGATTGTTGAAGGTCCTCGGCATCCACGTGGCCGGCCATTGCAACCTGCAGGACGACTTGGCCGACGCGCCCAGCGGATCCAGGTCCGCAACATCCTGAGGCGCGCCTACCGCGACCTCTGGTTACTAGGCGAGGGCGAGCGCCGGGAGCACGAGGCCATCCTCGTCCAACAGGCCCTTCGTGAGCGCCCGCCGACCAGGCTTGGCTGGCGGCGGCTGACCCCACCCCAGGTGCTCGCCCTGGCACGCAGCCTGCATCCCCTTGAGCGGCGCGTGCGCCTGCTTTTGGAACTGGATCCAGGCCTTCTGCGGGAGGTCCAGGCTCAGTTGGCGGCCCTGGCCACGGCCGCCCAGCCCAAACCTCGCTGGCCACATGGACATCAGGCCGACCACCTGGCCTGGGTGCTGGGCGTGGCCATTCAGGCCACGCCGGCCGCGGCCGCCCCAACCCCTGCACTTCCACACTCCAATCCACACATGGAGGCAAGATGACCCTGACCCAATCCGATCTCATCGAGCGTCTGCGCGACGCCCACGGCTACTCGCTCCTTGAGGCCCGGCGGGCCGTGCATGATGTGGCCGGCGCGCTCACCGACCTGCTGGACCAGCTTGAGCTGGGAGACCGCCTCATGCTCAGGCACCTGGGCCGCTTTGAATGCTATCTGCGCAAGGGCGGCCTGCGCGCGGGTCTTCACGGCCGCGGACCCCAGATCCTGCCGGACCGGCCTTCCCTGCGCTTCCAGCCGCACCCTCTACGGAAGGCGTCCCTGGCTGCGCGCCTGGACGCAGACCTCGGACTCACAGATGATCCGGCGCACCCCAGCAGCCACAACCCATCCTTCCCAAACGCCACGGGCCAGCCCTCCGTCCCCCAAGAGCACCCGTCCCAACCAGGAGCCCACGCATGATCCCAACTCCCGACATCATCAACTCGCTGTGCAAGGCCTATTCCGCCGGCTACCAGCAGGACCTGTCCGGCACGCACCAGGAGGTGCCGCCCATCATCGATGCGCTGGTGGATGACGCCTACCGGCAAGCTTTCCGCATCGGTGTCCGGGATGCCCTGGACAAGGTCAAGGCCGGCGAGGGCCACACGGGCGAGATGAAGGCGGCCGAAGAGACGGTGGCCGTACGCTGGAAGCACGGCGCCGAGCGCGCCCTTGATCAGGTGACACGCCCTCTGCCCCATGAAGAGGCCTCGGCCGTGGCCGAGTTCAATGCCCGCACGTATGAGCTGTTCAAAGGGACTTCCTACTGCGACGGCTATGACGCCATCATGACGGCGGCGGACGGGCTGGCCCAGCCCGTGCTGCAGGCCCAGCAGGAGTTTCATGAGATCCAGCGTCTAGCGGAGCAGGGGCATGCCCGGCTGGATGCGGCCGGCGTGCCCGCCTACCGTGCGGATCCGGCCGTGGGTGACCGCTCGCTGGTGGCCCTGATCCATCGATTGGGACAATCGCTTCCCCTCTGTACGCCCAGGTGGTCCGCTCCGACCACCCACTGACCGCCCCTTCCTGTCCACGCCCCTCTGCCGGTACCGGCGGGGGCGTGGACGATTTCCTCCCACAGATGCCCGTCTGGCCAATGGCGTTTTACCTGGCGCCCTGTGCACCAAGAGGCGGGACATCATCTCCGACACTTCTTGCCAAGACCATGTCATGCCCATGTAAGAATCCAATATCTGGATAGGGGCCGTGGCGGGTCCTGGGCAGGTGGGCAGGGCGGGAATCGCCATTTCATGGCGTGCGGCTTCGCCCCCGGGACTTCCGCGCCGTGCGTGAACGTGGGGGAAGCTGCGAGCAAGGCGGCGTGCGGTCGCGGCTGGCCTTCTCGAGAGGGCGGCTAGAAGGAAGGAAGGCGGGGGGATCCGCCCGGCGCGGCTCCAGGCCGCGCCCCGGGCAACCCGCTCCCCGGCTGTAACAGCCTGTTACAGGCTGTTACAGCTCCGTTACAGGCTGATGCTCATGGTCATCAAAGGGATAGCCCTTGCTGTAACGCTGTAACAGGAAAAATCCGCTTGATGCCCGTGCACATCAAGAGGCTGTCACAGGGATTGTCACAAACCCATTTCGGAGCATCTAAGGAAAAATGAAGAAGAGCAGTCCCCCCCTGGCCGGCTGGCCGGCCTAGCGGCCGGCCTGAGGGCCACCTTGTGGGGAAGGGCGGGACCCGCACGGTTTTGGTGTTACAGCGTTACAGCGTTACAGGTGGGTGAAAGTGGAAGACACTCAACGGGATGGCGGAATTTTCGGCTGTAACGGCCTGTAACAGGCTGTTACAGCCAAAGGCAGGGCAGCCCCCTGCCGTTCGACCAGGCGACCTGCCAGGACGCCAAAACGAGGAGGCGTGGATCCGAGTGGCATCCCCAGACCCGTTACAGGCAGGAGTTTGGCGCCGCCGCTTCTTGCAAGTTCCCGGTCGCTTGGTGCTTTGTCCGGTGGTCCTTCGCGGAGGTGTTCCTTGGGATAGGCGGAGATGGCCTTCCGGCACGCGGCGCATTAAGAGGCCGGATTCATCCACCAGGAACGCGCACTGATGGTCCATTCCATGAAAGCCCAGGGGAGGTGCGAGTCACGCCGGAGGTGGAGGCGGGGCTGCGCAGTTGGTTGCCGGCCCGTCTGCGCGCCGCGGTGCTTGAAGACACGGGCACCGCGACCGGATGGGTGCGCAGGGTGTTGGGCGCGCGTTGCAGAAGGACCCCGGTGGAACAGGTGGCCAGTGACCTGGTGGGCCATCTCATGGACTCGTCCTGCCGGCCAGCTTTGGATCGGCGCTATCGTTAGTGGGAACTTCTTTGAATTCTGCTATCGTGTTAGCAGATTTCGTTTTAAAATTGCCAATAGGAGATCCCATGATCCCTCGCATGCTGGAGCGGCAGATCCCCGGACGCCTGGGTGACGGCAAGGCGATCCTCGTGCAGGGGGCGCGCCAGACCGGCAAGACCACGCTGATCCGGAACCTGCTGGAAGGCCGGGAGAAGGTGCTGGCGCTGACCGGGGACGAGGCGCTAACCCGCCAGCTTCTCACCGACCCGGACTTGGCCAGGTTGCGTGGACTGCTGGGAGGGCATGCCGTGCTCTTCCTGGACGAGGCACAGCGCATCCCCAACATCGGCTTGACCCTCAAGCTCCTAGTCGACCACTTCCCGGACCTGCAGATCCTGGTCACTGGGTCCTCCTCCCTGGAACTTGCGGACCACGTTCATGAGCCCCTGACTGGCCGCAAGTGGGACTTCCCACTCTTTCCCATCAGCTGGCAGGAGCTGGAGGAGCACGTCGGCGCCTTCGAGGCCCGCCGCCAGTTGGAGCAGCGCCTGGTCTACGGCATGTATCCCGAGGTGGTCAGCCGCCCGGGCTTCGAGCGGGACCTGCTGACACAGCTCTCCGGGGAGAGCCTCACACGCGACCTCTTGTCGTACGAGGGCCTGCGCAAGCCCGCGCTGCTGGGGCGCCTGCTGCAAGCCTTGGCCCTGCAGGTGGGAAACGAGGTCTCTATCAACGAGCTGGCCGGCCTGCTTCAAGCGGGTCGAGGCACCATCACCAGCTATCTGGATCTCCTGGAGAAGGCCTACGTGGTCTTCACCCTGCCGCCCTTCCTGCGGAACCGGCGCGACGAGATCCGCTCCACGCGCAAGGTCTATTTCTGGGACAACGGCATCCGCAACGCCTTGTTGGGCGGCTTCCAGCCACTGGAACTGCGCACGGATACCGGCGCCCTCTGGGAGAACTTCCTCGTCAGCGAGCGGCGCAAGCTCCTCGCCTATCAGCGGGCTACGGCCCGGCTGGGCTTCTGGCGCACGCATTCCGGCGCGGAAGTGGATCTGGTGGAGGAGCGGGACGGGCGCTTGACCGCCTGGGAATTCAAGTGGAGCTCCGCCAAGCGCGCGTCATGCCCGGCGGCCTTTCGGGAGAGCTATCCGGAGGCCACATTCCTATTGCTGAACCGCGACTCCTTCCGGGGCTTCCTGATCGCGGCCCCGGATGAGTCTTGAAGCTCTAGGGATCTCCGGAGTCGATGTGCGAATCCGACAAAAACCGTTAGATTCGCCCATCAAAACCGGAGAATGCCTGTGAATGTGCGGTCCTTTCTGGATCGATTGAGTGCCCAGGGTTTGGCGCATTTCACCACCCAAGCCGCGGTCGCGGCCCTGGGGACTTCGCCCGATGCCGTCACTACCTCGCTGCGACGCTTAAGAGAACAAGGAAGACTGGCGTCCCCCGCCCGGAGCTTCCATCTGATCGTTCCACCTGAGTATCGCAAGCTGGGGTGCCTGCCGCCGGAACAATTTGTTCCCGACCTGATGCGCCACTTGGGCCTGGACTACTACGCCGGCTTGCTGACGGCGGCCCACTATCACGGCGCCGCCCACCAGGCGCCAATGGTCTTCCAGGTGATCGTGGCCGCCGGTCGACCGGCCCTGACGTGTGGGAAGGTCAAAGTCCAGTTCGTGGGCAGGCAGGACCTGACCACGGTTCCGACGGTGGAGAGGAACACTCTGCGCGGAGTACTGCGCCTCTCCAGTCGCGAGGCCACGGTCTTCGATCTGGTGGGCTATCCCGGCCATGCGGGGGGCTTGTCCAACGTGGCGACCATCCTGGCCGAACTGGCCGAGGAGGTGGACCCCGGGAAGCTGGGGCAGCTGGCTGCCCACGTGCCGCGGCCTTGGACGCAGCGACTGGGATACCTCCTGGACCGCGTGGATGCGCCGGCCTTGGCGGAGGCCTTGATGCCCGAGGCGCGCAAGGCGCGCGAGGCCGTGCCCCTGCGGGCCGGCCGAGCCGTCGTCGACGCAGAACGTGACGTCCGCTGGAAGGTCTGGGTGAACGAGGAGGTGGAGGTGGACTTGTGATTCCGGTTGCCGACATCTCGCAGTGGCGCCAAGTCGCGCCTTGGTTCCAAGACGCCCAGGTAGAGCAGGATCTGGTTCTGACACGGGCGGTGGTCGCTTGTTCAATCACCCGGTCCTGGCGGACAACCTGACCTTCCGCGGAGGCACCGCGCTGTTCAAGTTGCACCTTCGACCCGCCTCCCGCTACTCCGAGGACATCGACTTGGTGCAGCTGCGGCCGGGTCCGATCGGTCCAGTGCTGGATGCCCTCCGCGAGGCACTGGACCCCTGGCTCGGCAAGGCCAGGCAGACAACCAAAGAAGGTCGCGTGGTGCTCTTGTATCGATTCCACGCCGAAGGCCCACCTGTGGTCCCGCTACGCCTGAAGGTTGAGATCAACACGCGGGAGCACTTCACACGGCTGGGCATCATCCGACTCCCGTTGGTCCTGGACTCCCGTTGGGCCTCCGGCCAGGCGGACATCCCGACCTATGCCCTGGAGGAGCTGCTGGGCACCAAGCTCCGGGCCCTGCATCAGCGCAAGAAGGGTCGTGACCTGTTCGACCTCTACGAGGCCCATCGACGCGCGAGCGTGGATGCCGGCCAAGTGGTCGATTGCCTGCAGGCCTACTTGGCGGCAGATGGCCACCAGGTTAGCCGCGCTGAGTTCGAGCAGACCCTACGGGCCAAACTGGAAGACCCAGCCTTTCTATCTGACATCGAACCGCTACTTCAACCGGGCACGGCTGGCCGCATGTGACCTGCCCCCGGTGTTTGTACCACTCCGAGAGTTAGGCCGCGGCGCCAAGAGGCGGCCTTCGATGAGCCTCCGGCGCCGGCGGCCGGTAGCCCAGGGAGCTGTGCGGGCGCACCGTGTTGAATGGTGGCGCCACTGTTCCACCAAGACCCTCGCCTCCAGCAGCGAGGTGAAGATCTCGCCGTCCAGCAGCTCGTCGCGCAGCTTCCCGTTGAAGCTTTCGATGTATCCGTTTTCCCAGGGGCTGCCCGGTTCGATGGTCAAGGTGCCGACCTCCAAACCACCCAGAAACTCCCGCACCGCCGTCGCTGTCATCTCCGAGCCGTTGTCCGATCGCAGGTACTGCGGCACCCCGTGCTGCAGAAAGAGCCCGGCCATTGTCGACAGTACGTCCTTGGCCTT
>CAIWAD010000068.1 GCA_903910645.1 uncultured bacterium | reverse complement strand
TCGTTCTCAAAGAAGGGCGAATCCCGGCAAGAACCATTTCAGCAGCCTCCGCGGCCCTCCGCTGAGGAAGGCGCCCGGGAGGCCCGCATGCCCGCCGCACAAGCGCCCACGCGCCAAGCCCACGGGGTTCCGTGGTGGGACAACCTGCTCATTGCGTGTGGCGTGCTGTGTTGAAGCGCGGCCTGCGCGCTAATGCGGCGGTAAGAAGTGGCGAAAGCGTTTGACATGCAAGGGAAAAGCGGAGCATTGGCAGAGCCTGAAAGCCCTATCCAAAGCTGATGCGTCCGGACTCAGCGCAGCAACAGGGCCTTGCCACGCTTTGGCGGCCAACCTTCCCCTTCCACCTGCACCAGATAGAGGCCGGAGGGCAGTGGGCGATCCAAGTTGTCACGCGCCTCCCAGTAGAGCCGCTGGGTCCCGGCGCCATGGAATCCCAGCGCCTGCCGCGCCACCACCTGACCCTTCACATTGAAGACCACCAGATGCGACTCTCCCGCCTGGGGCAGCGTGAAACTCAACTCGGTGGTCGGATTGAAAGGGTTGGGCGCCATGGTGATGGCCTCGAAAGTGGCGGGACGATTGGGCGGAACGGCATCCAGGGCGGGATCCTGCAAGGCCAGGCTGTGCCAGCTGCCCGCCGCCACCCGGGTGAAGCCCACATTGGGCGAAGGCACTTGCAACTGGCCGTAGTAGTTGTCCCCAAAGGCCGCCACCTGGCCGGTGGCGCGCAGGGCCAGGCTGTGCAGCCAACCAGCGGCAAGGGCCTGGTAATTGCTGTTGGGCTGGGGCACCTGGCATTGGCCGTAGTCATTGAAGCCCCAGGCCACCACGCGGCCGTCGCTCTTCAAGCCCAGGCAATGGTAACCGCCGGCGGCGATGGCCACGAATCCGCTGTTGGGGGCGGGCACGATGCACTGCCCGTAGTTGTTGCGCCCCCACACCACCACGGTGCCGTCCGCCTTCAGACCCATGCTGTGCAGATCCCCCGCCGCCACGGCCACGAATCCGCTGTTGGGGGCGGGCACCGAACATTGGCCATAAAGATTGTCGCCCCAGGCCGCCACGGAACCGTCCTCCCGCACCGCCAGACTGTGGGCGAAGCCGCCGGACATGGTCACGAAGCCCGCATTGGGCCCCGGCACGGTGCATTGGCCCACATCGTTCAGGCCCCAGACATGAAGCGTTCCCGCGCTGTCCAGCGCCATGCTGTGCTCCACGCCGCAGGCAATGGCGGTGAAGCCGCTGTTGGGGATCGGAAGAGTGCACTGGCCGTGGGCATTGTAGCCCCAGGCCTCCACATGCCCGTCCAGGTGAAGGGCCAGACTGTGGAACACCCCAGCCGCCACGGCCGTGTAGTGGGAGGAATCGTCCGGCGCCAGGCATTGGCCATCCTCATTCCAGCCCCAGCCCAGCACGCGGGCGGCGGACTGGGCCCACGCCTGGCACAGCAGAAGCAGGACTGAAGTCAGGATTATCGTGCAGCGGCGTGCTGTCATGCTGGATCCGTCCAGTGTGGGTCTGCTTTGATGAGGGCGCCAGTGCTGAAGTCCGCAGCCTTGGCGGACGATGATCATCCTGGCCCGGCGGAATATGGGGTTCCGCGCCCCCTGAACCATGATGAGCGCGCAACGGTGGCCAACTTAGACACTGGCACTTTTCTTGCTGACTTTTGACAGGTTCAAGACACCAACCCCAATCGCAATTGCGTATAAAGCAAGGACGGAACCCCAATGAGAGCATGGGCATTAACCCTTGTTCTGCTTTTCGGCGTGGCACGCGCCGGAGTTGCGGACACTTTTTCGACTTCCAGCGCCAAGCAGATGTATCGAATCCAGCAAGCCACGCCGGAAATCCTGCACCAGGTGACGGCCAGCGGGGTGGATGTGGTCAC
>CAIWAD010000067.1 GCA_903910645.1 uncultured bacterium | reverse complement strand
CGCGGCCTGACCGGCAGGGTGGTGGAGAAATCCCGCCGCTTCAATCGCCGCCGTCTGGAGCTCCTGCTGGAAGCCCTGCGCCCTTCCGACACTTACGGCCCCGATGCCCGCCGCCGCGAGGCGGGATCCGGCAGCCGCATCATTGACCGGAGGGCCTGATGAGTTCACTGCGTGGCCTTTTGGACACCGCCCGCAGCGCCTTGATGACCCACCAGATGGCACTGAATGTGACGGGCCACAATGTTGCCAATGTGGACAGTCCGGGCTACACGCGCCAGCGTCTGGAACTGGGCACCCGGCCGGGCAGCGAGCAGCGTCTGGACGGCATCGGCGCCGGAGTGGAGCCAATTGCCCTGCAGCGTCTGCGCCAGGAGACGTTTGACCGCGCCTATCGCAGCGAGGCGGCAGGACTGGGCATGGCCGAGCGCCGGGATGTTCTGTTGCGCGGGGTGGAGGCGGTGGTGGGGGAACCGGGCAATCCTGGCGTGGGCGTGGCCCTGGACGAGTTCTTCTCTTCCTGGGCGGACCTGGCCAACGAGCCATCGGAGGAAAGCTATCGCCGCGCCGTGCTGGAGTCCGGGGATCGTCTGGCCTCCCGCCTGAACCAGCTGGACAGCCAGCTCATGGCCCAGCGCCGGGACATGAACGACGAAGTGGAGCGCATTGCCCGACAGGTGAACGACAAGGCGGGCCGCATTGCGGAGCTAAGCCGTCGCATCAAGGCCTCGGAGCTAAGTGGCCAGGTGTCGGCGGATCTGCGCGACGCGCGGGATCTCCTGGTGGATGAACTCTCCGGGCTGGTGGAATTGCGCGCGGAGGAGGACGCCACCGGCAGCTTCCGCGTTTGGGTGGGTGGCCGCGCCCTGGTGGATGGGCCACAGCACTTCGCCCTGAATCTGGAGCAGAGCACGGATGCGCGCGGCCTGGTGCTCACACATCTCGTGTGGGCGGACAGCGGGCGCGCCTTCTCGCCGGATGGCGGTGAGCTGAAAGGCGTGCTGCAGGTGCGGGACGAGATCCTGCCGGCGCGCATGGCGCAACTGGACGCCCTGGCTGCCAATCTGGTGGATCAGGTGAACGCGCTGCACCGCCAGGGCAGGGATCTGGACGGTCAGTCCGGCCTGGACTTCTTCGATGTGGCGGGACGCAGCGCCGCCGGTCTGCGCCTGTCTGCGCGGTTGCAGGATTCACCCCGCAAGCTGGCGGCCAGTCTGGATGGCGGTGTGGGAAACGGCGAGCAGGCGGCGGCCATTGGCGCCTTGGCGGAGAGCGGAGTGGCGGCCCTGTCCGGACGCACCCTGCCCGAGGCCTGGGCGGACCTGGTGAGCCGCAGCGGCGTGGACGCGGAGAAGGCCACGGCGGATCTGGATGCCCAGAAGGCCTTTGTGACGGAGCTGGACAATCGGAGGCAGAGCTTGTCTGGAGTGAATCTGGACGAGGAGCTGGCCATCATGATGCAACAGGAGCAGGCCTACAACGCGGCGGCGCGCGTGATCAGCGTGGCCGACGGCCTGATGCAGACGGTGCTGGAACTGGTGTAAGGGCGGGAGGACGGCATGCGCATCACCAACACCATGCGGGCCCACGCCAACCTGCTCAGCATAGAGCGGCGTGGCGAACGCTATGGCGAGGCCCAGCGCCAGCTGACCACGGGAAAGCGCGTGGAGGCCGCCAGCGACGATCCTGCCGCCAGCGCCCGCGTGCTCAAGCTGCGCAGCAGCCTGGCGCGCAATCTGCAGTTCCAGCGCAACCTGGACACGGCCCGCATGCGCCTGGGGCATGCCGAGCTTAGTCTTCAGCGGGTTACGGACCAGTTGGACGAAGCCCGGGCCTTTGCCGTGCAAGCCTCCACCGGAACCTGGGACGGACAGGATCGCACCGTGCTGGCCCAGGAGATCGATCAGATCCTGGAAGGCCTGGCGGGCGAGGCCAACCGCCGCTTCCTGGGCAACAGCCTCTACGCCGGCAGCCAGGTGGACCAACAGCCCTTCACCGTGCTGCGGGACGCCCAGGGCCGCATCTCCCAGGTGGGGGCTCCCCTGGACAGCCAGGACGGCCGCGTGGTGGTGAAGCTTTCCGAGACCGAAGAGCTGCAGGTAAGCGTGCTGGGCCGGGATGTCTTCATGGGTGGGCAGGAAGGGGGCGAAGCGGATGTCTTCGCCACGCTGGTGGAACTGCGCGACGCCTTGCTGGCCAATGACCCTGAAGCCACGGGCGAGAGCCTGGGGCGCATTGACGCCACCATCTCCGCAGTGAACGGCACACGGGCGGCGCTGGGCACCCGCATGCAGCGCATTGATGTGGTGGAAAGCCAGCTTTTCAGCCGCCAGGAACTGCTTACGGACAACATCTCGGAGGAGGAGGACGCCGACCTGGCGGAAGCCATGATGCGCGTCAACCTGGAGCAGGTAGGCTACCAGGCCGCCCTGAAGGCCATCAGCGACAGCATGTCCACCAGTCTGCTCAATTTCCTTGCCTGATCCGCTCCGCTACACACTGAAGTAGCGCGCCTGGGGGTGGTGCAACACCACGGCCGAGGTGCTCTGCTCGGGCACGATCTGCCATTCCTCCGTCAAGCGGCAGCCAATGCGCTCCACGCCCAGCATATCCGCCAGCACCGCCTGGTCCTCCAGTCGTGGACAGGCCGGGTAACCAAAGGAATAGCGGCTGCCCCGGTAGCCCTGGCGGAAGATGTCCTGCAAGCGGCCGGCATCCTCGCCGTGGATGCCCAGCTCTTCGCGCATGCGCCGGTGCCAGGCCTCAGCCAGGGCTTCCGTTGACTCCACGGACAGGCCGTGCACATAGAGGTACTCGCTGTAGCGGTCGGCTTTCAGATGAGTCAGGGCGTGCTCGGTGGCCCGTTCTCCCATGGTGACCCATTGCACGCCCAGGACATCCCGGCGCGGGGATCCCAGGGGCTCCACGAAGTCGCTGATGCAGCGCCACGGGGCCTCGCCTTGGCGGGGGAAATCCAGATGCCAGGTGGGATCCGTGTGGCTGGGATCCTTCCAGATCCACAGACGCCGACCCTCGGACTGGGCGGGAAACCAGCCATGGCACACGGCGGGCTGCAACCACCCTTCGCTCTCTGCTTCCGCCTTGAGTCGCTCCAACAGGGGCAGGATGGTTTCCTTTTCCAGGCGTGCCCAGGCTTCCGCATCCAGGCGTCCCCGCTTGAAGCCCCACTCTCCTCTTGTGAGGGTGTTCAGGTTCAGCCACGGCCAAATGTCCCTCAGTGGAATCTCCCGCGTCACCCGTGCTCCCCAGAAAGGCGGCTTGGGCAGCGTGTCCACAGCTTCGGGCCTGCCGCCTTCCGGCGCCACATCCAGGCGGGGATCCACCCATTCCCGCACCAGTGGGATGGTCTCAGCCGCCGTCTCGCGCTCCTCCACCACGCTTCCCACGGGCGGGGGGGAACCGGCGCGCAAACT
>CAIWAD010000066.1 GCA_903910645.1 uncultured bacterium | reverse complement strand
TGGATTCCACGCGCTCGCCGGCGGCATTGCGAATCACATAGCTGAATTTCGGCATGGGCTCTTCCTAAGCCTGATCATCCAACTCGTCTTCGTTTCATTCTCGCGCCTGGATCCCGTTTTCACCTTTGCACGGCGGCATTGCACGCACCAGGATTTTGCAGCACCAAGGCATCGATTCCCAAAGATCAAGGACTAGAAGTCCTCCACCGTGGCGCGCTTGATCTCCGACAGGGTGGTGATACCCTCCACAGCCTTGCGGATGCCCGCGCTACGCAAGGAGATCATGCCGTGCCCATGGATGGCCAGTTCGCGGATCTGCTCCTGGCTGGCGCCATCGTAGATGAGCTTGCGCACATCCTGACGCACTTCCAGGATCTCGAAAATGCCCGTTCGGCCGCGGTAGCCGGAATTGCGGCAGTGGGGACAGCCCTTGCCGAAATAGACGGGCTTGCCCGTGTGCTTGTCCGGATTCTCGTGGATGGCCAGCCAGTCCTCGCTGGTGGAGATTTTCTCCTCCTTGCAGTGGGTGCAAACACGGCGCACCAGACGCTGGGCCATCACCAGGTTCAAACAGCTGCCCACCAGGAAGGGCGGCACGCCCAGGTCGATGTAACGCGTAATGGTTGAAGGCGCGTCGTTGGCGTGCAGGGTTGAGAAGACCAGGTGGCCGGTCAAGGCGAACTTGATGGCGATGTCCGCCGTTTCCTGGTCGCGAATTTCACCAATGAGCAAGGTGTCCGGATCCTGGCGCAGGATGCTGCGCAGTGCGGCGGCGAAGGTAAGGCCAATGCGCTCGCGCACCTGCACCTGGTTGATGCCTTCCACCTGATACTCCACCGGGTCTTCCACCGTGGTGATGTTGTTCGTGATGGAACGCACTTCACTCAAGGCGGCGTAAAGCGTGGTGGACTTGCCGGCACCGGTGGGGCCGGAGATGATCACCATGCCGTAGGGCTGGGTGATCCAATGGTTGAATTTGGAATAGTCGTCGTCGTTGAAGCCCAGATTGCGCAGGCTGAACATGAAGCCGGACTTGTCCAGCAGTCGCATCACCACCTTTTCGCCGAAAACCGTGGGCAGAATGCTCACGCGGACATCCACCAGCTTGTCCTGGGTCTTGATGGACAAGCGGCCGTCCTGGGTCAGGCGGCGCTCGGCGATGTTGAGCTTGCTGATGATCTTGATGCGGCTCACAATGCCCGCATGGCTGGCAATGGGAACGCTCATGGCCTCCATGAGCACGCCGTCGATGCGGTAACGCACACGCAGCGTGTTCTCCTGTGGCTCGATGTGGATGTCCGTGGCGCGCTCCTGGATGGCCTGGGTGAGCATCTGATTCACCAGACGCACCACCGGGCTGTCCGCCACATCGCGCTCCACCTCAATGCCAGAGTCCTTGTCGTCGGCGTCCGGGTCCGCCACGAACTCCATCTTGGAGATGGTGTCGTGGATTTCCGAAGAGCGCCGGATTTTGGTGTACAGACGGTCCACCGCCTCTTCAATGGTGCGCTCGCCACCCAGGCGGGCCACCACGGGCATGGTCACGCTGCGCTTCACGCCATCCAGCACGGCCAGGTCGTCCGTGTCCGCCATGGCCACCACCAGGGCACCGCCCTCAAGACAGATGGGCACCACGCGGTTGGCCTTGGCGAATTCCTCGCCCACCTTGATCAGGGCGTCCTCATCCGCCAGCAGGATACGCTCGCTGCTGACCCAATCCACACCCAGCTGTTCGGCCAGGGCTTCCACCAGTTGATCTTCGCTGATCAGGTTCAGGTCCAGCAGGGCCTGGCCCATGCGCTTGGCCAGGAAATTCTGGCTGATGGCCTGCCGGATCTGCTCCTGGTTCACAAATCCCTTGCGGACCAGGATCTCGCCAATTTTCTCAAACATGGATGACCTATTGTTCCTGTGCTTGAAGGGGGTGCTTCCCCGGGGAAAAAATGGCGGGGGCCGCGTTGGCCCCCGCCTTCACATGCATCAGTCGCAGGGACGTTCCAGCGTGATGATGGCCACGTCGGAAGCCGGCCCGCCGGGCTGGCGGATGGCGCCGAAGCCCAGGTTGTAGGGGTTCCACCGGAAACAGGTGGAATTGGGATCGGGACAAGGCACACCCGTGTTGTCCAGCACCTGCGGGACCACCGTAAGCACCGTCTCAACCTGGCCGTTGATGTCCGTGATACCTTCGGTGGGATTGAAGGTGCCACCGGCATCCGACCAGAACTGGATGAGCTGGCCGCTCACCAGGCAGCCGTAGCCGTCGCGCAGAGTGGCGCGCACCTGCACCGTCTGGCTCTGGGGATAACCGCCGCAGGGCGTGCTGCTGAAGATCACGCGGCTGGTGGAGGCTTCCAGGGTCAGGTTGTCGTCACGATCGCCGGGCTGGAAGGGAATCTGGAACTGGGCCGTGCCATCGGGGGTCTGCTTGAAGACCTTCACCATGCCCGGGTGCCAGCCAGTGACTTCCGTGGGATCGAAGGGATTGTCGTACTCCGCCACTTCACCGGCGCTCATGGCCCAGGCCGTGTCAATAACGGCGCCTTCCGCCTGGCAATGGTACAGCATGAAGTCCTTGGCCACGCCGTGGAGATCCTCCGCGTCGCTGGCATCGAAGCCCGTCATGCCGAAACCGTCCATGGAGGCCACATTGGAGGGATCCAGGCTGAAGTAAACGGCCGTGGAATCTTCAACGTCGTTGGAATAGCGATCCCAGAAGTGCGCGGCCCAGGTGACCTGCCACATGCCGCCGCCCACCTGCTCGCCCACCGGATCGAAGTCCAGGGTGCCGTAGGCCGGCGGTCCGGCGACGATGGTCACCAGCGTGTAGCTGGAATAAACCTCAAGGCCGTTGGCGTTGATCATGGCCGCCACCTGCACCACGCCAGGACGACGACCGGCATTGATCACCATCTGGGCCATGCCGTTCTGGGACTGCACATCCAGCGTGTCACCGAAGAAGTACTGGTCCTCCGTGCCCGGCGTGGACAGGTAGGATTCCTGCGGCGCGGCCTGCAGGGTGAAGCGCACGGGGATATCCATGGTGACGGTGGCACCGGAGGCGTCCACCACGCGGGCACTAACCAGTGCCTCACTGGCAGCGCCGAAGCCCAGGATCTGGATGCGCGGCGTGCCGGTGGACAGGGTCACATTCACAGGCTGGCCCGACTGCACGGTGATGCTGCTGGGCTGGCTCCACAGGGTCTCGGCCGGGGTGGTGTTGGGCTTCAGGTAGAAGGCGCGCAACTGACTGATGCCCGTCTGGTTGTTCAGGCTGAACATGCCCACGGCCTGGCCGTCTTCATTGGTGAAGGCACTGGCCGTCACCTGACCCACGCCATTGGTCTTGAAGCCCACGGCGAGGCCGTTGCCCAAACGCTGATTCTGGCTGTTGTACACGGTGGCCGTCACCTGGCTCTGCAGCGCGCCCGAGTTCGGATCTGGCAGCACCGGGTTGGCCACGCTCAGCGTGATGTGGTGCGGCGTGCCCAGGGGCAGGTCGATGGGATAGGATTCCAGGGATTGCAGGAGCGGCGTGCTGCCCGTTCCCAGGAAGCTGGCGCTGAGGTTCAGCGTGGAACCGGCATCGCTCTCGTCACAATCGTGCCAGGAGACCGCGGCAACACCGCTGCCGTCCGTGGTGGCCACGCTGCCAATCTGGCCCACATTGGCGGAGAAGATGATGTTCTTACCAACGATGGGATTGTTGGAATCGGCGTAGCGCAGGCGGGCACGCACGGAAGTCACATTCTCGTCAATGCACTCGCTGTCAATCTCAAGCTCGCCACCGGGCACCGGGCTGATGATGTCCAGCTCGATGGGACGGGCATCCTCCACCACAAAGGCGTAACTGTAGTTGCGGCCCGTGGTGTGGATAAGGCTAAGCACCAGGTCCCCGCCTTCCAGGGAGCAGGTGCGCCAGGTGAAGCGCACCATGCCGCCTTCGTCGCTGACGGACGAGTACATGGTCGGATCCAGCAGCTCGCCCATGCTGGGCTGCACATTGAAACGGGCGCCGGAGACCGGCTCGCCCGCCGGGCTGACATACTGGAAGACAAAGCTGGTGCTGTCGGCACACAGGATGTCCGCGCGCAGCTCCGGATTCACCGGTAGGATGCGCTCCAGGCGGAAGCCATAATCATTGGCCAGACGCACCGTGCTGGTGGTGCTCAATTCCGGGTTGCCCGCCACCGCGGCGGCAAAGCGCACGGTCACAGAGTCGGTGGGCTGATTGTTGGAATTGGCATAGAAGACATTGTCCGTCACGCCATCCGTGCCGGTGGTGCCCTGCACGGTGATCACGCCGGGAATGCCCGGGCCCAGGGTGGCCACGCTGAAGTTCAGCAGGATGCCGGGGATGCCCACGCGCTGGGTGGTTTCACCCACCGTGACATCGCGGTAGGCGAAGACCTGCACGGGCATGGTCTCGGCCGCGTCCTGCATGCGGTGGATGACCGTGCCATCCGGCGGATTCAGGAAGGCCAGCTGGATGTCGCTCTGCTCATGCAGCTGCAAGCTGGTGTTGTTGTTGCGGTTGCCGGCGGTGGCCACGAAGGTTACCGTCTGGTCCCCGGTGAAGGGAGCATCGCCCGCCAGCACGCGGAAGACATAACGGGCTTCGCCCAGGTCGTCCGTGATGTGGTTGGTAAGCGGCACCAGGGCGCCGCCGAAGCTGCTCTGCACCTCGCAGGACACGCTCACGCCGGCCACGGCGCTGCGCTCGGCGTCCAGCACCAGCACGGTCACCGTGTCGCGCAGGGCCGTGCGGGTGGCCTGGGAATAGTACAGGTCCGAATTCTGCGTGCTCACTTCCAC
>CAIWAD010000065.1 GCA_903910645.1 uncultured bacterium | reverse complement strand
GCTGGACCAGGCCATCCTGGACCAGATCACCACGGTGGAGGCGCCGGACGCCACGCCCACGGAGACCACCTGGTTCGACCTGAACGGTCGCCCGGGCAAGTATCTGGTCTTCGCCAACACCACGGCCCAGGCCAGTTCCTCCTTCATCGCGCTGATGAACTGGAAGCGCAAGAAGGGCCACCGCGTGGTGCTGGTGAGTGAGAGCAACATCACCTTCACGGCGGCAAACATCCGCAACCGCATCATCACGGAGTACACGGGCGCGGATCCCGTGGACTATGTGCTGCTGGTGGGCGATGTGGACGGCACCTTCGCCATTCCCACGGACGGCACTTCCTATGACCACTACTACGCCATGGTGGAAGGCACGGACATCCTGGGCGATGTGGCCGTGGGCCGTCTGAGCGTGGACAACGCCACCCAGCTGGCCACCGTGTGCAACAAGATCCTTCAGTACGAGTCCACGCCCTACACGGCGGATCCCAGTTGGTTTGGGCACGCCTCCCTGCAGGTGGGCAGCAGTGCCTGCTACATGTCCATGAAGCAGTTGAGCCGCGGCATTGGTGCCGAACTGGTGGAGCGCCGTGACTACAACGACATTGACACCAACTTCTGCACCGATGCCAGCCAGGTGCCCGCCTGGATCAACAGCGGTGTCACCTTCTACAACTACCGCGGCTACATCGGCATGGACGGACTTAGCACCAGCACGCTGCTGGCCCTGGCCCAGGGGCCGCGTACGCCGGTGGCCACCATCTTCACCTGCTCCACGGGCGACTTCAACAGTGGCGACGACTTCACCGAGGCCTTCCTCAACGCCGGCAGCGCGGCCACCCCCGGTGGCGCCGTGGCCTGCATGGGCTTCGCCACCTCCAGCACCCACACGCGCTACAACAATGTGGTGGTGGGAGGCTACTACAGCGGCCTGCTGGAGCACGACCTGCCCAGCGTGGGCGCCTGCCTGCTGCAGGGCAAGTATGAACTCTACGCAACCCTGCCGCCCAGCGAGCAGGGCAACGCCGCCAACTTCGCCTACTGGGGCAACCTGATGGGCGACCCGGGCACGGACCAGTGGGCGGGCGTTCCCGCCGCCATGAGCGTGAACACACCGTCCACGCTCCCCCTGGGCGCTAACTACCTGACCCTGACCGTGACCAGCGGCGGCCAGCCGGTGGAAGGTGCAGCGGTGTGTCTGTGGCAGGATCTGGCCACGGACGTGCAGGTGTCGGGACTGACCAATGCCAGCGGCCAGGTGACGCTGAATTTCAGCGGCCTGCAGGCGGGCACGGTGTATGTGACGACGACAGAGCACCGTCATGTGCCGGTGCTGCAGAGCCTGACGGTGGGTGCGGCCACGGCGGCGCCCACGGTGGCCTCGGTGGGCGCGGGCATCGGCCTGTTGCCGGGCGGCGGCGCCCAGGCGGTGAGCCTGACGATCCAGAACCAGGGCAGCTTGGCCATGACGGGCCTGACGCTGACGCCCAGCCTTGCGGCCAGCTACGGCACGCTCAACAACCCGACGCTGACGCTGGCCAGCCTGGCGGCGGGAGCCTCCTACACCTTCAACGCATTGACCATCAGCCCGGTGGGCAGCCTGGGCGACGACGCCGTGCTGCCCCTCAACCTGAGCGTGGCCAGCGCCCAGGGCACCTTCCCCCTGCAAGCCCTTGTGCCCATGGCGGCGCCCAGCCTGTCGGCGGGATCCGTGAGCTATCCCAGCGGCAGCCTGGAGCCG
>CAIWAD010000064.1 GCA_903910645.1 uncultured bacterium | reverse complement strand
GTCGGGGATCACGGCCGAATAGAGGCTGCCCACATTGGACATGGCCACGGATGTGTAGGTGCCGCCGTTCTGGTTGTAGAACAGGGTGGCACCCGTCACGCCGCTGTCATCCGTGATGGTGGCGTTCACCGTCCAGGGACCTGCGCTTTCCGTGTCTGTCAAGGGCGTGTGGGCAATGGTGGGTCCGGTGTGGTCGCCCGCGGGATAGGTGAAGCGGATGGCCTTGTTCGCAGCCAGGGCCCAACCTGTTCCATTCAAATGGGCCTGCAGGGCCACTGTGCCGGTGCCGTTCTCAATGCCGATGGTGGCGCTGTTCACCGTGCCCACCAGCGTCAGGTACTGGAAGACGATGTTGCCGTCGGGATAGAGGATGGCCTCCACCGTGTAGTTGTTGGTGGTGCCGCAGCCGGAGCGGCGCATGTTGTACCACTCCACGATGAAGCGGTTGTTGGCCGTGTCGTTGTAGTAGTACACGGCGGCGCCGGCACACCCCGTGCCCGTGCCCGAGGCCATGTCATCCCAGAAGGGATAGATGGCGTTGTTGGGCACGGCCGTGCTGGGGATGGCCGCGTTGCTGTAGGCCGTGGAAGTGCCCGTGCCGAACTGGATGTGGCCGTTGGTGCAGGCCTTCAGGGTGGTCTGGTTGGTGCCGTAGAAGGGGAAACTGAAGGGCAGGGTGACGGCCGCGCTCAGCACATCGTCGCCCGAAATGGCCAGGTTGGTGCCCACGGTGGTGATGTCCACCCAGCTGAAGGCGGGGCCACCCGCTTCCAGGTTGTCCTGCCAGGTGTAACCGAACGAGTCCGGGCCGCCAATGGCGCGGTCGTCCATGGACTCGTAGCCGGTGGGCAGCATCTTGGCCAACCAGCCGGGAACATCCTGGCTGTCGTCCTCGAGCTGCTTCACCAAGCGCTGGGCGGCTTCCAGATCGCCTCCCATGCTTTGGAACTTGGCCTCTACATCCACACCCGCCAGCGCAATGGCTGGGGCTGCGATGAGCGCCAAGTACAGCATAAGACCCTTTTTCATGCGGGGATCTCCTTCCTTTGCGGTGATAGCCGCCCCCGGAGGCTTGGGTGCCTGCGGGGATCTGCCTGTTGTGTTCACTTTCCCCAAAGCGGGCCATCTGAAAAAGGCACAAGCCGACAACATCGGACGGGTCAACCTTGGATGCAGATGGTCGTATTCAGATCAGGTCAGAGGGCACTCTGATGATCAGGGGCGATCCAGTGCAACTCTTGTGCCATTATCGAAATGACTCATTAAAATTGACTTCATTGTGTAAGAGGCGCGAATACCGCTTTAAAATTGGAATTCCCCCTATATCCCGAGTGATCAGGCTGTTCAAATCCCGACAGAGCAGATTTTCCGCAATCTATACTCAAAAAAGACTAAGCACTCTCAACTCATCTGAATAAAAATCCTTTCGCAAACCACCGCTTTGACTCGAGCACCGTATGGATCTTCAATAGTACACTCGCAACGGCGTTTAGGCTCCCCCCGCGAAGCGCCGCGACATTTCGCCCGATCCACCATCTCGTTCTGGCTTTCATGCCGGGAGGCGTCCATGTTCCATATGAACGACCTGAAACTGCGCACCAAGCAAGTGCTTGGCTTCGCGCTCATGGCCCTGCTGATGGGCATTCCCCTCGTCTTCACCCTGTTGGGCTTGGGCAAGGTGGACAAGCGCCTGAATCTGAGCATGGACCAGCGCACCAGAAGCCTGCAGCTGAGTGCGCGCATGCACCGCAATGTCTTCGAACTGCGCACCCAGGAGAAGGCCCTGTTGCTGGCTGAAAGCGGCATGGACCAGGACCTGGCCTGGTCGCGCATGGATTCCCTGCGGCGGGAAGGCGAAGAGCGCATGCGCGAGCTCCAAACCCTGGATTCAGAAGCCACGGCGCAGGATCTGTGGGTTGTGTACGACCGGTCCTATCGGCATTACAACCGCACGCTGGACAGCATTAGCGCACTGGTTCGCCAGGGAAAGTCCGCCGAGGCCCGGGTGCTCAGTTTCAAGGGTGCGCGAACGGAATCCGATTCCGTGGTGAGCGCCGCCCAGCGCTTCTCCAACCTGCAAGAAGAGAAGTTGCACCAGGAGCGCAGCGCCGCCGCCGGGGATGTGGGGAATCTGGAGCGCCTTGCCCTGGTTCTGGTGGCCGCGGCCCTGCTGCTGGGCCTGCTGCTGGCCTTCTCCATGGCGGGCGGCATTGCCCGCGCGGTCACGGAGGTTATCACCGCCACCGAGAGCATCGCGGGCGGCAATCTGGACACGGAAATCAAGACAACGCGCAGCGATGAACTGGGCATCATGGCCCGCGCCGTGGTGCTGATGCAGAAGGCGCTGAAGAGCACGCGCAACCGGGTGGAGGAGGAGGATTGGCTGAAGAGCCGCATCGCACGCCTGAACAACCTGGTGCTCGGGCAGGATGAACTGGAAGCCTTGTGCACCACGGTGGTGGGCGAACTGGCCGCCGCGCTGGACGCCCAGGTGGGCGCGCTCTACGCCGCCGCCGAGTCCGAGGGCCGCACGGAGCTGGTGCTGCTGGGGACCTATGCCTATACCCGCCGCAAGAACCTGTCCAACCTCTTCAAAATGGGCGAAGGTCTGGTGGGGCAGGCGGCCCTGGAGGGCAAGCAGATCCTGCTGGAGCAGGCCCCGGAGGATTACATCCGCGTGGTCTCCGGCCTGGGCGAAAGCGCGCCGCGCAACATCTGCGTCACTCCCATCCTTTATGAAGGCCGCATCCGGGGCGTGGTGGAGCTGGCCACCCTGCAGGCGCTCAGCCCTCTGCAGCAGCGCTATCTGGAGCAGGCGGCGGTGATCATCGCCATGGCCTTCGAAATCGTCCACAACCAGCGTATGGTGTCCCGCCAGCAGGAGGAACTGCAGGCCAGCAATGAGGAACTCCAGGCCCAGGCCCGCGTGCTGGAGAAGTCCCAGGACGAGCTGCGCGCCCAGCAGCAGGAACTGGAGAGCGCCAATGTGGAGCTGGAGACCCAGATGCTGCGGGTGCGGGAATCCGAGGAGCGCCTGCGCACCCAGCAAGAGGAGCTGGAGGTCACCAACGAGGAGCTGAAATCCAAGAACACGCTGCTGGAGCGGCAGAAGAGCGAGATCGAGGCCGCACGCTCCAGCCTGTCCACCCAGGCCGAGGAGCTGGCCCTGGCCAGCAAGTACAAGTCCGAATTCCTGGCCAACATGAGCCACGAGCTCCGCACGCCCCTGAACAGCCTCCTGCTCCTGGCGGGCGATCTGCGCAGCAACAACGAAGGCAACCTGAGCGGCGACCAGCAGGAATCGGCGCGCATCATTTACGACAGTGGCAGCGACTTGCTGAATCTCATCAACGAAATCCTGGACCTGTCCAAGATCGAGGCCGGCCGCATGGAGCTGCGCCTGGAACGCGTGGAACTGACCGAAATCCGCCAGAACATGACCTCCCAGTTCGCCCACATGGCCCAGAGCCAGGGATTGAGCTTTGCCGTGGAAGTGGATGAAGAGCTTCCAGCGGAGATCACCACGGATCCCCAGCGCCTGGGCCAGGTGATCAAGAACCTGGTGGGCAACGCGCTGAAATTCACGGAAAGCGGCGGTGTCACCGTGCGCTTCACACGCCCCGGCGTGGACACGGACTTGAGTCGCAGCCGACTGGATCTGCTGGGCACCATGGCCATCCAGGTCATCGACACAGGCATCGGCATTCCCCTGGACAAGCAGAAGGTCATCTTCGAGGCTTTCCAGCAGGCGGATTCCGGCGATCGCCGGCGCTATGGCGGCACAGGCCTGGGCCTTTCCATCTCCAGGGAGCTGGCGCGTTTGCTGGGCGGTGAGATCCAGCTGGAGAGCACGCCCGGCAAGGGATCCACCTTCACCATCTATGTGCCTCTGGAAAAGTCGCTCACCGAGCGGCGCCTGCCGATCACAGCCCCACAGGCCATGGAGAGCAAGCCCTCCATTGGCGCCGCCCAGACCACGCAAGCCCCAGCGCCCCGTTCAACCCTTCCGGTGGACGATGATCGCGACAAGCTGGAGGATGGCGGCCATTGCGTGCTGGTGATTGAGGACGACGAGCGCTTCGCCCGAGTGCTGGCCGGCCACATCCGCCGACGGGGCCTGAAGGTGCTGCTGGCATTCTCCGGCGAGGAGGGTCTGGAGCTGGCCAGGAGCTATCGCCCGGAAGGCGTTGTGCTGGACTTGCATTTGCCCAAGATGGACGGTTGGGAAGTGTTGGCCGCCCTGAAGCAGGATGTGGAAACGCGCCACATCCCCGTGCACATCGTCTCGGCGGACTCTCCCACCGCCGCTGGCATGCGCGTGGGCGCCATTGGCCACGCCAGCAAGCCCCTGAAGCAGGATGACATCGACGACGTGCTGGAGAAACTGCAGCACGCCTCGGCCACAGCGGAGAAGCTGGTGCTGGTGGTGGAGGACGATCCCATCATTCGTCGCGAAACCGTGCGCATCATCGGCAACGGCAATGTGAAGACCCATGAAGTGGAAACGGGTGGCCAGGCGCTGGACACCCTGCGTTCCCGCCGCTACGACCTGGTGGTGCTGGATCTGGGACTCCCGGACATGCCGGGGCTCGAGCTGCTTGAGCGCGTGGCATCGGAGAAGATCCACATGCCGCCGGTGATCGTCTACACCGTGCGCGAACTCACCCAGGACGAGGAGCTGGCCCTGCGGCGCTACGCGGACAGCATCATCCTGAAAGATGTGCGCTCCCAGGAGCGGCTCATCGACGAAGTGGCGCTCTTCCTGCACCGGGTGGTGAGCGACCTGCCCGAGGAGAAGAAAAAGGCCATCCGCCACTTGCACCAGTCCGACGAACCCCTGCGCGGCAAGAAGGTGCTCATTGTGGAGGACGACATCCGCACCATGTTCGCCATGTCCCGCCTGTTGGCCGGGCACGGAGTCAGCCCCCTGCGCGCGGAGAACGGCGAGAAGGCGCTGGCCGCCCTGGACGCCAATCCAGATGTGGATCTGGTGCTGATGGACATGATGATGCCGGTGATGGACGGCTACTCGGCCTCCCGGGCCATCCGCGATCAACAACGCTTCTCACGCCTGCCCATCATTGCCCTAACGGCAAAGGCCATGAAGGAGGATCGCCAGAAGTGCCTGGATGCCGGAGCCTCCGACTATCTGTCCAAGCCGGTGGACCAGGATCGCTTGATCTCACTCATGCGCGTGTGGCTTAGCCGCTGAGAGCCGGCAGGAAAGGGGACAACATGCACGAGCCGGGCCGGGAAGGCGATGTCTGGAACATTGAAGTGGGCCTGCTGCTGGAGGCCATCTACCAGCGCTATGGATACGACTTTCGCGACTACGCGCGCGCCAGTGTGGAGCGCCGCATGGGCCAACTGCTGCAGGATTCGCGCTGTGCAAACCTGTCGGAGGTAACCGCCCGGCTCCTGCGCGAGCCCGAGTTCTTCCACAACCTTGTGCCCTACTTCTCCGTTTCCGTCACCTCCCTGTTCCGCGATCCCTTCTTCTACCAGGCCATCAGGGAAAAGGTGGTGCCCCTGCTGCGCACATGGCCCTACTTCAAGGTCTGGCATGCCGGCTGCGCCACCGGCGAGGAGGTCTACTCCGTGGGCATCCTGTTGAAGGAGGAGGGCCTGCTGGACCGCGCCACCGTCTACGCAACGGACATCAGCCAGCCCGCGCTGGACACCGGCAAGTCCGGCATCTATCCGCTGGAAATCATCCGCAAGGGCAGCGTGAACTACAACGAGTCCGGCGGCCGCGGCTCCCTGTCCGACCATTACCACGCCCGCTATGGCGCGGCGGCCATGGACGCGGAGCTGTCCAGCCGTTTCACCTTTGCCCGACACAACCTGGCCATGGACACGAGTTTCGGCGAAATGCAGATGATCGTGTGCCGCAATGTGCTCATTTACTTCAACGAGGAGCTGCAGAACGCCGTGCTTGAGCTCTTCCTGGAAAGTCTGGACCACGGCGGCTTCCTCTGCCTGGGTGACAAGGAGACCATTGCCTTCTCCTCCGTGGCCGAGCACTTCACAGTGGTGGACGAGAAGGCGCGCATCTACAAGAAGCGGGTGCCCCGGTGACACACGCGTCCTTCCCCTTCACAGCCCTCAATCCTCCCCGGGCCGTACTGCTCGGCGGCTCGGCGGGAGCCTCCCAGCCCCTGCGGGAGATCCTGTCCGGCCTTGGTCCCGCCTTTCCAGCCCCGGTGGTGGTGGTGCAGCACATCCACGAGAAGGCCGGCGGCATGCTGGCCGCCAACCTGGATGAATCCCTGGCCCTGCCGGCATTGGAAGTACTGGATAAAATGCCCGCGCGCCCCGGCCATGTCTATGTGGCGCCACCGGACTACCACCTGCTGGTGGAGCGTCGCGGCACCTTCGCGCTGAGCGTGGAGGAACCCGTGCGCTGGTCGCGGCCCTCCATTGATGTCTTTTTTCAGCGCGCCGCCCAGGTGTGGGGACGGGAGCTGGTGGCCATCCTGTTGTCCGGGGCCAACGAAGATGGCGCCCAGGGCCTGGCCGCCGTGGAACAGGTGGGCGGCACGGTCATTGTGCAGGCTCCGCACTCGGCGCAGTTTCCCCAAATGCCCATGGCCGCGCTGGAGTTGGGAGTGGGCGCGGCGGCCTTGACACCGGAACACATCGGCACCCTGTTGGCCGGTTTGCAGGAAGGAAGAGAGCATGTCTGACACGCCCGAAGTGGTCATCCTCATTGTTGACGACAAGGAGCAGAACCTGGTGGCGCTGGAGCGCATCCTGCGCGAAGTGCCCGCCCGCGTGGTGCGCGCCACCACCGGCGAGGAAGCCCTGACCCACACCCTGCACCACGATTTCTCCCTGGCCATCCTGGATGTGCAAATGCCGGGAATGGACGGCTACGAGCTGGCGGAGCTGATGCTGGGGGATCCCCTCACCAGCCGCATCCCCATCATCTTCGTCACCGCCGCATACGGCGACGAGCAGCACCTGTTCAAAGGCTACATGTCGGGCGCGGTGGACTACCTCATCAAGCCCTTCAATCCCATGGTTCTGCTGGGCAAGGTGCGCGTTTTCCTGGAGTTGGCGCGCTACCGGCTGGAGCTGGAAAAGCTGGTGGACCAGCGCACCAGCGCCCTGCGCTCCAGCGAGGCCCAGTATCGCGGCCTGATAGACAACGCCTGCGACCTGATCCAATGCGTGCGGCTGAACCACACCATCGAGTTCGTGAATCCCACCTGGTCCAGGGTGCTGGGATACCGCGGCCAGGATCTGGAGAACTTCCACATCGCCAGTGCCGTGGCCCCCGAGTGCCGTCAGGATTATCTCCGGCTGGTGGAACGCGTCCACGCGGGGGACATGGATCTGGGATTCCACACCACCCTCATCTCCCGCGATGGGCGCCGCGTGCTGGTGGAGGGAAACATCGTCCCGCATGTGGTGGACGGGCAGGTGCGTGGCTCCCAGGCCTTCCTGCGGGACATCACCGCGCGGCGGGATGCCGAGCAGCGCCTGGAGCTGGCGGTACAGGGATCGGGCGCCTTGTTGTGGGACTGGATGCTGGAGCAGGACACCGTCTGCCGCACGGGTGGCGCGGGCGTGCTGCTTACCGGCATCACGGGCGGACTGGAACATCGCATGAGCCTGGCCCGCTGGGAGTCCCATATCCACCCCGAGGACCAGCGTCGAAGGCGCGACCTGCTGGACGAGCACTTCCTGCGTCGCACGGACCATTATGAATGCGAGCTGCGCATGCAGGACGGCATGGGCGGCTGGCACTGGGCCCTGGACTATGGCAAGGTTTTTGAGTGGGATGCCGAAGGGCAACCCAGGCGCATGGCCGGCACCTTGATCGACATCAGCATGCGCAAGCTGGCGGAGGCTGAACGCAGCCGCGTGCTGCGCGCCGAAGCGGAGAACCACGCCAAGAGCAGTTTTCTGGCCAGCATGAGCCACGAGATGCGCACGCCCCTGAACGCCATCCTGGGTTATGCGCAATTGCTGGGACATGACTCGGGCCTTAGTCCCCGCCAGCGGGACAGCCTGGACACCATCCTGCGCTCAGGGGACCACCTGCTCTCCCTGATCAATGAAGTGCTGGATCTGGCCCAGATCGAATCCGGACACATGAAAGTGGTGTCCGCTGAAGTGGACCTGCGTCAGTTGCTGGTCGACCTGGAGCGCATGTTCCGCCTTAAAGTCACCGAGCGCGGGGTTGGCTTGCGCGTGGATGGCCTGGACAAACTTCCACGCCGCGTGCTCACCGATGCGCGCAAAGTCCGCCAGGTGCTCATCAACCTGCTGGGCAACGCGGTGAAGTTCACCGAGCGCGGAGGCATCGCCGTGCGGATCTCCCACGAGGCACTGACTGCCTCGCGGAGGCGGGTGAGCATCCAGGTGGAGGACACGGGGTGCGGCATTGAAGCGGAAAAGCTTGAGTCCATTTTCGAGTCCTTCGTGCAGGCGGAAGCCGGCAGCCGCACGCTGGGGGCCGGACTGGGTCTGGCCGTGAGCCGTCAGCTTGCCCAGGCATTGGAGGGCGGCGTGGAGGCCACCAGCACTCTGGGTGTGGGCAGCAACTTCCGCTTTCATTTCGTGGTGCAATGTCCCGACACGGACGACCTGCAGGCTGGGGAAGGCCAGGCCATGGTCGTGGGTCTGGCCTCAGCCAACCGTGGATTTCCTGTTCTGGTAGTGGACAGCCAGAGTGAAAGCAGGGCGCTGCTGGGTGGCCTGTTGGGCGCGGTGGGCTTCGCATTGCGTGAGGCCGTCCAGCTGGATCAGGCCCTGGTCGCCCTGGAGGTGGAAAAGCCCGGCGTGGTGTTGTGGGCGCAAGGATCGCGCAAGTCGACAGCGATGGGCTCACTTGAGACCTTGTCCAAGTCCTGCGCGGAGCGTGGAGTTCCCCTGGTCGCCCTGCTCTCCAGCGAAGCCCACGCCCAGGAAGCCCAGCCTTTGGCCCAGGCAACCCTCCTGCTGCCGTTAAGGGAGCAGGAACTCTTCACCGCCATTGAGTCCCTGTGCGGCGTGGAATTCCTGCGCAGTGGCGAATCCGACCAGGAGGTCCGCGGCAAAGAGCTGGAGGACGCGGAAGACGCCATTCGCGCCTTGCCGAAGGCGGAGCGTGCGGAGCTGTCGCAGGCGGTGGAAGATGGATTCACGGATCTGATCGAGCGCCTCATCACCCAGGTGGAGAATCCCCGGGCTGCCGCCCATCTGGCTTCCTTGACCCAGAACTTTGACTACACACGCCTGCTGGCGCTACTGAACCACGAAAGCCATGACAAGGAAGGCCCAACCGGAGCCAATGCGTGAGGCTGGCCCAACAAATCCATCGCAGCATCCGCTGGCGCCTGGTTTGCGCCTAAGCGGAAACAGATTCAGCATGGGAATGAATTCCCGCGGGACAAGCCTAGACAAGTGAATTCGGGAAAACCACCATGGCTGTGGACTTTCCTGGACTCGACCCTTTGAAAGTGTTTGCTAAGTGGCTGCTCAGTGAGAACTGCGACATCGCGGATTTCCCCCTACAACATCCCACCACCTGAGACGAAAAAGGGGCGCCGCAGCGCCCCTTGAAGTTCAGTGCAGAGAAGCAGCTTACTTGGCGGCCTTCTTGAACTGGTCGTAATTGGCAACAAACCACTGGAAGTCCTTGCCCTTGCCGTAAAGGCGCTCAACCGTCTGATTCAGGCTGATCTCTCCCGGCTCCATGCGACGCACCAGGGCCATGCGGGCCTTGGACTCGTTGGACCAGGGCTTGCGGCCTTCACCCTTGGGGGCGGCGACCTTCAAGGTGGCGCGGGGCTTGCGCCAGCTGCGCTGCTTGCCGTCCTTGGTGGTGCCCTTCAGCTTGGCTGTGGCTTTCCAATCCTGATCCATGAATGCGGCCAAACGCCAGAAAAGAATGGCTTCCTTTTTGGAGTAGGTCACAGCGTCGGCATTCTTGCCGGTCAAGCTTGCCACATCTTCCAGACCAAAGCCACTGATGTTGCCCAGCAATTCCTGACAAGCAGTAAAGAGCTTGTCCTTGGCGTCTTTCGTGCTCACGCGAGCCTCCTTATGTTTGAATTGAACAATTACTACGAAAAGAATATAAAATCGAATTCCTATCCCCACAAGACTTCCAGACAATTTTTTGTGTTGAAATGTCAATGAAATCTGACAATCAGACTAACTAAAGACTGTTCTGTAGCTTTGGCGTTCCATTTCCCTACATGTGAGCTTATCCATTTGCCAGTTCAAGGACTTCTGAAATTTGGCTCTGGAAGAGCGCATATATCAGAAGAGTTCAATAATTGAGTTGTTCGCCAGCGGAAGTCCATGAATAGTGGCATGATTCATAAATTCATCTGGATCCATCATCGACTGTTCTCCACTTTGTTCTCGTGCCATTGGGGAAATCACTCCCCAGGCGGGTATCTGGAGAACATTCCCATGACCCAGTTGCTTAAAAGTGCCTTCTGTGGAAACTCGCTGCTATTCGCTCTGCTGGGTTTGATGTTGGGTGCTGGACCCCTTTGGGCGGATTGGAACAATCTGCTGTTGGGACGCCCTTCAATCCAGGACGAAATCGTTGAACGGCAAGGCTATGCCCTTGGATATCGGGAGTCCGCCGAGCAGGCGGCCTGGGTATGCTATGAATTGACGGCGGATGAAGTCCGCCTGAAGGTCTGTGACCGGAACGACAATTTTCGCCCCGAT
>CAIWAD010000063.1 GCA_903910645.1 uncultured bacterium | reverse complement strand
CATCAGTTCCCGGGCCAGCAGTTTGGACAGGGTCTCGTTCACCGCGGTGGATTTTCCCGAGCCCGACACGCCGGTGACACAGGTGAAGGCGCCCAGGGGCAGATCCAGCGTGATGTCCTTCAGGTTGTTGCCCTTCAGCCCCTCCAACCGTAACCGGGCGCCATTGCCCGGGCGTCGCGACAAAGGCACGGGCAGGGCGTGCTCGTCCTTCAGGTAGCGGCCGGTGACACTCATGGGATTGTTCATGATCTGTTCCGGCGTGCCCTGGCTGACCACTTCGCCGCCGTGGATGCCCGCACCGGGCCCCAGGTCCAGCACCTCGTCGGCGGCCAGGATGGTGTCCCGGTCGTGTTCCACCACTATCACCGTGTTGCCCAGGTCGCGCAGGCGCTTGAGTGTGGCGATGAGGCGCTCGTTGTCCCGCTGGTGCAGTCCAATGCTGGGCTCGTCCAGGATGTAAAGCACGCCCGTGAGCTGGCTGCCAATCTGCGTGGCCAGGCGGATGCGCTGGGCTTCGCCGCCGGACAAGGTGCCCGCCGCGCGGCTAAGGCTCAGGTAGTCCAGGCCCACATTCACCAGGAAGCCCAGGCGCTCGCGCACCTCCTTCAGGATGGGCGCCGCCACAAGTTGGTCGGAACCGCCCAGGTCCATTTTCGTGAAGAAGGCAAGCGCATCACGCGTGCTCAGCTCGCAGCAGTCCATGATGTTGCGCCCGCCCACCGTCACCGCCAGGGACTCGGGCTTCAGGCGGCGTCCCTGACAGGATGGGCAGGAACGGCTGCTCATGAAGCGCTCGATCCACTCGCGGATGGAAGCGCTTTGCGTCTGGCGGTAGCGGCGCTCCAGATTGGGCATGATGCCTTCCCAGCGGCTGGAGTACTCCCAGAAGCCTTTTCCCTGGCGGGCGGCTCCCCGGAAACGGATCTCCTCCGATGTGCCGCGCAGGATGATCTCCCGGTGCTCGGCCTTCAACTTCTTCCACGGAGTGTCCAGACTGAATCCCAGCGCCTGCCCCACCTGGGCCAGGGCCTTCAGCGTCCACACCTCGCCGTGCATGGTGTCGCCGCCGTCCCCCATGGTGCCAATGGCCCCCTCGCGCAGGCTGCGATCCGGCGCCACCACCACCAGCTCGGGGTCCAGCACCATTTGATGTCCAATGCCCGAACACTCCGGACAGGCGCCGAAGGGACTGTTGAAGGAGAAGAGGCGCGGCGCCAGCTCCTCCACGCTGATGCCGTGCTCGGGACAGGCGAAGTGTTGGCTGTGGAGGCGCTCATCCTGGGCATCCCCGCGTTCCACCAGCACGCGTACCAGGCCGCCGCCCAGACCCAGGGCGGTCTCCACGGACTCGAAGAGGCGCGCACGCACGCCGTCCTTCACCTGCAGGCGGTCCACCACCACATCGATGTCGTGCTTGAAGGTCTTGGCCAGGCCCTGTTCCACCTCCTCCAGCGGCAGCACCTTGCCGTCCACCCGCACGCGCACATAGCCGTTCTTGCGCACCTGTTGGAACAGATCCTTGAACTCGCCCTTGCGTCCACGCACCAGCGGCGCCAGCACCTGGATGCGGCATCCGGCGGCCTCCTCCTGCACCTGGTTGACAATCTCCTCCGGGCTCTGCCGATGGATGGCCTGGCCGCACTGGGTGCAGTGGGGAACGCCGATGTTGCCATAAAGGAGACGCAGGTAGTCGTAGATCTCCGTCACCGTGCCCACCGTGCTGCGCGGGTTGCGCTGCGTGCTCTTCTG
>CAIWAD010000062.1 GCA_903910645.1 uncultured bacterium | reverse complement strand
GGAATGGCGTAATGGGCGTGCACCAGGTCCAGGCCGAAGCGGGTGGCCACATCCACAATCTTGCTGGTGAGGGCCAGACTGTAGGGCGGGTACTCGAAGAGCGGATACTCGCTGATTTCCACCTGGTGGAAATGAGTGTTGGGATAAAGGCGGTCCAGGCGGAAGGGCCGCCGGTAGCTGATGAAATGCACTTGATGGCCGCGCTTGGCCAGCTCCAGGCCCAACTCCGTGGCCACGATGCCGCTTCCCCCCTGGGTGGGGTAGCAGATGATCCCGATATGACGATTCATGCGGGCCTCCCCTGGCGTGGATCCACCGGAGCATCCGGGCCGGTGAAATGGTGAAGGGGATTGTCCAGGCAGAGCGTGCCTTCGTAATGGAAGGCCTCGCCATAGCGCACGCCCACCAGTTGGCCGTAATACATGGCCCGCGCCTGGATGTAGTGCCAGAAGTCGGGGCTGCTGATGGCCGTGGCGGGTTCGGTGGAATCCGGGTTGTGGAACTGGCTCGTGTAACAGCGCGCCGCCTCCATGCGCCGCTCCCAGAAAGGTGGGATGTCCACCACGAAACTGGGGCTGAACTCCCGGCGGCCGGGATAGCTGAGCAGGGCGCGGGGACGGTGGGGTTCCTGTCCCGTGTCCAGACGGGCCATGCCGCTGCGGAAACAGGCATTGCGCACCATGCGCGCCGCGTGTTCGTGGTCCGGATGGTCGTCCACTCCCCAGGGCGAGAGCACAATGCTGGGCCTTAGCTCGCGTAGCACGCGCACCAACGCCAGTTCCGCCAAAGGATCCTCCCGCAGGTGGCCGTCGCCCAAATCCAGGCACTGGCGATGATCCAGCCCCAGCATTTCGGAAGCCGCCGCGCATTCGGCGGCGCGAATCTCCCGCGTGCCCCTGGTGCCCATCTCTCCAGCGGTCAAGTCCACCACGCCCACCCTGGCACCGGCGGCCTTGAGTTTCAACAGAGTGCCGGCGCAGCAGATTTCCACATCGTCAGGATGGGGCCCGAAGGCGAGCATGTCGATCATCAGAAACTCCTCCTCATCCTGCGGCTCTCATCCGCGAGCCTCGATTTTCTTCTCAGCGCAGGGGTTCTCGTTCCCGGATTTCCTCCGCGTAGCAGGACGTTCCATCCCGATCAGAAGCGAGTGCATGAACGAGTGCGATAGAATCGGGAATCCTCAGCATGCGCTGCCCAGCACCACTCGCTGCTGTCCCGGCGCGAAGGGATCCAGCACCTGGAGCAGATGCTCCACCACCTTCACGCCACCCATGTGATGCACCAGGGCCAGGGTATTCACTCTGCGCTCCTGGGGAAGATCGCCATCCTGCCACAGGGCGCGGGCGTGCAGGCTCTTCAACAGGCTTTTGTGCGCGGATTTGTGCGCTTCCACCAGTGCCTGGCGCAGTTGCGCCGCCAGGGCGCTGTGGCGCGTGGTCAATGCGGGAAAGGCGCCTTCGCGATTCCCACACAGAGCCCTCCACTGCTCCTCCAGCTGTTCAGCCACTTGCAGGTCCTTGCGCATGGCCGCGCCACCGGGAAGCCCTTCCAGCAGCTCCAGGGGCCAGGCCTGGCCGGGACGGGGCGGGAACCAGGGATCCGCGCCAGCGTCCCGCCATGCCACAACATCGCCCCCGCGTGCCAGCTGCAGATGCGGCCTGGGAAGTTGAAGGACCGGGGACAGGCCCAGTCGCGCCCTGGCACTCTCCACCTGGCCGTGGTAGGCCCTCTCTGTTGGTCCGAGGAATGCCGCCGCCGGCGTCAGCAGCCAGTCCTGCAGCAGGACGCGGCCCAGGGCGCTGGGGCTTAGGGCGTCGTCGTGGGGAAGAGGATCCTCCTGGTGCAAGCGCTTGCGCCTGCCCAGGCTGTCCTCGCCGAAGAGCAGGGCGTGCTCGTCTGTTAGAACCGGCGTTGGCAGCCCTGCGGCAGCCAGGCGGACCGTGTCGTCCTGCACGCAGCGGGCCAATGCCTCCCGCTCAGTCGCCAGCTCCTTCAGGAAAGGCGCGGCCAAAGCGCGCAAAGCGGGCTGGGAGGGGTCCAGGCAGATCAGACCCTTGTCGGCCAGCAGACCCTGCAGAAGGCGCGCGCTGTGCTCCACCAGAGTCCCGCCGCAGGCCGCCTGCCAGTGGGCCAGGAGAGGATCTCCTTCCTCCATTCCCATGATCTGGACGCAGGCCTGGGCCTTTTGCCACCACTGGGCATCCAACTCCATGCGTCCCACGCTGCGTCCCACCAGATGCGCCGGCGCGGCCGGGGTCTCCTGCAGGGGCCAATGGGCATGGGAGGCTTCGCTCCAATCGTGGTCGTTGCCCTCCAGCCACATCACGGTCACCGGACGCTGTCCTGTCTTCTCTTCAATGCGATCCGCTGCGCAGAGCAGGGCCAGGGCTTTCCACAGAACCAGGGCCGGACCCAAGGCCAGTCCCGCCTGCTGACCGGTGGTGAGAAGCGGCGCGCCCTCGGCCAGGGCCTTCAGCGCCAGGTTGCCGGCCGCGCCCTGGTGGGTCCAGGGCAGCAGGCGCAGAGCCTCCGCCACTTCTTGCCGACGCTCCAGCGCCCCGGGTGATAGTGCGGTGCCGCACTGCTCCACCAGCTGATTGAAGGTCCTCATTGCCGCTCCAGGATCAGGATGCTGCGCGGGCTGGTGGCGCTCCAGTCCCTTCCCTGGAAATCGCCCCAGTGGTGGAGGAGACGGAAGGCCTGGGTGTGGGCCAGGAACCACGATGCCTCGTAGAGCTTCACCGCTTCGCGAATATGGCGCGTGCCTCCATCCGGACGGCGGATGTGCACATCCTTCACCACTTGATTGGCCTCTTCGTCCACATGGCGACTTTCCTGCACCAGCAGCCCACCCACCTGGCGCTCGCTTCGGGGAACGAGGGACTCCATCAGCCAGGCTGGATTGAGATAGTCCAACACCAGCACACCACCACGCTGGACCAGACCAAGCATGCTGCGCCAAACCTGGGCATTGGCGTCATCCAACGCATGGTAGCCCTGGCTGGTGAACAGTGACAGGACCAGCCTGGCGCTGTTGGGCGCAAACGGAAGCCGGGAGAGGTCGCCGCGCACAAGTTGGGGCCAGGCCTCCGCGCCGCGCTGCCGCATGGCCTCCCGCAACAGGACGGCGGACCAGTCCAGTCCAATGACGGCGTGACCGCGCTTGGCCAGCTCCATGGCGTGCCTGCCCGCGCCACAACCCAAATCCATCACCAGATGGCGCATGTGGGGCGGGGGCAGAAGGTGGGCGTGCTCCAGTTGATCCATCAAGGATGCGGCTTCCGCGGCGTCGCGGTGGCCATACAAGGCCAGGTAATCCTCGTCGAACCAGTGTTGGTGCCAAATGGAATGTGATGCCGTCATGGCCTCAAGATAGAATGAGGACTCAGGCCGTGGGCGGGGAGCTCTCCGCGTCCTGCACCAGGCGTGCCAGGTCGCGGATTTTGAAGGGCTTGGGCAGGACATGGTCCACCAGGTGGGCCAGACGATCCTCTTCGCGGATCTGCGCGCCCCAGCCCGTCACCAGGATGAGCACGGGCGGAGAGCTGGTGTTGTCCTGCTGGGAACGGATGCGATCCGCCAACTCCCAGCCGTTGATGCCCGGCATGCCCAGATCCGTGAACACATGGCTGTGGCGCTTGGCCTGCCACAAATCCAGGCCTTCCTGGCCGCTGGCGGCCTCGTCCACATCATGGCCCATCATGCGCAGGGCATCCACCAGCACGCCGCGCACATCGGGTTCGTCGTCCACCACCAGCACGGTCCGGCTGGTGAGGGCCCGGGGCAGCTCGAAGGCTTCCACCCGGGGCAGGGCCGCCTTCAACTGCTCTTCCCGCGCCGACGGCAGCACCAGGGTGAACTCGCTGCCCATGCCCGGCGTGCTGGATGCGCCCAGTTCCCCAGCATGGCGCTCCACAATGCCATAGCTCACGCTCAGGCCCAGCCCGTTGCCGCGCGCGCCCTTGGTGGTGAAGAAGGGATCGAAGATGCGCTCCAGCACCTCCGGCGTCATGCCGTGGCCAAGGTCCCGCACCTTCAGCCGCACCTTGTCATCCTGGATGGCGCCTTCCAACACAAGATCCCCGCCGGAAGGCATGGCGTCCAGCGCGTTGATGATGAGGTTGTGCAGCACCTCGCGCAATTCGCTGGCGTTGCCCATGACCCACAGGGAAGGCTGGCAGCGCCGCTGGATGTGGTAGGTGATGCCTAGACGCTGGGCCTTGTCCCGCCAGATGGCGCGAGTCATGTCCAGCACATCCTCCACCAGCTCCGCCAGATCCACTGGCTCGAAATCCCGCCGTTCCGTGACGCGGGTGAAGTCCTGGATGCGGCGCACCACCTCCGCTCCGTCCAGGGCGCTCTTGTGGATGCTGCGCAGGCCTTCCGCCAGGCGTCCGCCCAGCGGTTCCAGCTTGAGCAGCTCCGTCCGCGCAATGATGGCGCCCAGGATGTTGTTGAAGTCATGGGCCACGCCGCCGGCCATCTGGCCCATGGCCTTCAGCTTCTCTGCCTGCAACAGGGTGCGTCGAGTGTGCTGCAGGTCCTCATTCACTTGTTGAAGAGTGCGGTTGGCGTCCTCAAGGTCCACAGCCTGAACCCGCAGCGTGTCACTCTGCTCGGCCAGATCCCGATTCAGGCGCTCCAGCTCCAGATTGCCCTGGCGCAATTGCACGCTCTGCTCGCGCAGGGTCTGATTGCTTTGGTCCAGCTGCTCATGGGTGATTTTCAGCTCGTTGTAGCGCTTCAGGTAGGTGTAGACCCACACCAGGGGAATGGTGGCCAGGGCGGTGCCCAGCCATCCCATGGTCAAATAGAGTGTGGCCAGTTGGGCGCCCAGATAGAAGAGGATGGTGTTGCCGCCCACATCGTAGTAGTGGCTGGCCTTCACCTGCTGGCGAAGAGGCGTGCCCCTGTCCAGCCTTACGGCCACGCTGACCGTAAGCAGGTTCACCAGGGAGAAACCCAGGAAAGGCACCAACAGGCGCACATAACTGAGCCAGTTGTGGAAGTCCGGCGCCGTGTGCACCTGGCCACCGCTGACCAGGTAGAGGCCGCCCGCGATGTTTACCGCCAACAGCAGCTGGGCACTGTTGAACAGGGCCTTGTACCACACGGCGCGATGACGGATAAGGTTAAGGTAGAGGCCATTCAGCGCCACGGCCGGGCCGGCGAAGGCGGGGCCGAAGCTGATGATCATGGCGTAATTGAGCGCGCTGTTGAGGGTGGAAACAGCCGTGCCGCTGCGCGAAACGATGTGGAAGTGCGAGACCAGCAGGATCAGGCCCAGCCAGATGGCGCCATCCAGGAGGGGTGGATGGCCTGACTTGAGCTCGTGGATAAGCCAAACCACATCCACCAGGCCCACCGTGAAGCCCAGGAGGATGACCACCGAGATGTAGACCAGAAGCCTTGGCTTCAAATTTCCATCCCCAGCATTTTTCTCTTGCTCAGCCTGCCGAGCCACGCTACAATGTCCACAATTCCCGTGACTCCTCCCCGATGTCACGGGGCGTTTCGCAGCGCAGTTGTAACCGTTCTTTCAAACCACAGGGGGACCCATGGCAGCCTTTTTCATCCAGCTGTTCGAGAAGCTCGTCAACGAGGTTCACTGGCTGATTTGGGGTTGATGGGACAAGGACGAGAAAGCCGCCTTCCTTCATTGGGGGGCGGCTTTTTTGTTTGTGTGAATCGGGGCGTCAGGAACTGCCCAGTACCCACAGCAAGCGGTCTCCCAGTGATGTGAGCATGGCCTCGGTGACATAGGTGCTTTGCCGCACGCGGGACTTCAATTCATCCAAACGCGCCGAGGTCACGGGTTGGAGCAAGGTTTCCGGATCCGTGGAAAGCTGGTCGAAAAGCTGGCCGGCGTAGGCGCGGTCGAAGACCAGACCTTCACGCATCAAATGGCCCATCAAAGTGTCCAGAATGGCTTCCCGCTTGTTCAGTCTTTGCTCTTCTGGAACGTCTTCCATGGCCTGAACCAACAGTTGGCACAGCAGTACGAACTGGGGGGTTGAGGTTTGCACGCTGTCCTCCGCATTGCATTCGGCCCCGTGTCGGGGCGGTGGAAACGGGGGCTGCACGGCCGTTTCCTCACTCCAATATCGACCACGGCCCGGAAGTTCTGAAGCCGCGAAGTGAGAAAGTTGTGGGGCGGAGCCTTAGCCTTGGATTTGGGAAAAAGCTGCCTGCTGGTGACCGCCGCAAAGCTGTGGTGTCAGGAGAAGGGCCTTGCATCCCGACAAGGCCTTCCCTGCTGGGATTTCCGGAGCTAACTTCGCCCACCAAACCAGGAGGAGCCATGCAGGTTCGCGCACTGTTGAAGCAGAAGGGCCATGAAGTGGCCAGCACGCGTCCGGAGGAAACGGTGCAGCAGGCCTTGGACCGCATGATCGAAAAGCGTGTGGGCTCTCTTCTGGTGCTGGAAGGTGATCAGGTGACAGGCATTGTCACCGAGCGGGATGTGCTGCGCCGCGGCCTGGGGGATGTGCGCAAACTGCGCGACCAGCAGGTGGGTGAGATCATGACCCGCGAAATCGTGATTGCCACGCCGGAGGACAGCCTGCAATACCTGATGGGCCTGATGGTGCACAACCGCATCCGCCATGTGCCGGTCTTCGAGGAAGGCAAACTGGCGGGCATTGTCTCCATCGGGGACATCATTTTCGCGCTGCTGGAAGAGAGTGAAGCCACCAACCGCTATCTCCACGACTACATCAGCGGCTCCTACTGAAAGGCCCCCACATGAGCCTGCGCCAGGCCTTTGAAGAGGAGCGCGGCCCGCTCCAGGCCCGTCTCCAGGAGCGCGGCGGCCGCAACATGAAGCGCTTTTTGTCCTGCGACCACGCCTGCTATCAGGACGGGGCTCTGCCCGCGCGGGAGAAGGAGTTGCTGGGACTGGTGGCCAGCGCCGTGCTGCGCTGCGATGATTGCATCCGCTACCACCTCATCAACTGCCACGATATGGGCTATGGCGCCAACCAGCTGATGGAGGCCCTGGAAGTGGCCATGGTGGTGGGCGGCAGCATTGTCATTCCCCATGCCCGCCGGGCAGTGGCCCTGCTGGATGAACTGGAAGCCGCCGCCGGCCGCTAAGCCCCGGAAAGACCGGCAACATGGATTTCTCACCGCCTCTGCAAGCGTGCCGCTTCCTCTCCCGCTGGAAGCGCTTCCTGGCCATGGTTGAACTGCCTGACGGCAGCCGTCCCACCGTGCATGTCCCCAACAGCGGCAGCATGATCACCTGTTTGCGGGAAGGCGCACCCGCCCTGATTTCTTGTTCTTCCAATCCGGCGCGCAAGCTGGCCCACACTCTGGAAATGGTGGCCGACGAAGCGGGCTGGATTGTGGTGAACACCTTGCGTGCCAACGCCATGGCCCGCGAGGCCTTGGAAGGGTGCTGGGTGCCGGGCCTGGGAAAGGACTGGATCTGGCGGGCCGAGGCCCGTCGCGGCGCCAGTCGCCTGGACTTTCTGGGAAGTCGGGGGAGCGGGACCTGCTGGGTGGAGGTGAAAAGCGTCACCCTGCGGCTGGAGGGAGGCTGGGCCGCTTTCCCCGACAGCGTCACGCTGCGTGGTCGCAAGCATCTGGACGAGCTGCGCGCCATTGCGGAGGAGGGCGATCGGGCCCTGCTCCTGCTCATAGTGCAGCGCCAGGGCTTGCATGCGTTCCGCCCGGCGGAAGCCATTGATCCCGCCTGGGCCGCCGCCATGCGCCGCGCGGTGGAATCCGGTGTGGAGGTGTGCGCCCTTCAGGTTGTTGGCGACGCCGCGGGCTTGCGCGTGGCAGGGCGGCTTCCTTGCCAGTTGTAGCCCGTAGCGGCTCACAGACCTGTCATTCCAACGAAAGCGGGACCTATGCTGACAAGAGATCCCAGCTTTCGCTGGGATGACAGCGTTCGTGGAGAGAACACAAGGCCCGAGTGCGAGAGCTGCTGGCAGGGGATGAGAGGTGCCGGTGTGGTGCCGGTGTGGTGCCGGTATGGTGCCGGTGCGGTGCCGGTGTGGTGCCGGTGTGGTGCCGGTGCCCGTCCATCCACCTGAACACATCACCCCTTCACGAGAGTGCAGCCAAGCGGATTGTCATGCCATGACGACAGTCCAATCGTGAGATCCCAGCTTTCGCCGGGATGACAGCGTTTGCGGAGAGAATCCGGGGCTCGCGTGCGAGTGCTGCTGCGCGGGGAAAGATCTTGTGCCTGGAGCAAAAAGGCGGCTCCCATTTTCCACGGGAGCCGCCCAGTAACATCCTGCTGACAAGCCGTACTACTTGGTCAGGATCATCTTCTGGCTCATGGACTGCGCGCCGGCCTGGATGGTGTAGACATACACACCACTGGCCAGCTGGCTGCCGTCGAAATTCAGCTGATGCCAGCCACTGCCCTGGAAGCCCAGACTGCGCTCCTGCACCAACTGGCCTGCAAGGTTGAAGACCTTGAAGGTCACCGCCGCGCCCTTGTCCAGACTGTAGCGCATGCTCGTGCTGGGATTGAAGGGGTTGGGCACATTTTGCGCCAGCGCAAAGGCCACGGGCTGGGTGGGCGGTGTGACGCTGGTGAAGCTGTGCAGCACGGTCTCCTCATACTGGGCAATGTCCTCCACCGGAATGGGGTTCACCCCCGTGCAGGTCTCCAGTTCGCCATCCTGCAGGGCGTTCACCATTTCCAGGCGGTAGTAAAGGCTGGGACGGTCATCGGAGAAGTGGAAGCCGATGAGCACGTCGCTGTTGGTCAGACCGCTGTAGGCGAAGTGCACATTGAACTTGGTGCTCTTCCACTGGGGCAGGGTGCCGTTCCAGGCATCCAGCGGCACATAGCCGTCGGGGGTCTTCACGGTGATGCCCACTTCGGTGATGCCCAGCTGCTCGGGCGTGCCGATCTGGTCCAGCATGTTGTGGTGCCAGCTCACATGGTCCAGCTGCACGGCGTAGGGGGACTCGTTCAGCAGGTGCACGGGGTCAATCCACTTCACACTGTCCAACACGGCGCCGCCAGCGCCCGTGCTGTCGCACCAGGCGTCGTAATACCAACCGAACCAGCGCTGGGTCTGGGCCAGGCTTACACGGCCCCCGGCATTCCAGGGCGTGCCCGCGTGGGGAGGCACAGCGCCCACAGGGATGCGGTGGTAGTAGAAGTTGTTGGTGGTGGAGAAGCACTCCTCCTGCACGAAACCGCCGGGACAGGTGTCCAGCACATAGCTCAAATGCAGGTAGCCATTGGCCACTTCAGCCAGGCTGTGCCAGGATTCGCTCTGGCAGGTGCCGGAGGCACAGCCGTCGCTGAACGTGTCCGTCACATTGACGGGCTGTCCCCATGTCTCGCCATTGTCCGCGCTGCAGGAGACAAAGATTTCGCCGTTGGGGTAGGAGCTGCCGGCAGCATCCACCGGGCCCATGTCATCCGCCGAGAACTGGTTCCACGCGCAATAGAGGTAACCGGTTTCCGGATCAATGGCGAAGCTGGGATGGTCGTTGCGCTGACGCCAGGCACCGGCGTCCACCCAGGAGGCCTCGCTTTCATCCATGACGCCGTTGGATCCCCAAATGTGGCTCCAGGAGCCCGAGTCCACATTGTGGTGCCAGATCTGGCCACGGCCCAGGTTGTAATTCATGTAGACTTCCATCAGGCTGTCTTCAGCCGCCTCGTCCCAGATGACATGCAGCGTGTCTGTCCACTGGGGGCCGCCGGTGAAGCCCACATGGAGGGCCGGATCCTCGGCGCGGTCGAAGATGCCTTCCAGGTCGCAGTACAGGCGGCTGCCGTAATCACCGAAAGGCACCGTGGACTCGGGGCCATAGTTGGTGATGTTCAACAGGTTGCCCGAGTTGTACTGGCCGTAGATGTCACCATCGTCGGCGCGGTAGGCCATCAGGTCGTGGTGGACCTGGATGCCAATGAACCCTTCGCCCATGTCGTAGGGAATGTCCTGGGCGCTGGTGCGCTGGTGGAAGAGCACGGCGGCGGCGGGGCTGGTCTTGCTGCCCACGCAGATGGAACCCAGGGCCCGGCTGTCGCTGGTAAGGAGCACGGCGGGAGCGTCCCAGGAAATGCCGTCGCTGCTGGCCTGATACCAGATGTCGCTGCTGGCCGAATCGTAGTTCACCACATGGGTGTGGTCCTGGCCGTCCACGGCCACATGGGGCCACATCATGCCCGTGCCCGTCTGCAGCAGATTGAATGCATGGGTGCAGCCACCGAAGTCCGCGCCGAACCAGGAATCCTGGGGCGAACCGGTGTGGAAGGACACCATGGTGCTGTTGGGGGCCAGGCCATTGGCAGGGTTTTCGCCCGTCACCGCGGCGGTGCCGTAGCCACTGCGCACATTGTACACATCCAGCGCGTCCACCACGCTCAGGTCCGGATTCACGCACCAGGCCTTCACCTTGCGATCGCTCCAGCCGCTGTTCTGACCGGAGTACATGAACACGCCGTGGGCCACGCCATCGGCACTGAGGGCCACCATCTTGGACAGTGAACCGTTGGCCTGGTACTCATAAGTGGTGGTGCCCACCGCCACCATGTCGCCAATGCGCGCGGGGTTGCCCGGCATGGGTTGCGCATCCATGGGAGGAGCCAGCTCCTCGTCACCGGTCATGGCCAGGCGGGCGCTTTTCTGGGGGACTTGCCCCACCGGGGTGGAGATGCCGTCGCGTTGGGCGGCCCAGGCCGTGGCCACCATGAAGCCACACAGGGAAAGAGTGAGGCAGCGTCTCATTGCAGGTTCCTTCCATTGGGGTTGTGGAGAATGCAAGCCCCTGCAAAATAGGGCCGACAACAGCCGTGGGCAACCGTTTTCCGCCCGGTTCAGCTTGTCGGGCAAGGGGCCTCGTGCGATATTTAACCCCGTCAAGGCTTGCCTTGGGCCCCATCTGGACGAATGGGGCGAATGCCCTCGCCTTCAGTGCCATCGTCTTTCAATTCATGGAGATAAGCCATGTCCAATTTGCGCAAAGTGCTCATCATCGGTGGAGGTCCGGCCGGCCTTACCGCCGCCATTTACGCCGCGCGCGCCAATTTGAAGCCCGTGCTCATCGAGGGCATGCAGCCCGGCGGCCAGCTGACCATCACCACGGAGGTGGAGAACTTCCCCGGCTTTCCCGACGGTGTAATGGGCCCGGAATTGATTGACCACATGCACCGTCAGGCGGAGAAGTTCGGCACGGAATTCATCATGGGCACGGTGCAGAATCTGGATCTCAGCCAGCGGCCTTTCACGCTGGATGTGGATGGCGAAACCATTCGCACGGAAACCTTGATTGTGGCCACCGGCGCCACGGCCCGCCTGCTGGGCATTCCCGGCGAGAGCGAGCTGATGGGCTACGGCGTCAGCGCCTGCGCCACCTGCGACGGTTTCTTCTTCAAGGGGAAGGAGATTTGCGTCATCGGCGGCGGGGACAGCGCCATGGAGGAGGCCAATTTCCTGACCACCTTCGCCTCCAAGGTCACCCTGGTGCACCGTCGGGAGGCCTTCCGCGCATCGCCCATCATGGTGGAGAAGGTCCGCCAGAACCCGAAGATCGAGTTCATGCTGAATGCCATCCCCTTGTCCTTCAAGGGTGACCCCAGTGGCAGCGGTCTGGAGGGCCTGGAAGTGAAGGACGCCCAAAGCGGCGAAGTGCGCGTGCTGAAAGTGGATGGCGCATTCGTGGCCATTGGACACACACCCACCACCCAGCTCTTCAAGGATGTGCTGGACACGGACGAAAACGGTTATCTGATCTGCCAGGGACGAAGCACGGCCACCAACATTCCCGGTGTGTTCGCCGCCGGCGATGTGGCGGACCACCACTACCGCCAGGCCATCACCGCCGCGGGCAGCGGGTGCGCAGCCGCCCTGGATGCCCAGCACTTCCTGGACCTGAACAGCTGATGCGCATTGGAGCATGGGAGGCCCGCACGCTGGACTTTGGCCGCTTCCGCCTGGACGGGGGCGCCATGTTCGGCGTGGTGCCGCGCACCCTGTGGGAGAAGGAGGCGCCGCCGGATGCCCTGAACCGCATCGCCATGGCCCTGCGCTGCCTGCTCCTGCAGAATGGCCAGGGCCGCGTGGTGCTGGTGGACTGCGGCGCCGGGGACAAGGACAGTCCGGCCTTCCGCGACATCTTCGCCCTGGAGGACGAAGGGTCGGGAGTGGTGGAAGTCCTTGCCCGCCATGGGCTGAAGCCACATGATGTGACGGATCTGGTGCTTAGCCACCTGCATTTCGACCATGCCGGTGGCGCGGTGCGCCGGGATGCTTCCGGCCAATTGGCCTTGACCTTTCCCCAGGCCACCGTGCATGTGCAGAAAGTCCAGTGGGAATGGGCCCTGGCCCCCAGCGTGCGGGATCGCGCCAGTTACCTGAAGGACAATCTGGAGCCCCTCAAAGGCGCCCGGCTTCATTTGGTTGAAGGGGAGGCGGAGCTGCTGCCCGGGCTGCGCGTGCGTCCGGTCCACGGCCACACTCCTTCCATGCAACTGGTGGAAGTGGACGGTCTGGGCGGCCATGGACTGGTGTACTGCGCGGATCTTGTTCCCACGGCGGCCCACCTGCCCCTGCCCTGGGTCATGGGCTACGACCTGCATCCTTTGACCGTGGTGGAGGAAAAGGAGGCCCTGTACCGGCGCGTGGGTGACGGCTCCGCCTGGCTGCTCTTCGAGCACGATCCCGCCGTGGCCGCCGCGCGCGTGGACGCCTCCGGCCGCAAGCCCCTTGTGGTGGAAGCCCTGGCCGCCCTTGAATGAGGGGCGGAGGCCCACTTTGGCGGGCCGGACTGTTGAAGCCACGCAGGGGGATCGGTAGATTCCATTGGTGAATTCTTAACAAGCAGATCGGACAAGGGCATGGCCTTTTCCTTTACGGCGGACGAAGGGCAGGAAGTTGAACGCATCCGCGCCCGCTATCCCGATGCCATGAGCGCCACCATTCCCCTCCTGCATCTGGCCCAGCGCCGCATGCGCTGGATCAGTCCGGAGGTGGTGGACGAGGTGGCCCGCGTGCTGGAGCTGCCCCGGGTGCATGTGGCGGATGTCGTGTCCTTCTACACCATGTTCCAGCGTCAGCCGGTGGGACGCCACCTGATCAGCGTGTGCCGCACGCTCAGCTGTCATGTGCTGGGCGGGCGTGAAATCATTGATTACCTGCGCCAGCGCCTTGGGCTGGGTGATGCCCATAGCGGCACGGATGCCGCCGGCACCTTCACGCTGGAACAGGTGGAATGTCTGGCCGCCTGCGGCAGCGCGCCGGTCTTGCTGGTGGACGGCGTCTACCACGAGAACATGAGCCTGGAGAAGGTGAAGGCCCTGCTGGATTCCCTGGAGAAGGGCGCGTCCCTCTCACGGCCCGCTCCCGGCGAAGGAGGGAACTGAGGATGGCCGAGTTCATCTGCTTTCCCGCCCTGCAAAGCAAAACACGCGCCTCGCTTGACCATTACCTGGAGGACGGCGGCTATCGCAGTCTGAAGCAGGCCCTGGACGGCATCGCCCCGGCGGATTTGACCGCCCTGGTGAAGGCCTCCGGCCTGCGTGGCCGTGGCGGGGCGGGTTTTCCCACCGGCATGAAGTGGAGCTTTCTGCCCAAGCAGCAGGAGTTGCCCGTCTATCTGGTGTGCAACGCCGACGAAGGCGAGCCCGGCACCTTCAAGGACCGGGACATTCTGCGCTACGCGCCCCACCAGCTCATCGAGGGCATGCTGCTGGCCTGTCACGCCATTGGGGCGCGCGTTGGCTACATCTACATCCGTGGCGAGTTCCAGGAGGAAGCCGCCTGCGTGGAGCGGGCCCTGGCGGAGGCGCGGGGCGCCGGTCTGCTGGGGAAGGATATCCTGGGCAAGGGCTTCAACGCCGACCTGCATGTGCACATGGGCGCGGGCGCCTATGTGTGCGGGGAGGAGACGGCCCTGTTGAACAGTCTGGAAGGCCGCCGCGGACTGCCCCGCACCAAGCCGCCCTTCCCGGCCGTGGTGGGCCTTTACGGCTGTCCCACCATCATCAACAATGTGGAAACGCTGGCGGCCATCCCGCCTATCGTGGCCAACGGCCCCGAATGGTATGTGGGGCTGGGCACGCCCAAAAGTCCGGGCACCAAGCTCTTCAGCGTCAGTGGCCATGTGAAGAGGCCGGGCGTCTACGAGTGCCGCATGGGCACGCCCCTGATGGACCTCATCAACGGGGATTGCGGCGGCATGCGGGAAGGGCGCCAGTTGAAAGTGGTCATTCCCGGCGGCAGCTCGGTGCCCATGCTCACGGCCCAGGAGGCCGCCACCCTCAGCCTGGACTACGAGAGCTGCATGGAGCACGGCACCATGCTGGGCTCCGGCGCAGTGATTGTGCTGGACGACACGGTGAGCATCCCGCATCTGGTGCAGAATCTGGGGCACTTCTACGCCCACGAAAGCTGTGGCCAGTGCACGCCCTGCCGGGAAGGCACCCAGTGGATGCATCGCATTCTGGACCGTCTGGTGGGTGGCCGGGGCAAGGCCAGTGATCTGGACCTGCTCCTGGACATCTGCAAGCATGTTTCCTTCCGGACCATCTGCGCCCTGGGCGATGCCGCCACGGGGCCGGTGAAATCCGGCGTGACCAAGTTCCGCTCTGAATTCGAGGCCCTGGTGCGCTAAACGGCCGGGCCCCTTGCTGGAGGGCGCGTGGAAGGCATTCTTTTCGTCCTGTTGTCCGTGCTGGCCCTGGGCGGCGGCCTGTGGGTGCTGTTGCGGCGCAGCCCCGTGGATTCGGCGCTGGGCCTGCTCACCACCATGGTGGCCATCGCCGGCCATTACATGCTGCTGGACGCGCCCTTCCTGGCCGCCGTGCAGCTTATTGTCTACGGCGGCGCGGTCATCATCCTCTTCCTCTTCGTCATCATGCTGCTCAATCTGCGTCAGGACCGCCTGCGCGCCCGGCGCCTGGCCGCCGGACGCTGGGTCTACGCCCTGGCGGGAGTGGCCGTGCTCTTCTGCCTGGCGGGAATCTTCCTGGCCGGCGGCACCAGCGGAGCGGTGGACGCTGGTCCCAGCGGCACGGTGGAGGCCTTTGGGGAGGCCCTCTTCCGCCGTTGGGTCTATCCCTTTGAACTGACCAGCGTCCTGCTGCTGGCGGCCCTGGTGGGCGCCGTGGCCCTTACGCGTCACGCGGCCCCCAAGGCGGAGGACAAGGCCTGATGCCCACCCTGAACCACTACCTCCTGCTGGCCATCCTGCTCTTTGGCCTGGGAGTCACCGGCGTGCTGATCCGGCGCAATGCCCTGGTGATCCTCATGTGCGTGGAACTCATGCTCAACGCCGCCAATCTGGCCCTGGTGGCCTTCGGCCGTTCCGGCGGAAGCCTGGAGGGCCAGGCCTTCGCCTTCTTCAGCATGACCGTGGCCGCCGCGGAAGTGGCGGTGGGTCTGGCCATTGTGGTGCTCATCTTCCGCCACAGCGGCAGCACGGATCTGGAATCCATCCGACTGGTGGGCGGCGGCGCGAGGGAGGAGCAATGAGCGTGGAAAGCCTGGCCCTGCCCCTGGCCCTCATTCCCCTGTTGCCTCTGCTGGGCGCCGTGCTCAACGGCCTGTTTGGACGCTACACCAACGCCAGGCTCTCCGGCGCCCTGGCCACGGCGGCCATCGGCGGCAGCTTTCTGGTGGCCCTGAACATCTTCCTGCAGTTCAACCAGCTGCCGGAGGAGGGTCGCCGATTCCTTGTGAACTACGGCCCCTGGATGCATGTGGGCAGCCTGTCCCTGGACTGGAGCCTGCTGCTGGATCCCCTTTCCCTGCTCTACGCCCTGTTCATCAGCGGCGTGGCCACGCTCATTCACCTTTACAGCATTGGCTACATGGGCAAGGAACCCTCCTTCGCCCGCTATTTCGCCTACCTGAATCTCTTCAGCTTCGCCATGCTCACCCTGGTGCTGGGGGGCAATTATCTGGTGATGTTCCTGGGATGGGAAGGGGTGGGCTTGTGCAGCTATCTGCTCATCGGCTTCTGGTTCAGCGACCCGGAGAAGGCCAGCGCGGGAAAGAAAGCCTTTGTGGTCAACCGCATCGGGGACTTCGGCTTCCTGTTGGGCGCCTTCCTCCTCTTCGCCAACCTGGGCAGTCTGGACTATGGTCAGGTGCAAGAGGGCATGGCGGGCCTGCCGGTGGGGCATTGGCTGCCCACGGCGGCGGCCCTGTTGCTCTTCGTGGGAGCCACGGGCAAGAGTGCCCAAATCCCCCTTTATGTGTGGCTGCCTGACGCCATGGCCGGCCCCACGCCCGTGTCCGCCCTGATCCACGCCGCCACCATGGTCACGGCGGGCCTTTACATGATTGCCCGCAACCATTTCCTCTACAGTCTGGCTCCGGCGGCCCTGCTCACGGTGGCCATCGTGGGCGCGAGCACGGCCCTTTTCGCCGCCACCATCGGCCTGGTGCAGCGGGACATCAAGAAGGTGCTGGCCTATTCCACCGTCAGCCAATTGGGCTACATGTTCCTGGCCATGGGAGTGGGCGCCTACACGGCGGGCCTCTTCCATGTGGTCACCCACGCCTTCTTCAAGGCCCTGCTCTTCCTTGGGGCGGGATCGGTCATCCATGCCATGCACCATGTCTATCACAAAGTGCATGATCACAAACGGGATCCCCAGGACATGCGCAACATGGGCGGACTGGCCAAGCGTCTGCCCATCACCTATTGGACCTTCCTGGTGGCCACCATTGCCATTGCCGGATTTCCGCCCTTTGCCGGTTTCTTCAGCAAGGATGAAATCCTCTGGCAGGTTTTCGCCACGGGTCATTGGCCTTTGTGGCTGATGGGCCTGTGCGCCGCCGGCCTCACCAGCTTTTACATGTTCCGCCTGCTCTTCCTCACCTTCCACGGCACCTACCGGGGCGGTGAGGCGGAAGCCGCGCACTTCCATGAAAACCCGCTGGTGATGACCCTTCCATTGATGATCCTGGCCGTGCTCAGCGCCATTGCCGGATTCTGGGGCCTGCCCCATTTCCTGGATTTCGCCCACCTGGGCAACCGCTTCGATGAGTTCCTGGCGCCGGTTTTCCATTCGGGCAGTGATCTGGCCCTGCGTCATGCCGTGGAGGCCCATGGCAATGTGGCGCTGGAGTGGGCCCTGGCCCTGGGCAGCATTGGCGTGGCCACGCTGGGCCTCTTGCTGGCCCGGCGCTGGTATCTGTTGAAACCGGAGCTGGCGGACGCGGCGGCCCGGCGCCACCCCAAACTGCACCAACGCCTGCTGGACAAATGGCGGGTGGATGAACTTTACGAGGCCGTGGTGGTGAAGCCCGTGGCCGCCTTCAGCGAGGCTTGCAGCCGTCAGGTGGACGCGGGGCTGATTGACGGGGCGGTGAACGGCACGGCCCGCCTGGCCCAGCTGGCCGGACAGGGCGTGCGTCGCCTGCAGAGCGGCCGTTTGCCCCACTACCTAACCGCCATGGCACTGGGAGTGGCCCTGCTGCTGGCACTGGTGTTCACCCGATGATGGACGCGCCCATGATGGATTTCATCCTGCCCCTGGTCACTTTCTTTCCCTTGGTCGCCCTGCTGCTGCTGTGGCTGATTCCCGCCCGGCAGATCTCCCTGTTGAAGGGGGCGGCCCTGGGACTTGGCCTGGTGGAGTTCGCCCTTAGCCTTCCCCTGTGGACGGCCTTTGATGTGGCCCGCGCCGGCCAGTACCAGTTCGCCTTCCAGAAGCCCTGGATGCCCGCCCTGGGCTTCAGTTTCCACATGGGCCTGGATGGCATCGGTCTGGTGCTGGTGCTGCTCACCACCCTGCTCCTGCCGGTGATCCTGCTGAGCAGCTGGCAGGTGACGGACCGCCTGAAGAGCTACCTCATGCTCTACTTCCTCATGGCCACGGGCATGGTGGGAGTCTTCGTCAGCCTGGACCTGGTGCTCTTCTATGTGTTCTGGGAACTGACCCTCATCCCCATGTACTTCCTCATTGGCATCTGGGGCGGGCCGCGGCGCATTTACGCGGCGGTGAAGTTCTTCCTTTACACCATGCTGGGCAGCGTGCTCATGCTGGTGGCCATCCTGTGGATCCACTGGAGCACGCTGGTGCCGGTGGAGGGCGGCACTTTCGCCCGCACCTTCGACCTGCCCCTCCTGCTGCAGCATTTCCACGCCGGCGGACCGGCCCAGCTTTGGCTCTTCGGCGCTTTCGCCCTGGCTTTCGCCATCAAAGTGCCCATGTTCCCCGTGCACACCTGGCTGCCCGACGCCCATGTGGAAGCACCCACGGGAGGCAGCGTGATCCTGGCCGGCGTGCTGTTGAAAATGGGCACCTACGGCTTCATTCGTTTCGCCCTTCCCCTTTTCCCTGCCGCCACGCGCATGGTGCTTCCCCTGATGGTCACCCTGGCGGTGATTGGCATAGTCTACGGCGCCCTGGTGAGCATTGTGCAGAAGGATGTGAAGAAGCTGGTGGCCTACAGCAGCGTCAGCCACCTGGGCTTCGTCATGCTGGGTCTGTTCGCACTGAACGCGGAAGGCATGAGCGGCGCCGTGCTGCAAATGGTGAACCACGGCATTTCCACCGGCGCCCTCTTCCTTGCGGTGGGTGTCATCTACGAGCGCCGCCACACGCGCCAGATTGGCGAGTTCGGCGGACTGGCCAGCCAAATGCCCCTTTTCGCCTTCGTGCTGCTCTTCTTCTGCCTTAGTTCGGTGGGGTTGCCCGGCCTGAACGGCTTCACGGGCGAGTTCATGATCCTGCTGGGCAGCTTCCGCACCCAGCCCTGGGCCACCGCCGTGGCGGCCACGGGCGTCATCCTGGCGGCCGTCTACCTGCTGTGGATGGTGCAGCGCGTGCTCTTCGGCCCCTTGTCCAATCCCAAGAACCAGAACCTGAAGGACATGGGGCTGCGCGAAGTGTTGGTCTTTGTGCCCCTCTTCGTGCTGGCCATCTGGATCGGCGTGCAGCCCCAGCCCCTGCTGGACCGCATCGGCCCCGCCGTGGAGACCACCCTCGAGCTCATGAGGAGCCGCTGACATGGATTTTAGCGGACTGAATGTCGCGGCCCTGCTGCCGGAGTTGCTGGTTTCCGGCGGCGGCCTGCTGGTGATGGCCCTGCACGCCGCCTTTCGCGGGCGCCAGGATCGCCAGTTGGTGTGGGTCTCCCTGGCCTCGGTGGTGGCGGCCCTGGCCTTCTGCCTGAATCCCCTCACCGTGGAGCCCGGCTATTTCGGCTCGGCCCTGTCGGATCCCATGGCCTTTGCCGGACGCATCACCGTGCTGGCCGCCCTTGTGCTGCTCCTGCCCGGTGGCGTGGCCTATGCCCGCAGCCGCAATCTGCCCCAGGCCGAGTACTTGTCCCTTAGCCTCTTCGCCGCCACAGGCATGATGGCCCTGGCCAGCGCCGGGGACCTCATTGTGCTCTTTCTGGCGGTGGAAGTGCTCAGTATCAGCCTTTACTGCCTGGCCGGCCTCATGGGCGAACGGGAATCCAGCCGCCAGGCAGCCCTGACCTATTTCCTGGCAGGCAGCTTCGCCTCCGGCTTCCTGCTCTTCGGCATGGCCTTGCTCAGCGGCAGTGCGGGCACTTTGGACATTGCCGCGCTGGGCACGGGCCTGGCCCGTGTGTCGGGCACGGGCACCCAGTGGGTGGCTCTGGGCGGTGTGGTGCTCATGATCGCCGGCCTGCTCTTCAAGGTGGGCGCCGTGCCCTTCCACAGCTGGGTGGCGGAAGTCTACAGCGGCAGTCCCACCGTGGTGACGGCGTTCATGTCCACGGCGGCCAAGGCGGCGGCCTTCGCCGGTTTCGGCCGCGTGCTGCTCGCCCTGGGTTCTGTCAGCGAAGCCTGGGTGCCACTGGTGGGCATCTGTGCTGGCGCCACCATGATCCTGGGCAACTTCACCGCCCTGGTGCAGGGCAATTTCAAGCGCATGCTGGCTTTCAGCAGCGTGGCCCACGCGGGTTATCTTTTGCTGGGCCTGATGGCCGTGGGCGCCGCCGGGGAAAGCCTGGAGGCGGTCATCTTCTACCTGTTGCCCTATGTGCTGGCCAACGCCGCCCTTTTTCTGGTGGCGGCCAAGGTCAGCCAGGCCGGGAGCGGGAATTACAAACTGGACGACTACAAGGGTCTGGCCCGGCGCAATCCCTGGCTGGCGGGTCTGCTGGCCCTGCTGCTGTTGGGTCTGGCGGGCATGCCGCCCCTGGCCGGCTTCATGGGCAAGTTCATGGTGTTCAGCGCCGCCGTGCGGGCAGGGCACACGGGTCTGGCCGTGCTGGGCATTCTTACCAGCGTGGTGGCCGTGTTCACCTATCTGCGACCGGTGGTCTACGCCTGGTTCCATGAGCCGGAGGAGAGTGGCGCACTAAATCTGGACGGCGGCTTGGCATTCGTGGTCTGGGTGGCGGGAGCGGGCCTCCTGCTCCTGGGCCTGTGGCCGCGCCTCTGGCTGGATTTGTGCGCGGGCATCGGCGTTTAAGCTTCCATTGTTCTCGGCTTGTTGTGAAAGGGCCGCGCCATGCGGCCGGAAAGGAGCCACCATGCCGGGTCTCCGCCGCCTTGCATCCTTCCTTGGTCTTGTGCTTCTGTCCCTGACCTGCGGCGCCCCGGGCGCCTGGGCCGCCGCCGCTACCCATGGCCCCAGTCTGGGGGAACAGCTTCCCTTGTGGAGCGCCATCCCTTTCGCGGGCATCCTGTTGTCCATTGCCCTCATGCCGCTCCTGGCGCCCACATTCTGGCACCACCACTTCGGCAAAGTCTCGGCCTTCTGGGCCCTGCTGTTCGCGCTCCCCTTCGCCGTGGCCTTCGGCTGGCACGAAGCCCTGCCCACGGTCCTGCACATCATGGTCATTGACTATCTGCCCTTCATCATTCTGCTCACCGGCCTTTTCGTCATTGCCGGTGGCATTGCCATCCGGGGCAGTCTGGCGGGCACGCCCAAGGTGAATACCCTGCTGCTGCTGGCGGGAACACTGCTGGCCTCGTGGATTGGCACCACCGGCGCCAGCATGCTCTTCATCCGCCCCTTGTTGCGTTCCAACGCCCACCGGGCCCATCGCGCCCATGTGGTGGTCTTCTTCATTTTCCTGGTGAGCAACATCGGTGGCGCCCTGACGCCCATTGGTGATCCGCCCCTGTTCCTGGGCTTCCTGCACGGCGTTTCCTTTTTTTGGACTCTGGGCCATTGTCTGGGACCCATGGCTTTCAATGCGCTGATCTTGTTGGTGCTCTTTTACTTCCTGGACAGCTGGATGCTGAAGCGTGAAAGTGGCCCGGCTCCCCAGACGCAGAAAGAGGCCCTGCGTGTGGAAGGCTTGGTGAATCTGCCCCTGCTGGGCGGCGTGGTGGGAGCGGTGATCCTTAGCGGAATCCTGTCCAAGATTCCCGCATGGGGCGCCCAGGGCATTACCCTGTGGGGCGGCGGACATCCCATTGTCATGCCCTGGGTGAATGTGCTGCGCGATGGTCTCATCCTTGGTCTGCTGGCCCTTAGCCTGAAGCTGACCCGACCGGAGACGCGCACAGCCAATGAATTCAATTGGGAACCCATCCTGGAAGTGGCCAAGCTCTTCGCGGGCATTTTCATCACCATCATTCCGGCCCTGGAAATCCTGAAAGCCGGCGTGAACGGAGAAATGGCCTTCATCATTCAGCGTGTGTCCAGCGATGCCAGCTATTTCTGGGCATCCGGCATGCTGTCCAGTTTCCTTGACAATGCACCCACTTATCTCACCTTTTTCAACACGGCTCTGGGCAGTTTCTATCCCGGCATGACGGAAGCCCAGGCCGTGCCCTTGCTCATGGATCAGGGCAGCACGCTCATGGCAATCAGTTGTGGATCGGTCTTCATGGGGGCCAACACCTACATCGGCAACGCACCCAATTTCATGGTGAAGGCCATGGCGGAGCAGGCGGGGGTGAAAATGCCCAGCTTCTTTGGCTACATGGCGTGGAGCGGGGCCATCCTGATTCCCTTGTTCATCATGAACACCTTCCTCTTCTTCCGTTAAGGGAAGGACCGGCAACGCATATTTTCAGGAAGGCCCCCACGCGGGGCCTTCTTTATAAAGGAAGAAGGCGCAGGCCCAGGTGGCGGCATGGGCCCGGTACAGCTGGCCGGACCCTGAAGAAGCCCTTGAAGCCCAACAGCTTGACAACAGAAAGGGGCCCCGTGGGGCCCCTTTTCATGCAAGGCTGAGAGCGCGTTACTTGGTGAGGATCAGGCGGCTCACCTGCTGACCCTGCTCCGTCTGGAGGCGGGCCAGGTACAAGCCGGAAGGCAGGTTGGCGGCATTGAACGCCACCTCGTGACGGCCGGCTTCCATGCGGCCCTGGGCCAGGGTGGCAAGCTGACGACCTGCCAGATCGAAGACACGCAGATCCACCGCACCGGTCTGCGCCAGCTCCACGCTCAGGGTGGTGGTGGGGTTGAAGGGGTTGGGATGGGCCTGCAGCAAGTCCATGGACACGGGCTCGCGGGCGTCCACCAGCTCATCGTCCGTCAGGCACAGGGTACCGAACTGATAGTCCTCGCCCACGCCGTCGTCGCTATAGGAGCCGGCGAAGAAGATGTAGTCGAAGCAAATGGTGCCGAACTCAATCGTGTCCAGCTGGGAGATGCCTTCCAGCTCGAACTCATAGTCCGGCGTGGAGGCGCTGGGACTGTAATACCAGGCGCCCATGTGGGCCGGCAGCACGGGACCAAAGGCGAAAGCGGGCATGGAGGGGCTGCCGGTGAAGGTGCTCACTCGGTGCAGGCCATCCAGGGCGCTATTGCCGGCGATGAGGTCATAGGCACCGTCCTGGTCAAAGTCAAAAGCCATGCAGATGCTTTCCGTCATGGCCAGGCCCGGCATGTCAATGCCATAGTTCAAGGCCAGCCAGGGTGAGGTGGTGCCTTCGCCCCCGTCACCGTCGGCGTCGCCGGCAATTCCGAAGAACTCCAGACCAATGCTCAGACGATCGGCATTCTGGTCAAAGACAAAGAGTGAACGGTGCAAGTCCCACCCGGACACGGTGCCCATGGGCGCGTTGCTGGCCACACCCACATCCAGCGGATCCAGCTCTTCGGCATAGATACTGCTGGCAAAGTCCGCCGTCACATCCCCACTGAAGGGCACGGCGTTGGCCAGGGAGCCGCCAAT
>CAIWAD010000061.1 GCA_903910645.1 uncultured bacterium | reverse complement strand
TTGCCCCAGCCCCACTGGCCGTTGCCCGTGACCACCATCCAGTTGTCCAGGGAGTTGAAGTCCTCCGCCCAGAGCAGTTCCCCCACCTGGGCCGGTGCGGTGGTGGCGCAGGCAAGCACCAGCAGAAGCGGCAGGGAGCGGGGGACTTGGTGGCGCGGTTGGGGCAGGGGCATGTGGAACTCCTGGCGGCATTGGAATGAAAGCGGCCCGACGAGACTCTCGCCGGGCCGCACTTGAATCCTGAAGGGGCGTAATCCTACCGGCTAGCGGTGGAAGAGCACGTTGTCAATGAATGCCGTGGGCGTGCTGCCGCTGATGATCAGCTGGGCCATGTGGCCACGGGTCACCAGGTTCGAGAAGTCGCCCAGGGGGATGTCGAAGGTGACCCAGCTGCCCGTCACCAGGGCGGGGGTGGACACGGCATTGTAGCCCAGCTCGTGCTCCACATCGTCGCCGCCGCCCCATACACCGTTGGCGCCGAAGTCCACCAGCTTGATGCGGAAGACCGCCGGCAGGGCGGTGGGATCGGGCGTCCAGTAGTCCAGACGGAAGTGCGTCATGGAGCTGGCGTCGATGGTCTGGCTGGTGAACTCGATGCCCGCGAAGATCAGGCCCGAGTAATGCTTGGTGTCATTGCCCAGCACCTGCATGTCCGTCACGGAGGCCATGTCCCAGCCCGCGCTCCAGGTGTCCACCGCCACATTGCTGTAGGCATTGCTGAAGAGGCTGATCACGTCGCCGGCGGCATAGGAGGGCGTGGGGGCCGGGGTCTCGGGCTCCAACGGAGGCTCAACCACGGAGCCGTCGTTCCAGAAGTACACGTTGTCCACATAGACCTTGGGCAGGCCCTCGATGATCATCTGGGAGATGTGGGCACGGGTGATCAGGCCACCAAAGTCGCTGAGGGCGATGTCGCAGGAGACCCAGCTCTCGCTCTGCAGCGGGGGGGTGGAGGCGCTGTTGATCCACACCTCGTGCTCCACGTCGTCGCCGCCGCCCCACACGCCGTTGGCACCCCAGTCCACCAGCTTGATGCCGAACTGGGCGGGGGGAGCCGTGGAACCAGGCACCCAGATGTCCATGTGGAAGCGCGTCATGTCCGTGGCGTCCACACTGGGGCTGGCGAACTCAATACCGGCGAAGACCATGTTGGAGTAGCGCTTGGTGGCGTTGCCCGCGATGAGCGTGTCCGTCACATCGGCCATGTCCCAGAACATGGACCAGCTGCCCACCGGATGATTGGAGTAGGCGTCACTATAGAGGGAGATCACATCATCCGAAGGCACCGTGGGCGTGGGAGCGGCCACCGTGGGCACGGGCTCAGGCTCTTCCACCGTGCCATCGTTGTAGAGGTAGACATTGTCCATGTACACGGTGGCAATGGCCGGGCTCGTGCTGCTGGAGATGATCATCTGCGCCAGGTGAGCGCGCGTGCTCAAGCCAACGAATGCGCTGAGCGGCACATCGATGCTGTACCAGTTCTGGCTCTGCAGGGGAGGCGTGGACGCATCGTCGAAGAGCAGCTCGTGCTCCACATCGTCGCCACCGCCCCACACGCCGTTGGCGCCGAAGTCCACCAGCTTCACGCGGAAGAAGGCCGGGGCCGCCGTGGCATCGGGCGTGTAGATGTCCATGTGGAAACGGTTCATGCCGGTGGCGTCAATGGTCTGGCTGGTGAACTCAATGCCCGCGAAGACCAGATTGGTGTAGAGCTTGGTGTCATTCCCCTCAAGCTGCACATCCTGCAAATCCGCCCAGTCCCAACCAGCGGACCAGGTGTCGATGGCATGGTTGGCATAAGCGTTGCTGAACAGACTGATCACCGACTCGGCCGGCACCGTGGGAGTGGGGGCCGGAGAGGGAGCCGTGTCCTGGGCCACCACATAGTAGAAGCCGGAACCGCCACTCACGGCGTAGCTGCTTTGGGTTCCGCCCACCGTGGTCAGCAATTCGCTGGCAAGGTAGGGGGCGGTCCACTGGTAGATGGCATAGGCATCGGCACCGGGAACAAGGGTCCAGGACAGCAGGGTCTGTCCGTTGCCCTGGTGCTCAATGTGGGCCACAGGAGCTTCAACGGCCAGTGCCGGCTTGAGCAGGCAGGCGGCCACGAGGGGAAGCCACACACGTTTCATCAGGCACTCCTTTGAGTCGTTACCCCGAGCCCACAGGCTCAGGCTTATGTCCAATCGTTGCGGCCTTGTCCCACTCCCACCCCCCATCTTTGTTCGATGATCGAACAAAGTTTCGTCAAATAATTAGCATGTCCGCCGGTCAAAGTCAAGGCGGATGGCCGATTTTTTAGCTTTGTATTGCTTTGGCGACAGAAGACTGGCCCAGCTCCACCCAAAGGCGGCGGAATTCCCTGTTTCGCAGCCGCCGGGCCAAATCCCCCCGGGGAGCATGGTGCTGACGAGGCAGGCGGGTGCCATCCTTTTCTTCCAATTGCCAGGACAGGGGCACCACCCCATGGGTGCCAAAGCTGTCTCCCCGGGTGGAATTCACATAGCTCACCACCACCTGGCCCAGGAAGAGAAAGCTGAAGCTGTGGGCTGGGAAGTCCAGCTCAAGGTGCTGGCCGTCCAGCCACAAGGCGCGGCGACACTCCTCCGTGGTGAAGAGGTCTCCCGTCAAGCGTGGATCCAGGTGAAGCTCAAGCTCGCCACCCGCTGTGGTGCGGAAGGGACGCGGCCCCATGCAGGCCCACAGGAGCATGTGGATGAACTCCGCCGTGGCGCCGCTCAAACGGGCAACAAAGCCCTTGCCATGCAGGCTGGCGTCCGGGTGGGCGCTGCTTACCAGGAAGGAGCTGTTCTCCAGCGTGCTGCGGCCGTAGCGGGCCGGATCCAGGAAGGGGATGGCCGCCCGGCGCAGATGACGGTGGAACTGGGCGGGCAGGTCGCAACGCAAAAGCTCCAGCAGGAGCTTGTATTCCATGTGCAGCCAGATGCTCTCGTTCTCGAACCAGCCTGGCGCGAAGGCGCGCGCCCGGCCAATCTCCAGGGCCTCCCCCGCAAGGCTTTCATTCACTTTGAACATGCCAAGGGCCGAGTCGTAAAGAGGACTCTGCTCCAGCTTGCCCAGCAGGGCCTCGGCCTCGTCCCGGTTGTTCATGCAGCGCAGGGCGTGCACCTGGCCCTCCAGGAAGAGGGGCAGCTCGTGGGCGCGGAAACGGGTAACGCGGAAGGCGGGAAGTCCCCGTGGGTTGCCCCGGGGCATGCCCTTGGGCGGATCAACAGTCCCATCCAGCTCCTCCCGCTCCACCACTTCGTGGGTGAAGTAGCTGTGGAAGAGGCCGCTGTCGGGATCCCAGGAGCGGGCGATGCCCTGGTTCAGGCGACGCAGGCAGGCCCACAAAAAGGCCTTCAGCCAATCCACAGCCAGGGAAAGGTCCTGGCCGGAAACGCCCAATCGTGTGCGCTCCCGGTAGTGCTCCTTGGCGGTGGACGCATCCTCCCAGTAATCCAGCGGGGACAAGTCCTGGACCAACAGGCCGTCCAGCTGGTGGAGGAAGTCCCACAGCTCCTCGTAAAGCATGATTTGCTCGCCCGGGCGGCCGTGCTCTTCCAAGCCTTGCAGAAGGAACTGCACATGGCGCTTCAGTTCCAGGGTCTCGTTCAGGCTGGAGCCCATCAGCCCGGGCAGGCCGTTGAGGGCGTCGTACCAATCCGGCTTGCCCGCCTCCATCTCCACGCCACGGCCCTCGGGATCCAGCGTGGCCATGCGCGTGGCCACCAGGCACAGGAATTTCACCAGCAGCGTGCTCTGCAGGAGTTCGCCCTGGCCATGCCCCCGGCGCACTCCGGCGGGACGATGGGCGCGGGCCGCCAGCAGGGCTTCCTTCTCCTTGTCGCGCACCACGGCGTCCAGCTGCATGGGCCGCCCTTCCCACACCAGGTAGCGGCGGCTGCGGGGCAGCACCACATGGGCGCTGTCGTGCCAGGTGAAGGCCGCCCGGTCCATCAGCAGGTCACGCGCCTCTTCCGGGTGGATGGAGAGATGGTTCTCCACCAGATCCAGGTTGTAGGTCCAATGGTCTGTCCAGTAGCCCTCACCATGTTCCGTTTGACGCAGGCGGCGGCAGCAGGCCAGCACATCCCCCATGAAGGATTCCAGGCCTCCCTTCAGCTCAATGCGTTGGCTGCGCAGGCCCAGGGCCACCTCGCCGGGCGTGAAAGGTTTCTCCAGCAGCGAAAGCAGGGCCTCCTCCTGTGCCGGGACGCAATGTCCGGGCAAGAGGGCGCGCAAGGCAGAGGCGTCGTCCACGGCAAAGCGCGTTTCGCGCACCACCAGGGGATTGTAGCCATCCAGCTGGATCAGGCTCAGGAAGTGGAGCAGATTGGCATCCCCCACCTCGGGATTGATCCACCCATCGCAGCGGCGGTTCTGGTTCACATCCCGGTAATTGCCGTTGCCCTGGGCCAGAGGAGAACGGGCCAGCTGGAAGTCGTTGTAGTCCCGCTCCAGATCCCCGTGTTTGCGTGAGAACAAGTGCAGCGTGCTGCGGTGCCGCGTGCCCTGCAGGGTAATGGGAAAACCGCCGCGCAGGCCGTTGTCCAGCATGTTCTGCCGGGCATAGGCATCCAGCACGGGATGGGAGCTGCACAGGAAGCCCGGCTGGGCAAGTTGCTCCACCAGGTTGCGGTTGCGCCGAGACAGCTCCCGGGCATATTCGGCCTTCTCCAGCCTGGGCGCCAGGGATTGCAGGATCTCCAGCGAAGCGGCGTGCCCCACATAGGAGACCAGGCGCAGACTCTGCCCCGGCTCCAGGCAGACCTTCAGCGGAGCGAAAGCACAAGGCAGCCGATTCTCCAGGATTTGCCCCTGGTGCATGCCGGCCAGTCCCTTCGCCAGGAAGGGCTCGGGAAGGAGGTAATCCATGGCGGGGCCGAAAACGCGCCGGGGATCCACCACGGGATCCAGACGCCGCAGGGAATCCCCTTCCTCCACATAGGCCGCATAGAAGTGCCCCTCGCGGATGGGCTGCACATCGGGGCGGTCGGCGGGCTCAACTTTCCCACGGAAAAAGGGCAAACCCTGCTCCAGGTTGTCCACACGCACGAAGGCTTCTATGGTGCGGCGGATGTGCAGAAGGCTGTCGTGGCCCACTCCGGCGGGAATGATCAGGGGCAGGCCGTCCAGCAGCTCAACCTGGCGGGGCTCCCTGGCGCGGTTCACCACGCCAAGCACACGGACCAAGCCGGCGAAACTCTCCTGGCAAACCGGCGTGTAGTCCACCCGGAAGTCCAGTTCCAGCCCCTGATTCTCTTCCTCCAGAGACAGGGCGTCCGCCGTGATGATCATGCGCTGGGCACTTTTCCCCTGCAGATCCTCCAGACGGCGCTGGAAAGGCTCGTGGAAGCGCAGACCACCCTGGTCCTCCAGGCGCAGAAAGGTGCGGAAGCCCTGGGTGGCCGCCAGTTGATAGGCCCGGTTGGCTGGCATGTACTCCAGAATGGGATGCTGCTTGTCCAGTGTGCCCATGCTGCACAGGCATTGGCCACGGTTCACATAGAAGGCCCACAGGGGAATGCCCTCTTCTCCGGCAATGCCCGGAAAGAAGCTGGAAAAGGGTGGCGCGGCATTGTAGTCGCCAATGCGGCAGACGCCGGAGGGATCCACCTGGTAGGCACCGCCCATGCTGTCGGCAATGGAGGGGGAAATCTGGGGCATGCCAAGGCTCCGAGTTCAAAAGGTCTCGCCGCCACAGGCGTTCACCCATGGCGGCGAGAAGCATCCTTAACGGATCAGGCTCATGCGTCGCGTGCCCGCCACCCGGCCGTCCAGCTCCAGGCGGCTCAGATAAAGGCCGGAGGCCTGGGGCCTTCCCGCTTCATCCATGCCATCCCAGGTGGCGTGATGCCCTCCGGCGCTCACGGGAGCGTCCACCAGGACCTTCACCAGGCTGCCCTGCAGGTTGTAAATGGCCAGACGGACATGGCCGGGAGTGGCCAGCTCGTAGCCCAATTGGGTGGAGGGATTGAAAGGATTGGGGTGGTTGGGCCAAAGCTTGGCGGAACGCGCGCGCGGGGCTCTTTCCTCCACGCCCACGGTGCCGTCGTGGAAGTAGACATTGTCCACGAAGACCGTGCTCAGCCCGCCGGACAGCACAAGCTGGGCCAGGTGGCCCCGCGTCACCAGCCCGGTGAACGCGGAAAGGGGCAAATCGAAGCTGATCCAGTTGCCCGTCACCAGGGGCGGATTGGAAGTGGCATCGAAGCTCAATTCATGCTCCACATCGTCGCCGCCGCCATTCCACACGCCGTTGGCCCCGAAGTCCACCAGTTTGATGCGGAAAGCCGTGGGCATGGAAGTGGGATTGGGCGTCCAGATGTCCATGTGGAAATGACTCATGGCCGTGGCGTTGATGGTCTGGCTGGTGAACTCCACACCCGCGAAGACCATGTTGGAGTAGTACTTCATGTTGTTGCCACCAATCTGGTAGCTGCTTACCTCCGCCTGGTCCCACACGGCGCTCCAGCTGTCCACGGGCACAGCACTGTAGGAGTCGCTGAACAGGGAGATGACGTGGGCGGAATCGTGGGCAGGCACTGGGGCCGCCACGGTGGGGCCATTGGGCATCACGCGCGGGCCGAAGGTGACATTGTCGATGTACACCATGTTATCCCCGGTGCGGCCGGCCATGTTGAAGTCCGGGAAGAAAATGATCTGGTCAATGTTTGTGCTGGCCGCGTTGCCAATGCGCCCGCTGAAATCGAAGACCAGCTCCTCCCACTGGTTCACCAGGGTGTTGGGCACCAGCACTTCCACATCCGCCATGCCGTCAGCGCGGGCGAACTTCACACCCACATTGCTGATGACGGACTTGTAGACCAGCAAACGCACGGTGCAATTGGCTTCCGACAAGGTGAAGGTGCCAAGGTCCGCGCCATGCTGGCTCTCGCAGCCCGCCCAGGGCTGACCGGCCTGCAGGGCGGTGAAGCGCATGGCCTGGGACGAAGGGTTCAGGGTGGACGGGGCCGGGTTGGCCACCATTTCCACGGCAGGGTTGGTGGAGTTTTCGAAAACGGACCAGGTCCAGTCACTGCCCGGGCCGCCATTCTCGAAGGTGATGGGCGCGTTCTGGGCCCAGGCGGCCGTGCCCGCCAGCAGCAGACCCAACCAGGCTGCAATGATGTGCGTGTTCCTGCTCATGGTTTCTCCGGATCTGGGTTGATGTTCGTGGATGGGTGCGAATCGTTTGTGGATGGCCAGGCGGGGCCTATGCGCGCCACATGGCGTGCGAAAGAGTCCTTGGGCTGCCGGTTCTCATGGAAGAGGCCCCAGTGCTTCTCAACCTCGTCGGGGCCGGTGGCCTCGCCGCCGCCCTTCCAGGGTTCGTCAAACACCTCGAACCAGAAACTGGGCATGCGCGTGGCAAGGCTCCAGTTGTGGAACAAATCCAGAAAACGCTCCTGCGCCGCCTCGCTCACCTCCTCCCGCATGAGACTGCCCTGCTCCCCCGGGCCCAGGCGGGTGGCATCGTGGCGGGTGGCCCAGCCGGTCTCCCCCAGCACCAGGTCCTGGCCGGGATGGCGTTCCTGCACCTGCTGCAGCGTGGAATCCAGCCAGGCGACGGCGTGGTTCAGGTTTTGTCCATTCCACAGCGGGTGGGCGTGGGTGGTGATGAAGTCCATCTCGGCGGCCAGGGAGCGGCTCTCCTCCTTCACCCAATAGGCGAAATCGTCCGCCGTGGTGACGGGCACGCGGCTGTGCTGGCGCACCAGTCTTAGGTAGCGCACCACCTGGGCAGGATCCATGCGGTGACCGCTCCACTCCACCTGGGTCTCATTTCCCACGCAGATGCAGGCCACTTCCGCTGGATAATCCTGGGCCAGTTGGAGGGATCGCAGCACATTGGTGCTGTTGGCGGCCCGGTTGTCGGCATCCGTCTCCGGCGCCAGCCACACTCCCAGCATCACTTTCATGCCCAGCTTGTGACGCTGGATAAGGTCCAGGATGCTCGCCGCCTGGTCATCCGCATTGTATAGGCGAATCAGGCGCCAGTGCCGCTGGATGATGAGCAGATCCTCCAGCAGCTCCTCCTCCGAGGGGCCCTTGCCGCCAGGCGCCTGGCCCCGCCGGAAACAGCCGTAGGCCACGCCCTTGCCCAGCCAGCGTCCATCCTGTTCCAATTGGAAAGGACGACGCATGAAGGGCTCTTCACGCTGGGGCGTCAGGGGTGAGGACAAGGCCTCCACCACGGGCAGCCATGCGGTGGAAAGAGCGGTAGTGGGGGCTTGGGAGGCCGCCGGGGACAGCCCGCCCAGCACGGCCATGAGTGTGGCCAGCACCCGAAGCGAGGCCGGAGCCGCCATGGGATGCCCCGTCTCCCGGCCTAGGGATGAAGAAGTGCTGAAATCCATGCCGTGGGGGCGCGGCCTGGAAGGGATGAGGGGGCGCGGCGGGGCCTCCAAGTGGGAATCCGGGCGCAAGAGGATCCTCCCTGCCTACTTTGTTCGACTCTCGAACTAAGTAGCCTTTCCCAAGGGGACAAGTCAAGGGAAACTCTCTTCCCCACGCGGATCCCGCTCTCCCCTATTTCACCAACAGCACTCGTTGCACCGCCTGGGAGTCCGCCGTGTGGAGCCGCACCAGATAGAGTCCGGAGGGAAGCTCCCTGCCCGCGTCATCCCGTCCATCCCAGGCGCTCACATGGGAACCCGGACCTGTCATGCCCAGCCGCACCCGGCGCACACGCGCGCCGTCCAGGCGGTGGATGTCCAGCATGCACGAAGCCGCCCGGTCCAGGCGATAAGCCAGGCGCACCAGGTTGTTGAATGGGTTGGGCGCCGCCACCAGCTCCAGGGCACGGGGTCTGGCAGGCGCAGAGCCATCTGGCGGGGACAGGGCGTTTTCGTCCTCCAGGGGGATGAAGGTGAAGGACTCCAGCACCACTTCCTGCGGACCCGCCGGGACTCCTCCGGCCAGCCACAGATTCAGATGGACGCGCGGCTGTTCCAGTCGCGGCACATGTGGACCGGCATAAGTCCAGGCGAACACCGGCTCGCCCTGCCCCTCATCCAGCGGACCGCCCCTCCAGCTGCGGAACTCCACCTGGTCCGGAGACCAACGAAAGGCGTGGGTGGCCACTTCATCCACCCCGAAAGTGGCGTTGAAACGCACCCGGTTTCCCGCCCAGTCCCAGGGCTGGGCCACGAACTGGCCCACCATGTCCGCAGGATTTCCCCAGCGGCTGAATTCCACATCGATCTCATTGTAGGGGTTCCACCAGGCGTCGCCGGCATTCCAACAAGGGGCATACTGCCACAGGAAAAGGCCCAGCACCACGCGGGGATCCAGTTGGTCCAGGGCGCCCCGGGTGGTGAAGAGGTAGTCGCCATAGCCCAGCGCCTCCTCCAGGGCCACCTCGCCGCACCACCACTGGCCCGCCACCTGGCGGATGCACAGGTGCAGGCGGTCTTCATCGTCCACCAGGATCTGCTCAGCATCATTGGAGAAATAGTTGGAGCCGGGTCCGTACCAACCCGGCCCTTTCACACGCCAGGCCCGTCCGCTGAACTGCAGCTCCCGGCCACCGGGAAAATCCGCCCACTGGGCCTGATGCATGGCCTCCGCATCCTGCAGATCCACGGAATCCCAGGCCAATTCCCAGGAGGCGTTCGCCGGATCCTGTTCCAGGCCCAGCACCAGTCGCACACGGGCCGTGCCCAATGGCGCGGGCCCTGCCTCCATGGTGAAAGAGGACCACTGGCCCACCGGCATTTCCGCCTGGGTCACCTGGGCAAGTTGTGAGGATAGCAGCGCTCCACCGGCGCTGCGCCACTCCAGGATCACCACGCCCCGGCTTTGGGACGCCGGGCCGGGAGCAAAGGCAGGGCGCACGGAGCCTGTGGCGCTCCACACCTGGCCGGGAGCGGCGGCCAGCTCCTGCCAGCAACTGGACATGCCCTGACCGCCCCGCAGACGCAAGGCCACATGTCCATGAAGGGCCACGCCGTGGGCGGCTCCATCGCCCTCCACCTGCCACCCCGGCAATAGGGCCGGTGTGGCGCCTTCCACCTCAAAACTGGGATTGGCAGGCAGGCACTGGGCCCAGGACAGGGTGGTCCACACCAGCGCGCACAACAGCAGGACTCGATGCATGGCGATTCCCTCCACAGCAACAGGGGAGACCCGATCCCAGACGAGGAAGCTCGACATGAAACATAGCTCCCCCACGCATGCTTCCCGCCACTGCCCCGCTTTCACCAGTTTGCCCACATGACGAAGCCGTCCACCCTCCGCCCACTCCATTGGCTCCTGCTGGCGCTTTGCCTGCTGGCTGCCAGCTTCCTGGCGCAGCAGTGCCAGCGGCCCATTTCATACAACGGTGGCCTGGGCTGGGATGGCGTGGACTACGCCCGCATGGCCACCCAGCTGGCACAGGGCCAGACCCCCCAGGCCCAGGCGCCCTTTGTGTACCGCGTGGGGGCACCCTGGCTTGCCGCCCTGCTTGCGCCCGACGATCCTCCCAGGGCCTTCCTCCTCCTGAACCGCATCTGCGCCCTGCTGGCGCCCTTGCTGTTGGCCACTTGGCTGGCCCGGCGCGGTTTGAAGGCCGGCACCGTGGTGGGCCTTGTTCTGGCCTTCGCCCTGCCCTGGCACGCGCCCCTGCGCCTGACGCCCTTCTACCCGGTGCATGTGGATCCCCTCATGTGGCTCTTTTGGCTGGGCGCCCTGTGGCTGCTGGAGTTCAGCCACCACAAGCCCACGGGAGCACGCTCCCTGTGGCCCTGGCTTCTGTGGATCCTGCCCGCGGTGGCGGTGCGCGAAGTACTGCTGCTCCCTGCGCTGGCCCTGGCGGCCCAATCCTCGCCACTGTTGCTGCGCCGGGCTTCCCTGCGCCACTGGTGGAACCATGCCCTGCAGCGACTGGAAATGTGGAGACTGCTTCCTGTGGCGCTGGGGCTGGCCTGCTTCGCCGGGATCCACAGCTGGAGCCGCCCAGAGCAGCACTACGGCTTTCTTAGCACCGCCCTTTCATGGGCGTGGATGAAGAGCCCGCCCCACCTGGCGCATGGGGCGTTGTTGGCCTTCGGCCCCTTCATCCTGGCCTTGCTGGCCCTGGGCCATGCCCATTGGTGGCCCCGGTTGAAGGAGCGCCAGGACTGGCTGGTATGGGGTATGGGCGTTCTCGTGCTGGGCTGGCTGGGCGGCAGCGACACGGAGCGCCTGCTCTTTTGGGGCGCGCCCTTTGTGTTGTGGGGCGCCGGACGGGCCTGGGAGGCGTGGTGGCCGTCATTGCGGCACTCAGGAAGCCGTGCCTGGCTCTGGCTGATGACCGGCCTGCTCGCCCAGGGACTGAGCATGCGCCTGTGGTGGACCATCCCGGACCATCCGGGCAGCGAGCGCCTGGTGCTGCCCCTTTTCAGCCCCCTTTCTTCCACAGGGCGCTACCTGGATCTGTGGAGCCAGCATGCCCGGCCGGAAGTCCAGGTTCTGGGACTGGCGGAAGGCCTGGCAATGGTGCTGCTACTGGTTGGCTGGGCCTGGAAGTTGAAAGAGAGATGAGTCCCGCCCCCTTCCCCTTGTGCTCGAGGACGAGAGCTGCCGCGCACAAAAGCTATTTGCGGGCCTGTCATTCCCCAGAACGCGGGAGTCCATGTTGACAAGAGATCCCAGCTTTCGCCGGGATGACATTGCTCGCGGAAAGGGTATTCCGCCCGCTCAGCACCGATGCAAGTCGGCCCTGGGCGGGCACTTTCATTTCATCCGGGGACGAGAGCCGCTGCGTCGTTGAGGATTTCGGCGAATCCCTCATGCATCAAGGCTCAAGGTCCTTCATCCAGCGATGCAGAACCTCACGGCTGATACCAATGCGCTCAGCGGCATCCTTCACGCTGACCCCCTCCTGCACAAAGCGCTGGACATAGGCCTGGCGCAGTTGCTCAAGTAGCAGGTCCCGAGCCTGGGCAAAGGGCTGGTCCGTCAGTTGGGAGTAGTCCGCCTCCTGGGCCGGAGTGCGCTCCAGGGCTCCCTGCAAATTGAAGTGCGAGGCGCGCAAGGGACCTTCCCCGCAGCGCACCACGGCCAGCTGCACGGCGCTCTCGAACTCCCGCACATTGCCCGGCCAGGGCTGGGTGGACAGGGCGTCCATGGTGCCGGGCGCCAGTTCCAGACCGGCCCGCCCCGGAAAATGCTTGTGGAGGAAATAGCGCAACAGGACAGGCAGATCCTCCGCCCGCTCGCGCAAGGGCGGAATGCGGATGCGCAGCTGGTTGATGCGGTAGAAAAGATCCTGGCGCATCAGACCATGACGGATGCGCTCCTCCAGCGCCTGATGGGTGGCGGCCACCAGGCGGAAATCCACCTGGATGTCCTTCACGGCGCCCACGCGGCGGATCTGCCCGCTCTCGATGGCAGTAAGCAGCTTGATTTGCGCGCTGGGATCCATGTCCCCGATCTCGTCCAGGAAGAGGGTGCCGCGGTGGGCCAGCTCTGTCAGGCCGCGTTTGGTGCCAATGGCCCCCGTGAAAGAGCCCTTCTCGTGGCCGAAGACCTCGCTGTTGAAAAGTTCGCGCTCAATGGCGGAGACATTCACTTCCACAAAGGCCTGCTGGCGGCGGTCGCTGGCCTCGTGGATCATGCGGGCAATCATCGTTTTGCCCGTGCCGGTCTCCCCGGTGATGAGCACGGAAAGATCCGTGGCGGCGGCCTCGGTGATTTCCCGTTTCACCTGCTGGATGGCCTCGCTCTCGCCAATCACCTGGCCCAGGCTTTCCTGCAGGCGGCGGCGCAGCCACACATTCTCCAGCTTCACCTGACGCAGGGCCAGGCCCTTGCGGATCACATCCAGGAAGTCCTCGCGGCTGGTGTTCTTCACCACATAGTCGAAAGCGCCTTCCTTCATGGCCCGCACCACCGTGCGCACGCCGCTCTCCTTGGTCACCATCACCACGGGCACATCAGGCCAGCCCCCCACCAGACGCCCCAGGATGTCCAGGCCGCTGGCGCCTTCGCCCAGGTCATAGTCCAGCAGCACCAGATCGGGATCCACGGCGGCCATGCGCTCCAGCCCGGCCTCGCCCGTGTCCGCCCACGCGCACTCGTAGTGGCGCCGCAAGCCAAGGAGCGTGTCCTCCACGAACTCCTCGTTGTCGTCGATGATCAGGATGCGTTCCATTCGCCCTGCCGTCCTTCCGGTTCCACCTTTTTGCATTCCAGCAGGAAAGTGCTGCCCTGGCCCGGCGCGCTGTGCTCCACCGCGATGCGCCCACCGAAGCGCGCCATGATCTCACGGGAGCGGTACAGGCCATAGCCGTGGGCCGTTCCGCCACTCTCCCGGCCGCTCACGCCGGCGTCGAAAATGCGCTCGTGCTGCTCCGGCGCCATGCCGCAGCCATTGTCCGTCACGCGGATCTGCAGGGTGCTGGGGCGCTCGCGCACTTCAATGGCCAGGCGCCGCGTGCTCTGGTCCTTCGTCCAATGCAAGGCGTTGTCCACCAGGTTGTCCAGCACGAACTGCAGCTTGTCCACGGGCAGGCGCGCCAGCACCTGACGGGTCTCGCGCTCGCAGCGCAGCTCCAGCTCCACGCCCGCCAGCTCCGATGCCCTGTCCTCCAGCACGCGGTCCAGCACCTTCAAGGGTGAAGAGGAGATGCACAAATCCACCCGGTGCTGGGTGAAGGCCAAGGCCTGCTCCAACTGGTCCAGCTGGAAGGCCAGGCCCTGCATGGCGCTCTCCAGCGGAGGATCGCCGCCGGATGCCAACAGACGCGTCACATCCCCCACCAAGGCGCCCAAACGATCCAGCTCGGCCTCCTGGAAGGGCCGCTCGGTGGGATTCAGGCGGCGCAGGCTTTGCACCAGCAGCTCCAGGCTGGGGGCCGTAAGGTCCAGAAAAACGCCACGGGCCATCTGGAAACGCCCCAGCACCTCCAGATCTGCCTCGCCGTCCAGGTAGAGGTTGCGCGCGCTGCGCAGCAGTCGGTCCAGATTGCGCGTTGAAGAGCCGCTGTGGCCGAAGTCGCGCAAAAGGTCCACCACATCAAGCAGGCCCGGTTCCGGCGGCTGGGCGCGCTCCTGGCGACTGCGCAACTGGTCGGTGGTCAGTTTGGAGCTAAGGCCCAGGATGACGGGCAAGGCCCACCACAACAGGGGTTCGGTGGTGTAGAAGTAGACCCAGACGCCCACGCTGACGCCCAGCACAAGGGAGAAATATAGACCGGGTCTTCCGGGATAGAAGAAGGTGGCCGTCACGCAAGTGGCCACCAGGGCCAATAGCAGGAAGAGTCGTTTGGCGAAGGGCAGACGCCCCAATCCCTCCGGCAGCACCAGGGGAAGGGTCAGGGTCTGGCTGACATTTCCCCAGGCGTCCATGGCCTGGATCTGCAGACGGTAAGTCCCCCCGCGCACGCCCTTGGGCAACAACTCCTCCACGGCCATGGGTCCCGCCTCGCGCCAGGCGCTCCACGGTTGATCATCCAGCCTTACCCGTACCAGGGGCGTGGATGCGCCCAGCGGATCGGCGGCGGCCAACTGCAACACCAAGCGGGAGTCCGCCTGGTCAAGCTCTTTCAAGTCCTGCAACAAGGTCACCACGGGAGGCAGACGGTCCGGCACCAGCCAGCCCGTTCCCTGGCTGGTGGAAAGCCACAAGCGCCCGACTGCGTCCGCGGCCATGGAAAGGATCTCTGCCGATTCGCCGCCATCCTTCCCGCGCGGACCGCTTCCCAGCAAACCCTCCAGCGGCCGTGTCCACGGCGCATCGTCCCTGGATTTCAGGAAGAGTCCTTTTCCCCCCAGCAGCCAGATGCGGCCGGCGCTGTCCGTGAGCAACTGGCGCACCTGTGTGCCGGGAAAGTTCTCCACCGCGCCCAGGGCCTGGGGATAGTCCAGCGTGTCCAGCTCATCCAGCTCATTCAAGCGCAACAAATGCTGCCCGCAGGCGGCCAGGATGCCATGAAAGCCATCCGGGATGGCGTGGTGCACGGGTTCGGACACCCGCAGTCGTTTCAGCTCGCCCTCTTCCAGCAGCGCCAGGCCGGCGGGCCCCGCCACCAGAATGGATCGCCCTTCAAAGGGCACCAGCCAATGGGCCCCCATCTCCGTGGTCAGGGTGTCCAGATTCCCGCCCTTAACCTGCAGCAGGCAGTCCCGCATACCAATGAGCAGTCCCTCGCCGTCCATTTCGGGGCACAGGCTGGTGGGCTGGAACTCCACTCCCGGTGGCAGCCAGGAGCGCGCGGGTTCACGCGTGCCCCGTGGCCCAACTTCCAGCAGACGGCGGCCCATGTCGCCCTCAAGCAACACCCATCGAGTGTCACCCACCCGGCAACTCTGCAGCGGTCGCAAGCCACCGCTGGGGCTGGTGCTTTCCCAGGCCAGGGCCATGCGATCCCCCTGGAAAGCCAGCATGCCCCGTGCCGGGCTTTGGCTTTCCAGGCGGCCTTCCCGCTTCACCCATGCCAGGTGGGGCAACCAGTCCAACACCGTCGGCCATGGCAAATCCAGCACGGGACGCGGCAGGGAATAGGCCTCAAAGTCCCGTCCATTCCAGCGATGCCAGATGGAGCCATGTCCCGCCAGCACGCCGCCGGGTGTTGAATGCAAGGTGATGCTGGATCCTGTCATGCCGCCGCGCAGCGCCAGGGATTCCAATGCGCCATTGCGACCAAGGAGCAGGGCCAGGCGAGGCTGAGCACCCTCCCTGCCCGCCACAAGCAGATCCCCCTCCCCCACCAGGGCAAGGCTGGACACGCTTTTCACCAGCCGACGATAGCTCTCCGGCATGGCGGTTGGGTTGCCCTCGGCATCGAAGCGGTACAGACCCCGGTCACTCGTGCCGCACACCAGATCTCCCTGGGGCAGAAGCGCCAGACAAGTGACCTCCATGCCACTAAGCAGCACGCGCTCGCCCAGACGCTCATGGCGCAGCAACAGACCACGCTCCGTGGCCAGCCAGGCCGCCTCACCCTTCACCAGCAGGGAGCGGGCCTTGCCCAGACCCACCGGACTGTTCAATTCAAGGCGCTGAAAATCCTCACCACGACGGAAAAGCCCAGAGTCCGCCGCCACCCACAGGCCACCACCCTCATCCACGGCAAGCGCACCCACGCCGCCGCCTTCCCAACCATCCCGGGAATCCAGGCGGTTCAAGTGGCGGCCGTCCCAGCTCAGCAGGCCCTGGTTGTCCCCAAGCCACAGCAATCCCAGGCTGTCCTGCACGGCACAACGCAAGGCTGCGGCTTGTTCGGGACGGGGAGGCAGCACCGTGGCCTGCGCGGTGCAGGCAAGCAGCATCAGGACCAACAGGGATCCCAGGCCGCGCCGGGCGAAGAGAGTGAGAAGTGGATCCATGGGCGTCCTGCTCATGGTGTGGAAGGTAAGGAGCCCGTGCCGCCTCCACAGGCCGCAAGGTTGCGCCGATACATGGCGGGCGTCATGCGGCGCAGGGCCTTGCCACGGGTCAACTCATCCCAGGAAGCGTCGTCCCGGGGCCACTGGCCGTGGAGCTGCCGCGCATCCAGAAGTGGATCCGCCGCCAGCAGGGGTGAAGCCCCAAGCGCCTTGCGGTTCCAGGGACAGCAGCTCTGGCAGTCGTCGCAGCCGAAGAGCCACTTCCCCGGCATGGGGTCGAAATCCGGCGGCAGCAGATCCTCGCGATTCTCGATGGTGTGGGCACTGATGCAGCGGGCGCTGTCCAAGCGCCCCGGCCCACGGAAGGCCTGGGTGGGGCAAGCCTCCAGACAAGCCACGCATCGGCCGCAGCGTGCAGGGTGGGGTGTGTCGGGTTCAAGCTCCACATCCAGCAGCAGGCCGCCCAGCATGAGCCAGGAGCCGTGGCGGGGATGGATGAGCAGGCAGTTCTTGCCAATCCAGCCCAAACCCGCCTGCCAGGCCCAGTAACGCTCAGCCAAGGGGGCGGTGTCCACGCAGGCGCGCCATCCCACCAGGCCCAGCTCTCGTTCCATGCCCTGCACCACCCGGCGCAACAGGCTCTTGATGACGCGATGGTAGTCCCGCCCCATGGCATAGCGGCTGATGCGCGGCGTCCAATCGGGCAGTTGGGGTTGATGGCCATCATAAGCCAGGGCCACCATGAGCAGGCTGCGCGACCCGACCAGGAGGCTGGTGGGATCCAGTCGCTGGGCGTCGCCGCGGGGCCACCAGGCCATGGGGCCGTGAAGGCCTTCCGCCGTCCAGCTAAGCAGTTGTGGGGCATGTTCCACGGGACAGCGCGGATCGGCAATGCCCGCCAGCGTGGCACCCTCCTCCAAGGCCAGGCCCTTCACCCAATGGGCCAGGGCGGCAGAATCCCCGCGATGGGGAGCCTGAGCACGCGCCATCAGCGCACGCCCTCCACGGGAGGCTGGAACACGGTCACCACTGGGTGGTGATCGCTGGGCACCACGCCATCCACGCGCTGGCGGTCAATCCAGGACTGTAGTGGACACAGCCCGCCACCGGAAAGGATCCAATCGATGCGCGCGGGCTGGTCCTTGCCGGTGAATCCATGGAAGGTGCCCTCGGGCAGCTCGTCTGGCGCGTGAAGGGCGCGGAAACTGTCCTTTAACTGTGGAAGGCCTGTCTCCGTGAGGATTTGCCAGGGTCTTGAACCCGCTTCCGCCGGGCAGTTGAAATCGCCCATCACCACCACCGGCACATTGCGGGCATGTTCCTGCAGAAACGTGCGCAGACGCAGGGCGGCGCGTTCCCGGGCCTGGGCACCCACATGGTCCAGGTGGGTGTCCACCACCAGCAGGCGGCGCCCGGGCGCGGACTTCTCCGCCAGCAGCACCCAGCTGAACATGCGCACGCAGGCGGCATCGGCATCGGGGGATGAGGGCAGCAAACCAGGCTCCGCATGCCAGCGGTGCCCTTCCTCCAGCTTGATGAATCGATCGCGGCGCCAGAGAATGGCGCACATTTCGCCCAGCAGATCCCCATCGTCCCGGCCCACGCCTGCCAGGGCGAAGTCCGGCAAGAGGCGGCGCAAATCCTCCGCCTGCAGGGCCAGACATTCCTGGGTGGCCACAATGTCCGCACCCACGCCGCGCACACGCTGGGCCACCGCCTCCCGGCGGGCTTCCCATGAATGTTCTCCTGTGTCGCCGCCGGCATAGCGCAGATTGAAACTCATCATTGTCCAGGTGGAATCCGCTGTCCCGGCCCGGGCGGACAGGGCGCCCGTGATCAGCAGCAGAAGGGGCAGAATGGCGCGAAGTGTGCGGAGGGTCATGGAGTCATCCCTCCTGCCGGGCCTTGAGCAGGCTGTCCGAATTGAGCAGGGCCACGCCATAGGGATGGAGGGTGGCCTGCATGACGCCTCCCGCCACCGCCGGATCACTTTCCATCAAGGCGCGGGCGGCAGCCTCGTCACCGGCGGAGAAAAGCACAATGCCCATGCTGTCAGGGCCGCTGTCCAGGGTGCGGCCGGCCAGGTGCACAACACCCTGCCGGCACAAGTCCTGGAGATAGGCGAAATGCTGGCCCACCTGGCGCTGTTCCTCAGGTGTGGGGCCTTCCGTGAGCATGGCGGCGCGGGAGGGTCGGATGCGGTACAACCAAGTCGCCATTGGCCTTCCTCCTGGGTCACAGCAGATTCCACTACCTGAGCAGCTCTCGGACTCGAGTCTCGGATTTCCTTCCCAGCGCAGCGTTCTCGTTCTCGGGCGTGCTCCAAGTGCAGGGTCATTCCAGAGAAGACCGGGATCTCATGTCAACATGGATTCCCGCTTTCGCGGGAATGACAGGCCAAATCCCAATTGCCTGGGAGGCGCTGCGAACGCTCTCCTATGGCTCCAGCGCGAAGGTCACGGTCACCACCGCCTTCACGGTCTTCTCAATGGTCTCGGTGGAGTACATGCCGTAGTCATCCACTTCCACGGAATTGGGCGGGGTCACCTGCAGGATGCCCTGGCGGGCCTCAACCAGAGCGCCCAGGCGGCTTTCGCCACCGGCCAGGATCTGGGCGCGGGAGCGGGCATCAGCGGCGGCCTTGCCCAGCAGGTCCAGCTTGATGCTGTCCAGACTGCCCAGGTAGAACTGGGGCGCCTCGGAGGCCCAGTTCACCCCTTCCTTCAGCAGGCTTTCCGTGCGCAGGGCCAGGGCGGCCACCTCCTTCACGCGAGTGGATTCCAGCCGCAGGGTCTTGAACACGCGCCAGGCCTCGATCTCCGCGCGATCGTTGCCGTACTCGTCCTGGCGATGCAGCGAGCGAACCTGCAGGGGCAACCACTGCCATTCCGTCGCCGGCACATTCTGGCTCTCCAGCCAGGTGGTCACACGCTTCTGCTGTTCCTCCAGCTCCCGCACGGCGGTGGTGCGATCAACCGCCTGGGCGGCCACGCTGCCTGTCCACACCGCCAGCACGCTGGTGGCACGGGTCTCCGCCGTGCCCTTCACGGTCAATCCCGCGCCGGCATGGCGGGCCTGCACAAAGGCCCGGCCCCATATGGCCGCGGCCAGCACCAGGGCCAAGCCCATGGCCAGGGCGGCCCACAGGCGATTGCGGTCGGCATTCATGGGTGGTCTCCTTGGCTTGCCAGCAATTGGATGCGCTGGCGCTGGGCCTTGGGCAATCCGGCGCAGACCAGATCGTGGCTGTGCCGCGCCAGCTCCTCCACAAGGGCCGCGGGCAGGCTGCCATCCAGGGCCAGACTGTTCCAGTGCTCTTTGTTCAAATGGTAGCCCGCCGTGATGGCGGGAAAGGCCGCACGCAGATCCAGGGCACGCACAGGGTCGCACTTCAAACTGAGGGAAGGCGGTTCGCCCGTCTGGTTCAGCAGGGCAACCATGCGTCCGCCCACCTTCCACACCCACACGCCCGGACCGAAAGGCTCCTCTTCCACCGCGCCGGGCAAAGTGCCCAGAAATCGGCGCATGGCAGAGCGCTGCGTGCCCATTGCGAACTCCTTCCCGACCAGCGCGGACCTTCACCCGGTGGCAAGGGGCCGGATCAGCCCTTTACCGCCTCCTTGGCCCAGGTGTCCCGCAGGGTGACCGTCCGGTTGAACACCAGGCCCGGGGCGCGGCTGTCCCGCACGAAGTAGCCCAGTCTTTCAAACTGCACGGGCAGTTCCGGCGTGGCCTCCGCCAGGGCGGCCTCCAGCTTGCAGTGGGTCACGCATTTCAGGCTGTGGGGATTGATGTCCTCCAGGAAGTCCCGATCCGCGCCGGGTTTTTCCAGGGCGAAGAGGTGCTCGTAAAGGCGCACTTCCGCGTCCAGGGCGTGAGCCGCGCTCACCCAGTGGATGGTGCCCTTCACCTTGCGGCCGTCGGGAGCGTTGCCGCCGCGGCTTTCCGGATCTATGCGGCCCACCAGTCGCTCCACTCTTCCCTGGGCATCTTTCACCACCTGGGTGCAGGTGAAGAGATAGCCCCAGCGCAGGCGCACCTCGGCGCCGGGTGACAGGCGGAACCACTTCTTGGGCGGATCCTCCACGAAGTCCTCGCGCTCAATGAACAGCTCGCCCGTGAAGGGCACCTGGCGCGTGCCGGCGCTGGCATCCTCCGGATTGTTCACCGCCTCCAGCCAGTCCACGCGACCTTCCTCCCAGTTCTCGATGCTGAGCGGCAGGGGATCCACCACCGCCATGCGGCGCTGGGCCCGACGGTTCAGGTCTTCGCGCAGGCAGTGCTCCAGCAGCTGCACATCCACCATGCTGTCACGCTTGGCCACGCCAATGCGTTCGCAGAAGTCGCGGATGGCCTCCGGCGTGTAGCCGCGCCGACGCAGACCGGACAAGGTGGGCATACGCGGATCGTCCCAGCCGTCCACATGGCCCTCCTTCACCAGGAAAAGCAGCTTGCGCTTGCTCATCACCGTGTAGCTCAGGTTCAGGCGGGCGAATTCGATCTGGCGCGGCTTGCAGGGTACGCTCACATTGTCCACGGCCCAGTCGTAGAGAGGGCGGTGATTCTCGAACTCCAGCGTGCAAATGCTGTGGGTGATGTACTCCAGGGCATCGCTCAGCGGATGGGTGAAGTCGTACATGGGGTAGATGAGCCAGGCATCCCCCGTGCGCGGGTGCGGGGCGCGGCGGATGCGCCACAGGGCGGGATCCCGCATGTTCAGGTTGGGGCTGGCCATGTCAATCCTGCCACGCAGCACGCGGCTGCCATCGGCGAATTCCCCCGCGCGCATGCGGCGGAACAGGTCCAGGTTCTCCTCCACGCTGCGGTTGCGCCAGGGACTGTCCGTGCCGGGCTCCGTCAGCGTGCCCCGGGTGGCGCGGATCTCTTCGGCGCTCTGGTCGTCCACATAGGCCAGGCCTTGCTGGATAAGCTCTTCCGAGTAATCGTAAAGCTTCTGGAAGTAGTCCGAGGCGTGGTAAAGATGCTCGCCCCAGTCGAAGCCCAGCCAGCGCACATCCGCCTCGATGGCGTCGATGTACTCCTGCTCCTCCTTCTCCGGGTTGGTGTCATCGAAGCGCAAATGGCAGCGCGCGGGCACCTGGGACCCGAACTCCGCCGCCAGACCGAAGTTCAGGCAAATGGCCTTGGCGTGGCCGATGTGCAGGTAGCCGTTGGGTTCCGGGGGAAAGCGCGTCACCACATTCACATGCTTGCCGGCGGCAAGGTCGGCGTCTATGATCTGGCGAATGAAGTCGCGGCCGGCGGCCGGGATCGGGGTGTCCATCAGCGGTTCTCCGTGTAGCGGCGCCGGTAGTCCTCCTCCAGCGCTTTCAGTGTCTTGCCTTTCAACTCATGGCCCATGGCGGCCAGGCGCTCCAGCCCCTCGTGCAGGCGTCGGCGCGTCACATCCGCCCCCAGCAGCTCGCAGCTGTCGAACAGGGGCAGGCTGACCTTGGCGCCGGTGACCGCCAGAAAGAAGGGCGCCAGAAGCTCGCGCAGGGCCACGCCCTCCTTCTCCACCATGCCTTCAAACACTCCACGCACCGTGGCGGCGGTGAAGGGCCGCAGTTGCTCCAGCTCCCACAGGGCAATGCGCAGCCAACGCGCCGTGCATGCCCCATCGGATCCCGCCAGTTCCGCCGTGGGGTAGTCCAGGGCTCCACGCAAGAGGAAGCCCGCCATGGGCATGAAATCCGCCAGGGTGGTGAGACGCTTCTGGGCCAGGGGCAGGGCTTTCAGCAGCAACTCGTCGTTCAGGCGCCAGGCGTGCAGGCGCTCCAGGATCTGGGCCGGAGAAAGGCTCTCGCGCAGGTAGCGGCCGTTCAGCCAGTTGAGCTTGGCCAAATCAAAGACCGGCCCGCCCAGCACCACGCGATCGATGTCGAAAGAGGCGATGAACTCCTCCAGGGTGAACATCTCGCGGCCGTCGGGCAGGGTGTAGCCCATCATGCCCAGGTAGTTCACCACCGCCTCGGGCAGATAGCCCGCCTCGCGGTACCAGGTGACGCTGGTGGGATTCTTGCGCTTGCTCAGCTTGCTCTTGTCCGGATTCCGCAACAGGGGCATGTGGATGAACTCGGGCAATTCCCAGCCGAAGCCCTCGTAGAGCAGCACATGCTTGGGCAGGCTGCTGATCCACTCCTCACCGCGGATGACATGGGTCACACCCATCAGGCGGTCGTCCACCACATTGGCCAGGTGGTAGGTGGGGAAGCCGTCCGTCTTGCGCAGGATCTGATGGTCCACCGTGCTCCAGGCAATGCGGATCTCACCCCGCAGGCGATCCGGCACCACGCACTCCCCCTCGTCCGGCACGGACAGGCGAATCACATGGGCCTCACCGGCGGCAATGCGCGTTGCGGCAAGAGCGGGATCCAGGTGGCGGCAGTGGCCGTCGTAACGGGGATCCTCCTTGCGCGCCAGCTGCTCCTCCCGGAGGGATTTCAGCCGGGCGGCATTGCAGAAGCAGGGATAGGCGCGGCCGGCCTGGACCAGCCGGGCCACATGCTCCTCATAAATGGGCAGGCGCTCGCTCTGGCGGTAGGGCCCGTGGGGGCCGCCCTTGTCCGGTCCCTCGTCCCAGGGGATGCCCGCCCAGGTCAGCGCGGCGAAGATGGCCTCCTCGCTCTCGCGCGTGCTGCGCCCCTGGTCCGTGTCCTCGATGCGCAGGATGAAGCGGCCGCCGTGTCGCCGGGCGAAGGCCAGGTTGAACAGGGCCATGAAGACCGTGCCGATGTGGGGATCGCCCGTGGGTGAGGGCGCAATGCGGGTAACGACGGGGCCGGGCCTCATAGGGATGGAACACTCCTTTGTGGATGAAATCCGGGCGTGGCGGAGCGCGGCCCGGGCGGCGTGACAGCCGCTTCCAAGGTAGGGCTTGGGGCGGGGCCGGGAAAGGTGCCCGATTGGATGTGGGGCCAGGAATCTCCCGAACCTGGGTCTCAAGGGGATGAGCGCCCGGGTGCATGGCTGTGGCTGAACCAAGTGGGAAGGGGGACGCCAGCTGCAGGGATCCAGGTGCGGGGTTTTCATCCGCCCGACAGCGGGAAGGATCCCCTAAATCTCCCGGCGCAGGCGCTTCACGGGGATGCGCAACTGCTCGCGGTACTTCTGCACCGTGCGGCGGGCCACATTGTAGCCCTCCTTCTTGAGCATGTTGGCAATGGTCTGGTCGCTCAGGGGCTTGCGCTTGTCTTCCGCCCCCACAATGGCGTCCAGGCGGTCGCGGATGATCTTCGTGCTCACATCCTCGCCGGAATCCATGCTCAGGCGTTCGCTGAAGAAGTACTTCAGCTCGAAGACGCCCCACTCGGTCTGCACATACTTGCGGTTGGTGACGCGGCTGATGGTGGAGATGTCCATCTCGATGTCCTCGGCCACATCCCGCAGGATAAGGGGCTTGATGTGCTCCTTGCCGTACATGAAGAAGTCCATCTGCAGCTTCACAATGCTGCGCATGACCTTGAGCATGGTTTCGCGGCGCTGCTGGATGGCGGACAGGAACCAGCGGGCGCTCTCCACTTTGCGCGCCACGAACTCGCGCACACTCTTGTCCACCTTCTTGCGGCTGCGGATCATCTCCTCATAGGCGCGGCTGATGCGCACGGTGGGCATGCTGCCGTCCACCAGGCTCACCACGAACTCCTCGTCGCGGCTGCCAGCGTCGCCTTCAATCTCCACGCGCTCCACCACAAGGTCGGGGATGATGTAGTTCTCCTTCTCCTTCATCTCCCCCTGTCCCGGCTTGGGATTCAGGCGGCTGATGAAGTGGAAGGCGTCGCGGATATCATCCAGGCCCAGGCCCAGCACGCGGGCCAGGCTTTCAAAACGCTTGGCGCTGAAATCCTCGAAATGGTCCCGCACAATGGCCAGGGCGGTGGAGTTGCGGTGGCCGGCATCCGCCAGCACTTCCAGCTGCACCAGCAGACATTCGCGCAGATTGCGGGAGCAAATGCCCACTGGATCGTAGCGCTGGATGCGTCCCAGCACCCGCTCGATCTTCTCCTCCGGGGCCTCAAGCAGCACGGCCAGGTAGTCCGAACCGCACTCCAGGTAGCCCGAATCCCCCATGTTGCCAATGATCTCCAGGCCAATGCGCTGATCCTCGTAATCCAGGGCGGGATCCATCTGCATCTGCTCAGCCAGCCGTTCCTGCAGGGTAAGCACCTGGGGACGGGGGATGTCCAGCAGTTCCTGGGTGGACTGGGAAGAGGCCTCGCGGCCATAGGGTGTCAGGTTGTCTTCATTGATGAACTCGTCCCAGTTGTCCTCGTCGTCCAGGGCCTCGTTCATCTCCACTTCATCGGAGGCGCGATCATCGCGATCGTCGTCGTCCTCCTGGCCGGGTTCGCGCAAATCCTCCACGCCCAGTTCGGCCTCGGCGAATTCCAGGGCGGGATTCTCCTCCACCTCCAGCTTCAGCCTGGCCTCCAGGAGCATCACCGGAAGCTGGAGCAGTTCGCTGCGCAGAATCTGCTGCGGCGTTTGCACCATGTCCTGGCGCATGCTCACTTCCTGGCGGAGGTACATCATGGGCGGAAGTCCTTTGGAGTACAGGGCATCACTGTTTCACTCTCGCACTGGCAATCGTTCTTGCTTCCCAATCCCGGGCATCCCCTTGACTTACGAAGCCGACGCGATCCCCAGCGTCTGCGGCTGTGGATCCGCGCGATCACAGCAGCCCATCACCTGCGGCCCGAACCTATCGATTGAGCCGGAAATTGTCACCCAGGTAGACCCGGCGCACCTGCTCGTCCTCCGCCAACTCCTCCGCCGTGCCGGCCTTGAGGATGCGGCCCTCGAAAAGCAGATAGGCCCGGTCGGTGATGCTCAGGGTCTCGTGCACATTATGATCGGTGATCAACACCCCGATCTTTCGCGCTTTCAGTTCCGCCACAATGCTTTGGATGTCCCCCACGGCGATGGGATCCACGCCGGCAAAGGGCTCGTCCAGCAGCATGAAGCTGGGATTGGAGGCCAGGGCCCGGGCGATTTCCACCCGGCGGCGCTCACCGCCCGACAGGGTGTAGGCCTTGTTGCGGCGCAAATGGGTCACGCGCAGGTCTTCCAGCAACTGGTCCAGGCGCTCCCGGCGCTGGGCGCGACTTAGGGGCATGGTCTCCAGGATGGCCTTCACATTGTCTTCCACGGAAAGCTTGCGGAAAATGCTCGCTTCCTGGGACAGATAGCCCACCCCGGCACGGGCCCGCCGGAACATGGGCATGCCCGTCACATCCTTGTCGTCCAAGTGGATGCGGCCGGCGCTGGGACGGACCATGCCCGTCATCATGTAGAAGCTGGTGGTCTTGCCCGCGCCGTTGGGGCCCAGCAGGCCCACGATCTCACCCGTGCGCAGCTCCACGGTGGCGCCATCCACCACGGTGCGCCGACCATAGCGCTTCACCAGCCCCTCGCCACGAAAAATGCGCTCGCTCATGCCCTGTCCCTCTGCCTGGAATCCATCAGGGCCCCACCGCCCCGGCCGGCTGGGGAGGGGGCGCCAGAGGCACCCATCGGGCCTCCATGCCTCCTCCCATGCTCACGGTGTCCAATTTCTGATCCGTCAAGCGGATCCACATGCGCGCGGCGTCCGCCACATTCATGCCGGGCTTGCCCTGCTCGTCCTTCAGGAAGTTCACGCTGCGGGCCTGACCTTGCACATAAACGCTGACAAGCTGCCCCGCCTCGAAATCCATTTCCATCCAGGTGCCGGATAGTTGGTCACGCAGGCGCAGGCTAACGCTGTCCGCCGGGCTTTCCAGCAGGGCCGCACCCTGCACCCACAAGGAATCCAGATCCCGTCGGTGGCGCAGCAGGGCTTCCACCTTGTCACCACGCACCACCTGACGGCCCCGGGTGATTTCCGGAGTCTTCAGGAATTCCATGCGTTCCGTGTTGTCATGCCACACCATGCTGTCGCAGGTGGCCTGAATGTCTTCGCGGTTCAGCCGGACCTCGCGCAGGGCCACGGCCAGGCTGTCCTGGCGGCGCCACTGGATCTGCTTGGCTTGCAAAGTGGTGGGCGGCTTCTCCATCAAGGTGAGAAGCGGAGCGCGGGTGGCCGTGTACACGCCTTTGATGTGGTCCACCTCCACCTGTCCGGCTTTCAGTTCCACCCTGCGCGCCTTGTCCAGCAGGCGGGCCTGCACCTGCAGCTCACCCTGCTGCAGGCCATTCAGCCAGTTCCCGCGTTCGGCCCAGGCCTCCAGGCTGTCCCCGCTGCTGTGCACATGGCCCCGGGCACTCACCGTGCCACGCTTCTCGTCGTAGCTGACTTCATCGGCGGTGAGCACATGGCCCTTTTCCGTGACGCGCACCTTGCCCGTGCAGGTGAGCAGGCCCGCCTCGAGGTCGTAGCGGCCCAGTTCAAAGGTGAACACCCGGCCCTGATGGAGAACGCGCACATTGCCCTGCAGCTCCCGCACGGGGCGTCCGCCCATGTCCATGGTGCGCATGATGTCCGCGCGATCCAGCACCACGGGCTGGCGCGTGGGTGCCGCCAGGGAAGGGGTGGCCGTCCGTTGTCCGGGAGGAGTCAGGGCGGGGGGAGCCTCATCGGGCGAGGGCACGCGCTGGCCCGTGCCGAAGAAACCGGCGCCCTGGGCAAGGCCCCAACAGGCCAAAACGGCAAGGATGCGGCTCAACCTGCTCATCCGTCCGTGTCCTTCTGGTCCCGCACCCGGTGGGTGACACCCATGGGGGTGCCAATCTCCCAATTGCGCAGGCGGCGGTCGCTGCTGAAGCCCTTGCCGCGCAGCGTGTCGTAGGGGGTGTAGAACACCACCATGTCCTTGGTCTCCACCCGCTGGATGCGCTGCACCCAGTCCAGATGGCTGGTCTGCAACTGGAAAGGCGGGCGGCGGCGCAGGCTGGCCAGATCGGCTATTTGCCCTTCACCATCCAGACGGCGGCCTTCCGGGTCGGAGGCGGCCATCATGCGCACATGGCCACCGGCGCTCAAATCCTGGCGATCCCGACGATAGAGCAGGGTGTCGCACAGAGTCAGGCTTTCCACGCGGCCCAAATCATCCCAGCTGACCACTTCCACATCTCCCACCATGCGCACGGTGCTGCGCTTGCGCTGCTGCTCCATGCGCCGGGCGCGCATCACGCCGCGCACCAGGCTGCCCTCCTGCAATTCCACCCGGGCGTCCAGGAAGATCTGCTCGGGCTCCTCCCGCCGACTTCCCGGCGCGCGCTTCTCCTCCACGACGGTGCAGCCGGACAGGAGCAGGATTGCCACCAGGGCCGAGGGCAGGAATGCCGCGCCGCGCATCAGCGAATGCCCTGGGCCAGCAGGTCGTGCAGGTGAAGGATGCCCACTGGACGCCCCTTCTCCAGCACCACCAGCTGTTGGATCTTGTGCTGGTTCAACACCCGCAGGGCCTCCACCGCCAAGCGGGCGGCCTCCATGGTCTTGGGATGCGGACTCATGAGCTCGCGGGCGGGCAAGTGGCGCAGATCCTCGGCCTGCAGCATGTGGCGGCGCAGATCGCCATCGGTGATGAGGCCGGCCAGCCGATCCCCGTCCATCACCGCAGTGGCCCCGCAGCGGCTGGTGGAGATGCTGAGGATGACCTCCGGCAAGGGCGTGTCCAGGGCCACGCAAGGCAGGCCACGGTCCGCCGGCAGGGCATCGCCCACGCTGAGCAACAACTGGCGGCCCAAGGCTCCGGCGGGATGGAAGAAGGCGAAGTCCTCACGGGTGAAGCCCCGGCGGCGCATGAGGGCCACGGCCAGCGCGTCGCCGATCACCAGGGCCAGCGTGCTGCTGGTGGTGGGCGCCACGCCGTTGGGGCAGGCCTCCTGTTCAATGGAGGCGTCCAGCAGCACATCGGCATGGCGGGCCAGCGGACTCTCCAGATCGTGGGTGATGGCGACAACGGGAACGCCGCGCCGCTTCAGGAACGGCAAGAGCGTGTTCAGCTCCTCTCCGGCGCCGGACTTGCTGATCACCAAGGCGCCGTCCCCGGGTTGGATCAGGCCGAAGTCCCCGTGGGCTCCTTCAATGGGATGAACGAAGAAGGCGGGTGTGCCGGTGGAGGTCATGGTGGCGGCAATTTTGCGGGCAATGAAGCCGGACTTGCCCAGCCCGCACACAATCAGGCGACCGGGACAGGTGGGACCACGGCCCTCCGCCCCGCCTCCGCCGCTGATCTCCAGAATGAGATCCACGGCGCGCACAAAGGAGGTGTCCATGCGGGCCTCCAGGCGCTCCAGGGCCTGGCGCTCAATGGCAACCACCTGCCGCAGGATCTCCAGCTCGTGATCCATGTCCTCTCCTATTGCCCCTGGGCGGAGGCCGCGGGGCCCCGGCCCATCAGGTAGCGCTCCAGCAAATCCTTGTGCTGGCCACGGGCCTTCAGCAAAAGATCCACGAAGTCCCGCACGGCACCCTGCCCGCCCCTGGCGGAGGCCATGACATGACAGTGTCCGGCCAGCTCCGGCCGGGCGTCCGCTGGACAGGCCGCCAGGGCCGCGCGACGCAGCATGGGCAGATCGATCCAGTCGTCGCCCATGGCTGCCAGCTGGTGGTCACCCAAGCCCAGGCTTTCCAGCAGCTCACTCAGGGCGGCATCCTTGTCCGGACGCCCCTGCACCAGATGGTCCACCTTCAACTCCGCGGCGCGGCGGGCCACGCACCGGCTGCTGCGGCCCGTGATGATGCCCACGGCCAGCCCCGCCTCCCGGGCCAGGGTGATACCCAGGCCATCCTGGGCGTGGAAGGCCTTCAGTTCCTCCTCCACGCCAAGCACGATGCGCCCGTCGGTGAGTACGCCGTCCACATCCAGCACCAGCAGACGCAGGGCGCGGGCGCGGCGGATCAGCTCTTCCGGGGCAAGGTCTTTCACGCGGGCAACCCGCAGCTTTCAAAGGGCCGGTTGTCCGCGGCGCGGGCGATGTCGTGGATGCGCACGCAGTCTTCCATCAAGGCCCGCAGGCGGGACATGGGCAGCATGCTGGCGGCATCGCACAGGGCGCTGGCGGGATCCGGATGGGTTTCGATGAAGAGCACGTCCACTCCCGCCGCCACGCCCGCCCGGGTGAGGTGCGGAATGTACTGGGGCTCGCCTCCGGCGGGATCCGCGCTGCTCACGCCGTACTTGCGCACGGTGTGGGTGGGGTCGAAGACCACGGGATAGCCCAGGCTGCGCATCATGGGCAGGCTGCGCATGTCCGCCACCAGGTTGTGGTAGCCCAGGCAGGTGCCCCGCTCCGTAAGGAGGATGTTGGGGTTGCCGCAGGCCTCAATCTTCCCCACCACATTGCGCATGTCCAGGGGATGCAGAAACTGGCCCTTCTTCACATTCACCGCTTTTCCCGTGCGGGCGGCGGCAATGACCAGGCTGCTCTGCATGGACAGGTAGGCGGGAATCTGCAGCACATCCAGCACCTCCGCCGCCGGAGCGCACTCCTCTGGGGTGTGCACATCACTCAAGACGGGAATGCCGAAGGTGTCCTTCACCTCCTGAAGCACTTTCAGGCCTTCCTCCAGGCCGGGGCCCTGGTAGCTGGTGATGGTGCTGCGGTTGTCCTTGGTGTAGCTGCTCTTGAAAATAAGCGGCAGACCCAGGGCGTCGGCCAGGCCCTTGGCGTGCTCCGCCACCTGCAGGCAGACATCGCGGCTTTCAATGACGCAGGGTCCGGCGATTAGGGCCAGCGGCCCGCCGCCAATGGTCAGATTTCCCACGCGGATGGTGCGGAACATGGAGACTCCTTCCTTCAGGCCTGGCGCATGCAGGCGCGCACGAAATCACGGAAGAGGGGGTGGGGCCGCATGACGCGGCTCTTCAATTCGGGGTGGAACTGGCAGCCCACATACCAGGGATGTCCGCCCACTTCCACCATTTCCACCAGATGCTCGTCGGGGCTTAGGCCCGACAGGATCAAGCCACCGGCCGCAAGCGCGTCGCGGTACCGGTTGTTCACCTCATAACGATGCCGGTGGCGCTCCTGGATGACCTCCTTGCGGTAGGCCTTGTGGGCCCGGCTGCCCGTCTTCAGCACGCAGGGCCAGGCGCCCAGGCGCATGGTGGCGCCCTTCACCTTCACCCCGCGCTGGTCCTGCATCAGGTCCACCACCGGATGGCGGAGGCGGGCGGAGAATTCGGACGAGTTGGCGTTCTTCAGCCCGCACACATGGCGAGCGTATTCAATCACCAGCACCTGCATGCCCAGACAGATGCCGAAGAAGGGGATGCCCTGCTCCCGGGCGTGGCGGGCGGCCTGGATTTTGCCTTCAATGCCGCGCTCGCCGAAACCGCCGGGGATGAGGATGCCCCCCACGCCGGCAAAGGTCTCGGCGGCGTTCTCCGCCGTTACCTTCTCCGAGTCCACCCAACGGATGCGCACCTTGCGTCCCAGCTCGAAACCGGCGTGGTAAAGCGCCTCGCTGATGCTCTTGTAGGCGTCGGCCAGGCGCACATACTTGCCGCACACGGCCACCTCCACCTCGCCCTTCAGGCCGCGGATGGTCTCCACCAGTCGCTCAAGGGGCTCAAGGTCCTTGCTCCGCGCCTTCAGCCCCAGCTTGTCCAGCACATTGTCCGCCAGCCGCTGGCGCTCGTACTCCAGTGGCACCTCATAGACCGAATCCATGTCCCGGGCGTCAATGACATCCTCAGGGCGCACATTGCAGAAGAGGCCGATTTTGGCGCGGGCGTCCTTGGGAATGCCCTGGTCGTTGCGGCAAACCAGGATGTCCGGCTGGATGCCGATCTCCCGCAGGCGCATGACGCTGTGCTGGGTGGGTTTGGTCTTCAGCTCGCCGGCCTTGCCCACCCAGGGAAGCAGGGTGAGGTGGACGAAGACGCTGTTGCGCCGGCCCACATCCAGCGCGAACTGGCGGATGGCCTCCAGGAAAGGCAGGCTCTCGATGTCGCCCACGGTGCCGCCCACCTCCACCAGCACGATGTCCGTGTTCTTCTCCGCCCTGGCCAGCTCGCTGATGCGGCGCTTGATTTCGTCCGTGATGTGGGGAATGACCTGCACAGTGGCGCCCAGGTAGTCCCCGGCACGCTCCCTGCGAATGACGGCGTCGTAAATCTGGCCCGTGGTGGCATTGCTCAGGCGGCTGGTGGAGATGTCCAGGAAGCGTTCGTAATGGCCCAGATCCAGGTCTGTCTCGGCGCCGTCGTCGGTGACATAAACTTCGCCGTGCTGATAGGGGCTCATGGTGCCGGGATCCACATTCAGATAGGGATCCAGCTTGATGACATTCACTTTCAGGCCGCGCAGCTTGAGCAGGATGCCCAGGGAGGCGATGGTGACCCCCTTTCCCAACGAGGAGACCACGCCACCAGTGATGAAGACAAACTTGCTGGACAGGCGTGGCGTGCGGGCCATGGGTCCTCCTCGGATCAGTTGGGGCCTTGCTCTCTCAACAGTTCCTCGGCGCGGGCCAGGTCCTCCGGGCGATCCACGCCCAGGGGCTGGTAGTCCACCCGCACGGTGCGCACCGCAATGCCGTTTTCCAGCAGACGCAGCTGCTCAAGTTTCTCTGTGTCCTCCAGGCAGCTGGACAGGCTGCTGAAGCGCAGCACCAGCTCCCGCCGGTACACATAGAGGCCCACATGCTTCAGGGCCCCGTCCAGGGCGAGTTCGCCGTCCCTTGCGTGGGGAATGGGCGACCGGCTGAAATAAAGCGCGTCGCCCCGGGCGTTCACCACCACCTTGGCCGTGTCCGTGCTGAGGAATTCCCCCCGGTCCCGGAAGGCCGTCACCGGCGTGGCGCAGAGCAGGGACGGATCCGCCAGCAGCGGCGCCACGGTGGCATTGATGATCTCCGGCCGCATGAGGGGCTCGTCCCCCTGGATGTTCACCAGGATCTCCGCCTGACAGGCCCCCGCCACCTCCGCCAGGCGGTCCGTGCCGCTGGGATGGTCCGCACGGGTCATGGCCACGCGGGCGCCAAAAGCCCGGGCCGCCTCCGCGATGCGCACATCATCGGTGGCCACCACCACATCGTCCAGGCTCTCGGCCTGGCGGGCGGCCTCCCACACCCATTGCACCATGGGTTTTCCCCCCAGCAAGGCCAGGGGCTTGCCGGGAAAGCGGGTGGAGGCGAATCGTGCGGGAATGACACCCAGAACAAGGCTCATGCCGACTTTTCCATCCCTTTCCCAACCCAAAGCGAAGCGCCGCGGAGGGCGGCGCTCTTCTCCCGTTGGAATGTCACGAACACGGCTTAGAAAATCTCCGTGGGGTGCAGCTCCGCCTGGGCGGGAGCCAGACCACGGCGCACGGAGAGACCTTCGCGGGCGCAGTCCACCAGCTGAAGGCCGCCATCCGCGGCGCGGCAGGCCACCAGCGGCGCGAAAGGGTTCACCCGGGACATGACACGCCCCTTCAGGCCGTTGTCCAGCTCCACCGGTGCGCCAATGGGCCAGGGCCCCAGGGCGCGGGTGAAGGCCAGCACCAGCTCCTCGTGGAACTCGCGCCGGGCCCAGCCCTGGATGAGGTTCAGCGCGGCCACCGGCGACAGGGCCCGCCGATAGGTGATGCCGTGGGTGAGCCTTTCATAGGTGTCGCACAGTCCAATCAACTCGGCCATGGGGTGGATGTCCCGCCCCCCCAGTTCATTGGGAAAGCCGTTCCCGTGCAGGCGCTCGTGGTGTTCGGCCACCACGCGGCGCACCTCCGTGGGCACGCCGCCCATTTCCAGCACAATGCCCACGCCAAAGTCCGGATGATCGCGGAAGAGTTCGGAGGTCTCGTCCACCTCGCCTTCGTTCAGCTGATCCAGACCAAGGCAGTGCACCATGCCCACATCGTGCAACAGGCCGGCCATCACCACCCGGCGCAGATCCTCGTCGCTGACATCGGGCTGGCGATACAGGGAGACGCGCAGGGCAAGAGAGGCCACATTGCGGCTGTGGCGGAACAGGCGGGGCGATGCCTCGCGCAGCAGGCAGAGCACATCCAGCAACTCCGGCGACTGCCGACCCTGGCGGCTCAGGTGGTCCACCTGGTCCAGCAGCACGCGCTGATCCACTTCGTGCCCGCTGCCTGTCTGGATCTGCTCCAGGAAACGCAGCACACCGGCCTCGGCTTGGGCTTCCGCCGGACGGGCATCGTCCACGCGCCGCCGCTGCTCCATCAGCAAGGCACGATGCTCAGCGGCGCTGAACGTCGCCACCGGCTCACGCACGCTGTCCGGCGCCACGGGCACCACCAGGGCTCCCGACTCGCGCAGGCGGTTCAGCTGCCACTCGGTGTTGATGACCTGCCCCGCCGCGTAAAGCAGCACGGATTGGCCGTCGGCACCTGTTTCCAGCACATCGCCCGCCAGGCGACTGCCCAGTTTGAGCTGGTCCACACGGATGTGCTGGGCGCCGCTCATCAAATGCGCACTTCGCGGTTGAGCCGCCCGAAGTTGATGCCCAGCCGCTCGGCGTAACGCACGGTTTGTCCGTCGGGATCCACATTCTTCTCGCGGTCCACCACTTCGCTGAAGGGCCGGGCGACAATCTCCCCGTTCTCCAGCACGGCCAGGTGGTTGAAGCGGCCCTTGGCGATCATGCCCACGGCCTTCACGCCGAACTTGGTGGCCAGGATGCGGTCGAAGGCGATGGGCGAGCCGCCGCGCTGGATGTGGCCAAGCACCGTGCTGCGGCACTCCAGGCCCGTCTGCTCGTGAATGCGGTCCGCCAGCCAGCCTCCAATGCCGCCCAGGCGCTCATTGGCATAAGTGCCTTCCGTGGCGTGGCGCAGCACATGCAGGTCGCCCTCTTTCTCGCGCGCGCCTTCCGCCACCACGATGATGGAGAAACTGGCCCCGCGCCGGTTGCGGCGCAGCACCGTGTCCACCACCTCCTGCATGTCGAAGGGAATCTCCGGCACAAGGATGATGTCGGCGTCGCCAGCCAGGCCGGCCATGAGGGAGATCCAGCCCGCGTAGCGACCCATGAGCTCCAGGATCATCACGCGATGGTGGCTGGCCGCCGTGGTCTGCAAGCGGTCCAGGGCCTCCATGGCGGTTTGCACCGCGGTGTGGAAGCCAAAGGTGAGTTCCGTTCCCGCCAAATCGTTGTCTATGGTCTTGGGCACGCCCACCACTGGGATGCCCATTTCCCCCAGCATGGCGGCGATCTTCATGGTGCCTTCACCGCCAATGCACACCAGGGCGTCCAGGCCCAGATAGCGGAAATTCTTCACCAGAAGGGGACGAAGATCCTCCACCACGGCCTGGCCATCCTTCACCACGCTGCGGGAAAAGGGATTGCCATGGGAGGCCGCGCCCAGCACCGTGCCGCCGCGGGAGAGCAGACCACGCACCTGTTCCAGCCCCAGTTGCACGGTGCGGGTGGTGTCAACCAGGCCTTCCAGCCCATTGAGCAAGCCCACCACTTCCCAGCGGTGCTTGAGGATGGCGGCCTTGGTGACGCCGCGGATGACTGCGTTCAATCCCGGCGCGTCGCCGCCGGAAGTGGAAATGGCAATACGATGGATGTCGCGGGGCAATTCCGTGGGCACCTTGTCCTCCTGTGCCGGTGCGGGGGTCTATCATGGCCGCTTTTTCCATGGAAGCGGCCTGTGAAGATAAGGTTTGAAAGGGTCTCCGGCGCGGGTGGAGCCCGCTGGACCTTCAGCACATGGACAGCATCGGCTGATCCGCTGGATCCTGGCCAGTTCGTGCCCGGGCCAACTCTCTGTGGGAGGCTCCCAGGCGTCACATGAAGCGCTCCACTAGTTCTCAGGCGCCGTTGCCCTTTCCGGCAAGCGGCGATAGATTGCCATCAGGTTCACGAAAGGCCTGTGGATGTACCTGCCCAACCGCCTGCGCCCCCGCCGCCTGAACACGCGGGAAGTGCGCATTGGCGACCTGCTGCTGGGGGCCCAACACCCCATCCGTGTCCAGTCCATGACCACCACGCCCACCGATGATGTGGCCGCCACCGTGGCCCAGGCCCTGCGCCTGGCGGAAGCGGGCTGCGAACTGGTGCGCATAACGGCGCCCACTGTGGCGGAGGCCCGCGCCCTGGGTGAGATCCGCAAGGAGCTGCGCCGCCAGGGTTGCCGCGTGCCCCTGTGCGCGGACATCCACTTCAGCCCGCGGGCGGCCATGGAGGCCGCCCTGCATGTGGAGAAGGTGCGCATCAACCCGGGGAACTTCTCCGGTCGGCCGGGCCGCGACGAGAAGGCCATCAGCGAGCGGGACTTCGACGAGGGCCGCGAGGCCGCGCGGGAGGCCTTCCTGCCCTTGGTGCGCCTGTTGAAGCAGGAAGGCCGTGCTCTGCGCATCGGCGTGAATCACGGCAGCTTGTCCCAGCGCATGGTCTACCGCCACGGGGACACCACCACAGGCATGGTGGAGAGCGCCCTGGAGTACCTGGATTTCTGCCGGGAGGAGGGCTTCCACGACATCGTCTTCTCCATGAAGGCAAGCAATGTGCGGGTAATGGTCTATGCCTACCGCGAGCTGGTGGAGCACCTGCGCGAGCGCGAGACTCTTTATCCCCTGCATCTGGGGGTAACGGAGGCGGGTGGCGGCATCGAAGGCATCCTCAAGAGCGCCCAGGGCATTGGCGCCCTGCTTGAGGACGGTTTGGGGGACACCATCCGCGTGTCCCTCACCGATCCGCCGGAAATGGAAATTGGGCCCGCCATGGCCCTGGCCACGCACTATTCGAAGCCAGTGGCGGACACGCGCCTGGACTTCCCCGAATGCGGGCATGACTGGCTGTCGTGGAATCCCCGTCCCACGCACCTTACCGGCGACCGCCACAGCCGATTCCAGGCGGGCGAGGGCGCGGTCTTCCCGGTCACGCTGCCGGAAGGCGCCCAGGATGTGCCGGGCCTTTCCCCTTTGCTGGACCAGTTGCCCCAGGCGGACAGCCTGATGCCCCGCGCCCCTGGTGAGGCCGCGCCCTGTTGCCGCCGGGTGGGCGGCCGGCCGGTGACGCTTTTGCGCAGCGATGTGGTGGAATCCAATGTGGTGCGCCGCATCATCCCCGTGGAGGTGATCCAGGACGATGTGAGCAGCTGGGCGCCAGTGGTGCAGGATGTGGACGAAATCCTGCAGTTCCACATCACCACAAGGCAGCTGCCGCAGATCAACAGCCTGCTGCGCTACATCCACGATCACTTCCCCGCCGGGCGCACCTTGCTCAGCATCGAGAGCGAGGTTCCGGTGACCAGCTATCGCCTGCTGGATCTGGCCCTGCGCCGCATGGGCAGCCATTTGCCGCTGGACTTCCTGGCCACGCGGGAGATGTGCAAGGATCCCATTGCCCTGGCGGGCACGGTGGGCTGCCTTCTGGCCGACGGCATCATCCACAGCCTGACGCTGGAGAGCGATGTGGCCATGACGGGAAGCCGTCTCTTCGCCTTCTCCGTGCTGCAGGGCGCCGGCGCCCGCCTCTTCGCCACCGAGTATGTGAGCTGCCCCGGCTGTGGCCGCACCCTCTTCGAGCTGGAGCCTGTCACGGCGCGCATCCAGGAGGCCACGCGCCATCTGCCCGGCCTGAAGATTGCCGTGATGGGCTGCATCGTGAACGGCCCCGGCGAGATGGCCGATGCCGACTTCGGCTATGTGGGCAGCGCCCCGGGCCACATTGATCTTTATGTGGGCCGCGAGGTGGTGCGACGCAATGTTCCCCAGGCCGATGCCGTGGCCCAGCTGGTGGAGCTGGTGAAGCAGCAGGGCAAGTGGCGCGAGCCGTGATTCAAGGGCTGTTCTCGCCGCAGATCTCTCGTTCTCGAACCTCGGATTCCTTCGCGGCGCCAGCGGTTCTCGCAGACTGTCATCCCAGCGAGCGCTGGGATCTCTTGTCCGCATGGACTCCCACTTTCGCGGAAATGACAGGCTGATCACTTCCGGGCTTGACTCCTCTCATTTTTGTTCACATCTTTGTGAACAAATGGACAGTATCTCCTTATCGCGCCACTTGGCCCTTCGACTGCCCCACCTCCTCGCCCAGGTGGAGATGCGGCTCAATCCCGCCCTGCGGGAACAGGCTTTTGTGGTGGCCACCGGGCGGGAACCGCGTTCCCAGGTGCTGGGGCTCTCCCCCGCGCTGGAAGCCACTGGAAGGCCTGGGGAAACGCTGGCCGCGTGGCTGCGCCGCCATCCCGGCCTGCTGGTGGTGGAGGGGCGGGCGGAACGGGTCCAAGCCTTGCTGGAGGCGGTGCGCACCCGTCTGGCAGCCCTCCTCCCCGGTGCGCGGGAGGAAAGGGGGGCCACCTTCCTGCTCAACCTGCGGGGCTCCACCCTGCTCTTTCCCCATGAAGAGGGTCTGGCCCGGCACCTGCTGGACTCTTTGAGCCGCGAAGAAGGCCTGCTGGCCGCCGTGGGCATTGGATCCTCACCTTTGGCGGCGCGCCTGCTCTGCCGCAGGGCCCGGGCCGGTGAGTGGCACGCCGCTCAAGGAGAAGCGGAACGCAGCCTGCTGGATGGCTTTCCCCTGGCGGGCCTGCCAGAGCTGAGCTCCTCCCTTCTGCGCGCCCTGGGTGAGGTGGGGGTACGCACCGTGGGCGAAGCCCGGACACTGAGCCCTTCCCAACTTCAACGCCTCTATGGCATGCCCGCCCGGCGCCTCAGCGCCCTGCTTGGCCAGTTGGATGACCATGGCACCGCCGAGGATCCCACCACCGCACCCCTGCAGGCCTCCCAGCGTCTGTCCGCCGACAGCGCCGATCCCGCTTTGCTGGAAAGCCACCTGCTGGAGGTGCTGGAGGTGGTGCTGGGCCGCGCCCGGGAAGCGGGGCGCGCGCCTCAATCCGTGGAGCTAACCCTGCTTTGGAACGACGGTTTGCGCCAAACACGTCATGCCCGTCTGCGCCCCCAGCATGAGGAAAGCCGTCGCCAGTGCCTGCGCCGAACCGGACGCCGCCTGCTTGGCGAAGCCCTGGATGCACGCCGCCTGCGGGTGCGCGAGCTGAGCATCAGCCTGGACACGGAAAAAGACAGCAGCCAGCTGCGCCTCTTCGCGTCAGCCCTCTCCCTTGCGCCCCTGGCCCGCCCCCTGGCACGGGAAGCCGAAAGCCGGGAGCGCTTGCTGGATCAGGCCCTGTTGCAGCTGCGGCGACGCTGGGGGCCGGGCAGCATCTCCCTGGGAACGGGCGCGCTGCGTCTGGCATCCGGGCCGAACAGCGGGCCCCGCGCCGCATGAGACAGAACACAACTCGGAGTGCATCATGAACACCTTAAGCAACACGGCCCATGGTCTGATGGCCCTTCCCCGTCGCAGTCGTGCGCTGGATATCCTGCGAGGCACCGGCGCCGCCTGGCAACTTGGCATGGAGCATCTGCTTCCCGTGCTGGCTTTGCTGGCCCTCCTGGCTCTGGAGGCCCTCCGCCTGGGCGCGCGCGGCATCCACCGTCTCTTCGTTCCGGCCTGGTAAAAGCGCCGCCCCTGCCATCCCTGCGGAGAGAACCCAGCAAATGAGGACGGCATGCTGGAGTTGCACAGCCACTTCAGTTTCGGGCGCGGCTGCCACAGCGTGGCGGAGCTGGCTCGCGGCGCCCAGGAGCGGGGCTGGCCAGCCATAAGCCTGTGCGACGATCGCGGGCTCTATGGCATGGTGGATCTGAAACGGGCCAGTGATGAGCTGGCCCGGGAGGGCAGGCCCATCCGCCCCATCCTGGGTTTGCGCCTGCCTCGGCTGGGTGGCGCCCTGGTGCTGGCGGAAGGCCGGGAAGGGCTAAGCGAGCTGTGCCAGCTGGCCAGCCTGGATCAGCTGGGGCCCGCTTGGGAGGATCGCCCGCCCCGGGGTTGGGCCCTGCGGGACATCCCTCTGCTGGAAGCTGGAATGGATGGAGAGCAATTCCCTGTGGATGGTGCGGGGGTGGGGGCCGAGGGTGCCGATGAGGCGAGGGAACCCGAGGCCACCGCCCCCCTGCCGCCCGAGGCGTGGCGTCAGGCGCTGCTGGAAGCCTGCGGGGAGCTTCGCCACAGCCAGCTGGTGCTGCCCGCCGCAGCCCTGGAGTTCTTCTGCCCGGCGGCTTGTTCGCTATTCCTGCCGGAGGGCGGGCGCGTCTCGGTGGCGCTGGATCCCACCCGGAACCGCCGCCAGGCCAATGCCCTGTGGCAGCAGGCCCGCCGTCTGGAGCTTCCCGTGCTTCCCCACGGCGTGGTGGATTATCTCGATGCGGAGCACGCAGGTCTGCATCAGCGTATCCGCGCCCTGCACGAGAACCGCAGCCGTGAGCACATCCTGGCGGCAGGGCAGTGGAATGCCCAAGGCCACATGCCCTCCCCCGCCGAGTTCTTCGCCCCCTTCTCCGCCCTGCCCGCCGCCCGCCGCCGCATGGAGGAGCTGTGGGAGCGTTGCCCCCTGGGCGTGGAAACGGGGAAGCTTCATTTGCCACGCCTGCCGGGCAGTACGGGCGATGATCATGAACGCCTGTCCGCCCTGTGCCATCAGGCCCTGCCCCGCTTCTATCCCGCGCCAGGTCCATGGCGGAGACGCGGTCCCGGCGGAAAGCCCGGCTGTACAGGGGTGGTTACGCTGGCCCAGGCGCGCGAACGCCTCGCCAGCGAGCTGGAAGTGATTTCCCACCTTGGCTTTTCCGGCTACTTTCTTGTGGTGCATGAGATCACCTCTTTCGTGCGCGACCGCGGCCTTCCCATGATCGGGCGGGGCAGCGCGGCCAATTCCCTTGTCTCCCATGTGTTGGGCTTCACGGAAGTGGATCCCCTGCGCCACCGCCTTTCCTTCGAACGCTTCCTGAATCCCTGGCGCTCCACTCCGCCGGACATCGATCTGGACTTCAGCTGGGCGGATCGGGACGAGGTGCTGCGTTTTGTGTTGGAGCGTTTCGGCGCCCGCCACGCCGCGCTGTTGTGCACGACCGTGACCCTTGGACCCCGGGGCGCCCTGCGGGAACTGGCCAAGGTGGAAGGCCTGGCCGGGCGGGAACTGGAGGAGCTGACACGCAACTTTCCCAGAGGCCCGCAGGACTGGGAGGAGGAGCTGGCGCGCACCCATCGCCACGGTCTGGACGCGGACTCCGAGCCCTTGCGCAGCCTTCTGCCCTGGGTGCGTCGTCTGGTGGGCCTGCCCCGCCACCTGGGCATCCATGTGGGCGGCGTGCTCATCACCCCGCAGCCCATCACCCACTGGCTCCCCTTGCAGCGCGCCGGTCGCGGCGTCACGGTCACCCAGCTGGACATGCATCCCGTGGAGGAGCTGGGCCTATTGAAGATCGACCTGCTGGCCCAGCGCGGCCTGGGCGTGCACGCGGATCTGGTGCGCCAGGACCGGGCCGCCGGCCGCGAGATGCCCCCCTTCAGCCCCTATGAGCTGGAACGGGAGCCCGCCACCGCCGCCCTGGTGCGTGAGGGTCGCACCATGGGCTGCTTCTACATAGAGTCGCCGGGCATGCAGGCCCTTTTGCGCAAGCTGCGCTGCGGCTCTTTCGAGGATCTGGTGGCCGCCAGTTCCATCATCCGCCCCGGGGTGTCCGAATCGGGCATGATGCAGGCCTTTATCCGCCACCATCGTGCCGTGGCCGCCACCCCGCCGGGGGAGGCCTGGCCCGTGGGCTTCCTGCATCCGCTGCTGCGCGAGTTGCTGGAAGACACCTACGGCGTCATGGTCTACCAGGAGGATGTGATGCATGTGGTGGCGGGTCTGGCGGGCATGAGCCTGGCGGAGGCGGACCTGCTGCGTCGTGCCATGAGTGGCAAAGGCACGGACAAGGTGGCCCTGGCCACGTTTGAGGAACGCTACCACCGGGGCTGCGCGGCCCGGGGCGTGGAGCCGGAGGTGGCCCGGGAGCTGTGGAGGCAGATTTCATCCTTTGCAGGCTACGCCTTCTGCAAGGCCCACAGCGCCAGCTTCGCCGTGCTCAGCTACCGGCTGGCCTGGTACAAGGCCCATCGTCCGGCGGAGTTCATGGCCGCCGTGCTCAGCAACCAGGGGGGCTTCTTCTCCAGCGCCGCCTATGTGCAGGAAGCGCGCCGCCTGGGCCTGCGTGTGCTGGGTCCCTGCGTGGTGCACGGTCAGGATCGCTATGTGGGGCAAGGCCATGCGCCACAGGAAACCAGCGATGGCGGACAGCTGCGCGTGGGTCTGCAGCAGGTGAAGGGCCTGCAGCTGGCCACCCGGCGCCGCCTTTTCGACCAGCGCGCCCGCCTGCCCTTCTCGGGCTTGGGCGACTTCCGCCGACGCGTGGAGCCTTCCCGCGGGGAGCTGGAGGCGCTGATCCAGGCCGGAGCCCTGGATGCCCTGGCGGGTCCCGGTGATCCCCGGGAACGGCGGCCTTCACTGCTTTGGGATCTGCGCGCCGGGCGCAAGGCGGAAGGCAGGGCTTCCCCTGGCCTTTTCCAAGAGGAGGCGCCTTCCCCCGCCGCCGGACGCTGGAGCTGGATTGAGCTGTGGAGCCATGAGCGCGATGCCCTGGGTTACGGCATCAGCCGCCACCCGCTGGAGCTCTTCGATTTTGGCGAGCTCCCCCAGCGCTGTGTGCGTGCCCGGGATCTGTGGCACTGCGTGGGCCGCCCGGTGGAGATGATCGGCTGGGTCTTCGCACGCAAAACCATCCACACGCGCACACGCCACGAGCGCATGGCCTTTCTCTCACTGGAAGACGCCACCGGCACCTGGGAGGCCGTGCTCTTTCCCGCGTGTTGGGAGCGCCATGCCCTGCTGTTGCGCGGGCCTGGCCCTTTCCTGCTGGAGGGACGCGTGGTGGTGGAAGCGGAGGAGGCCATGCTGGAAGTGGAAGCCCTGCGGCCGGCAGGACGCCTCTCGGAATGGGCGGCGCGGGAAGCCGGGGCCGCCTAACACCTTCGCCAAGTGCGGAACAGCTTCAGTCCTCGCACAAGCGCTCCAGCTGACAATCTCCTCCACGCGAATTGAGCCAGTCCAGACGCAGGTGGTGCGGGCCCTCCTCAAGTGGAATCCAGTCTGCCAGGGTTCCGCCGGGACGGAAACCGTCCTGATCCAGCACCAGGCGGCCATCCACCCACAGGCGGGCAAGACTGGCGCTGCGCAGCACCAGACGCCAGCGTCCCGTGCGTGGCACCGCCCAAAGCGTCTCCCGACTTAGCCCAAGGCACATGCCCCACGGGACTATCTCCGGAAGCGTCGGCGTGGCGGGCTCTTGGCTCCAGGGTTGGGCGGGCGGCGGAATCTCCATGACAGGCATGGCAAGGCGCGCCTCCACTTGCTCCCGGGGCCAGTCCAGGCTATCGCAAGTCCAGGCCGCCCAGGCAGGATCCAGCGCCACCAGACGCCAGTCGGCATGGGGAGCGCAGAGCCAGCGGCATGAGGTGGCGTCCACAGCGGCGGCGCTTTCATCCTTTCCACTGGGCCACGGCTTCTCCCGACGCACGTGCAGGGGAAGGGGCGGACTGCAGGCCCCATGGGGCAAAAGCTGACGCAGCTGAAGACGCAGGCTGTCCACATGGGGAGGGAGATCCACCTCCGCCTGATTGGGAAGGGCCGCCCAGTTGTGGCCATCCGTGCTGCATTCCAGGCGGCCCTCGGGCCACAGCTCAAATGCCACCCTCAGCTCCTTGCCGGGCAGGGCCAGCGGAGTATGCAGGGGTCGTGGGGCATCCACCAAACTGCGCCATCCCCGGCTCCACGCCGCGCGGGTCAGCTGCGGCAGGCGCCGCGCGAAGGCATCGTCACCGGCATCCTCCTCCGGACCGCGCCACAGAGCTTCCATCAGGGCGGCCAGGCGCGGCTGGAGGCGCTCCATCAGGCGCTCCTCCGAGTCCACATATTCCGCCCACAAATTGCCCTGGCTGCCCAGCAGCAGCTCCCTCCCAGCGCCCCCCTCCCGGGCAAGGCGAAGAGGATCAAAGGCACGCAGGTGCTTCCAGTGGTTGAAGCCGCCAATGGCCATGGGCTGGCCTTCGTCAAGGCCGGGGTAGAAATCCAGGTAGCAGGGATGCAAGGGGCAGGCCACGGTGGGGTGCCCCTTGGCCAGGGCCCGGGCCACCGCCTCTGGACCACGCCAGGCGAAGATGAGGGATTCTCCGTCCTGCACATGGTCCAGCGCCTCGTCCCAATAGGCGCCATGTCGGCCATGGGCGGCCAGGCGGGCCTCGGTCAGTTTCAGCCAAATGCCAGCCAGCGCGGCCGGATCCGTGCCGCCGCTCCCGCGCAGGCGTTCACGACAACGGGGACAGCGCCCCCACACCTGGGACGGCACTTCATCTCCACCCAGATGGATATGGGAGAAGGGGAAAAGCTGGCTGAGCGCGTCCAGCAATTCGTCCAGGAACTCTGGCAAGGATGGATTTCCCAAACAGAGCAGCGCGTTGTGACAACCCCAGGCGCGGGGCACCCCTTGGGCATTTCCACCGCAGGACAATTCCGGCAAAGCCGCCAGCAGGGCGCCACAGTGCCCGGGAAGATCCACCTCGGGCAGGATCTCCACCCCCAGATCCTGGGCATGGGCCACCAGGGCCCGCAGCTCCATTGCCGAATACATGCCACCGTGACGGCTGCCATCCGCCTCCAGACGCCAGGCGCCAATCTCCTCCAGCCGAGGCCGCTGGGGCAGGGGCAGCCGCCAGCCTTGGTCGTCCGTAAGGTGCAGGTGCAGGCGGTTTCCCCCATGGCGGGCCAGCTCGTCCAGCACTCGCCTCACCACCGGCATGGGCCAGAAGTGGCGGGAACAATCCAGCATCATGCCACGCCAGGCGTGCAAGGGTCTGTCGCGAATCTCCAGTGCGGGGCCGCTTGGCGCTTCCGCCATGGCCGCCAGCAGCTCTACCGCCCGATGCAGGCCGCCCTCGTCCATAGCCAGGGCTTCGCCGCCTCCCGCCCACAGGCGCAAGTGGCAGGACTCCGGGCTTTCGCCGGGCAGGGTGTCCAGTCCCAAAACAAGCTCGTCCGCCGCCCGAGGATCCAGCAGTCCCCGATGAGCCATGTGGGCTTCCACACGCAGACGCGCGGCATCATCCAATTGACAGGACTCCCGCCAGCGTGGAGCCAGGGGCCGCGGGCCACCCAGGCGTCGGGGTTTCCCGGGCAAGGGAAGGCAGGACAAGGGGCGCGGGCAAAGGGCGGGGGGCAAAAGGGAGGCGCCGTCCATGGAGACCTCGCAGAATGGAATGGAGCCAGGGGCTATGTGGAATCAGCAGTCTGTCGGACGTGGCCCTTCCAGGGGAATCACACCCTCGTGAAAGCGGATCCCGCAAAACTTCTTGACGCGCATAGACATTGCCCGCAAGAATTCAAGCAGACAGAATCCACAGCGGCCATTAAAGCTGCAAAGGCCAGGTCCGACAGACATTCCAATGGCCCGTCCCGGCGGGGACGCGCAGGCCTACTGGGTGGCGGGCATGCCGCCCTTTTTGCTGCGCTCAATGGACTGAAGGGCCAGGTAACGGTCGCCGTAGCGGTTCAAGTTGTCCCACTCCTGCTCAAAGGTGTTGAAGTGGCGCTCCTCGTCCTCCACCAGGCCTTCGAAGAGCTTCTTGGACACGCTGTCGGCGTTGGCGCCGCACTCGTTGGCCCACAGGTTGTAGTCCCGGGCGCTGTCCTGCTCCATTTTCATGGACATGGCCAGCATGTCCTTCACATCCGTGATCTGCTCCACCTCCACGGCGGGAGCCATGAGCACCTTGCCCTTCAGGAAAAGGATGCGCTCGGCCAGGCGCTCCACATGCATCATTTCCTCAATGGCGATGCGGCGGTACAGGGTGGAGAGCAGCTCCAGGCCCTGGTTGTCACAATGGAAATGGAAGAACATGTATTGGTGCACGGCGGCCAGTTCGTCAGCCACGGCCTTGTTCAAGAGTTCGACGCTGTGGGGATGCATGGTATCTCCAGGTTTGATTGCCTTGCGTGCAAGGTAGCCTTTGGGCCGCGCGCTCAAAAGCGTCAGGCCTCTATCCCCAGGTCAGGCGTGCAAGGCCATGCCGATGGCGCAACACACCAATCCACTAAGGCCGCAAGCCCAGTCCGATGATGAGGCGGATCTCATGGGAGTTCTCACCCACTTCCGCGCCGCCCACGGGCCAGCTGGCCCCCAGGGCCGACCACAGTCCCGGTCCGCCATGGGCAAGCACGGGGCCCAAGCGCAGACCGTTCCCGTTCATTCGGGCCTCCCCCCCCAGGGAAAGATGGCTGCCGACACGCCAGCTCATACCCGCGCTGGCGCCCGCCTCCCATTCACCCTCCTCGCGCTCCACCACCGGATTCAGGGCCACACGCCAGGGGCCCCATTCCTCATCAAGCAAAAGCTTGGCTTCCCACACACTTTCGCTCAGGGTGGCGTTGTCGGCGTATTCCAGGTACACCACCGGGTGGCCGAAGCTCCCTTCACCCAGCACTCTCCAGCGGGTGCGCAGCTTGAAGCCTTCCCAATCCAGACTGCTGCCCGGTGTGCGCGAGAACACCTGATAAAGGGCCACATCCAGGCGCGGTGTCATGCCGATTTCCACTTCCATCTGGTGGACGCTCTTCAGGTTCTCTTCGCGCGCGCTCCAGTCAACGCTTTGCAAAGTCAGGTAATGTTCAAGCTCCGCGTGGCCCGGGGCCTGCATGTCATGCCCATAGGTCCACACCCAGGGCCGCTGATCGGCGCGCAGGACGGCCAAGGATCCAGAGAGGAGGAATAGAAGTGATGCCTTTGTCCAGCAAACAGTTTTCATGATCACAGCTCCATTGATTGCATGCTTGTCAATTGTTCAACACAAGATTGTTTGTCTTCTCTAACATTACAAGAGATGGCTACTTCTTGCTGAGAGCATTTCAAGGAGTCCCCCCATGCCCCGACCCGTCCTGCAACCAGGCTTGCGCCCTCGCTTTGAGCTGGAGAGTCCCATTCAGCGGGACACGCTGACCAAGGAAGCCGCCATGCGCTTGAAGGAACCGCACTGCCCTTTCGATGGATCGGTGTTGCACGATCACTTGTGGGTCAGTTTGCCCAGGGCCAAACGAAGGTTGTGGTCGCCCGTGCTGGAGATGCGCCTGGAAGAGGAAGCGGGAACTCTGCGGGTGAAGGGCCAATTCGGGCCGGATCCCGGCGCCTGGACCCTTTTCATGGCCCTCTATGCCTTCACCCTGCTGATGGCCGGGCTGGGCCTGCTCTATGGAAGCTCCCAATGGATGTTGGACCAGCCGCCCACCGGCTTTTGGGTCCTGCCGGCGTCGGGCGTGGTGCTGGCCCTACTGCATTTGACGGCACGGAAGGGGCAGCGCGCCACAAGTGATCAAATGCAGGAGCTTTGTCAGTGTGTTGGTGAGTTGCTGGAGGATCTTGAATCGCGCGAGCGCAACAATTGAAGGTTCATTAAGCGTTGAGATCGCTTCCCACCGCAGCCTTCTTTAGTCCCGGATATGTTGCGTGATCCGAGAGCGCTGGCATCCCAGCGAAAGCTGGGATCTCTTGTCACCATGGATTCCCGCTTTCGCGGGAATGAAAGACTCGATCCCCATTACAGTTGGGCTGATTGTCCTTGCGCGGTTCCTCTCAGGCAGGTAGCTCGAAGAACTGCAGCTCACCGGCTTCGCCCTCCAAGGTGGCCAGGGCGCTGGGCCGTGACGCCAGTTCGTCGGCCCGGCTTCGGGCTTCATCCAAATGGCGCTGATAGAGGGTTCGGCGCTCCTGGGCACTCAAGGACAAGCTTTGGGGACAGGTGCAGTCCAGGGCCACGGCAAGGCTGAAGGATTCCAGCGGGCCCCCGCCCGAGCGATGGTTCCAGGCGGCACGGTGGGGATCGAAGGTGTAATCGGGCAGGAAATCGAAGCCGCGCCGGGCGACAAAATCCACGGCATCCATGAGGAAATCCGCTTCGGCATCGTCCATGGCGTAATGGAAGCCCACCCGGCACCAGCCAGGCTTGATGCCCTGCCACCCGTCCAGGATGCAGTGGCGGTAGCGCTCGGAGGTGGCGGCGTCGATGCCCAAGAGCGTGTGGCCATAAGGGCCGGCGCAGCTGCAGCCCGCGCGGGACTGGATGCCGAAGAGATCATTCAACAGCACGGTGACCAAACGCGGATGCAGGTAGCGTCCACCGGGCTTGCGCACATTGAAGCTGAGAATGCCGATTTGCCGCGCGGGATCCGCTTCACCAAGCATCTCCAGGTTGTCATTGGCCCGCCAGCGTAAAAGAGCGCGCTCCAGGAGTTCGCGCTCCCTGGCCTCAATCACCGGCACGCCCACCGCATCCTTCACCATGAAGGCAAGAGCGGCTTTCATGGTCTGCAGCACACCCGGAGTGCCGGCCCGCTCGCGCTCCTCAATGTCCTCCACAAAATCGTGGGTCATGGGACTGACATAGCTCACGGTGCCGCCTCCGGCCACGGTGGGCGGAAGATCACGCCGGTAGACACGCTCGTTGAACACCAGCACGCCACTGGATCCGGGCCCGCCCAGGAACTTGTGCGGGGATAGGAAAAGGGCGTCCACGCTGCAATCCTCGCCTGGCGCGCTGTCGGCGGGATTCATGTCCATGGCCACATAGGGCGCGCTGGCGGCGTAATCAAAGCAGGCCAGGGCCCCATGGCGATGCAACAGGGCCGCAATGCGGCGCACGGGGCTGATGCGGCCCGTGACATTGCTTGCCGCGGAAAAGGAACCAATCACCAATCGGCCTGCCAGATCCGGGGCCTGCAGCAACTCCTCCAAATGGTCCAGATCCACATCACCCCGGGCATCCAGCCTTACTTCACGCACGGTGGCCAAACCCTGGCGCCAGCTGACTTCATTGGAATGATGCTCGTAAGGGCCCACCAACACCACTGGCTGGCGCTTGGCCATAGCGTGGCGCAACGCGGAGGCGCCATCCTCACGCCCATCGCCAGTGATGGATTGGCCCAGCAGATCCAGGGTGGCGGGCGGCACCATGACGCCGATGATCTGCTGGAACTTGTCAATGGCGGCGGTGCTGCCACTGCCCACGGCGATGATGCGCCCGTGGGGGCCGGCATTCACGGCTTGCTTGATGACATCCTCCGCCTCGCGCAACAGGTGGGTCATGGAGCGGCCGGTGATGTCGTCCTCCGTGTGGGTGTTGGCATAAGTGCGCTGCAAGCGCATGAGATAATGCTCCACGAAATCCAGGCAACGCCCGGAGGCCGTGTAGTCGGCATAGACCATCAAGCGCTCGCCATATGGAGTCCGCAGGGGAGTGTCGGCACCCACAATGTGGCTGCGCAAGTGGCCGGGCTCCAGGGGGGGAAGCGTGGTCATGATCCACTCCGCGCGTTGTGCCCGCCGCAGCTGTTACGGGCGTGCCTGCGTCCCGATGACGCACCGGTCTTCCCTTTCCCTGCGGAACAAGCGCCGTGCGCCGGACACAGAAAAGGGCGCTGGCGCGCCCTGGGAAGTGAATATGACCCCAAGGGGAATCGAACCCCTGTTGCCAGAATGAAAGCCTGGAGTCCTGACCGCTAGACGATGGGGCCAACAATGAGAAGGGTGGAAGATGGGACTTGAACCCACGACCTCCTGGGCCACAACCAGGCGCTCTAACCGACTGAGCTACATCCACCATCAAGACCGACCGCGCCCGGAAGGATTCGAACCTTCAACCTACGGCTTAGAAGGCCGGTGCTCTATCCATTGAGCTACGAGCGCAATAACGCGCCGCGGAGTCGGGGCGACTGGATTCGAACCAGCGACCTCCTGCTCCCAAAGCAGGCGCGCTACCAGACTGCGCAACGCCCCGCTGCAATGAACAGGCCAGGAGTTTAGCATGGCGTAAAGAAAACTGCAACGGGCGTCCGCCTGGCATGGGCATGAAAAAGGCCCCACGAGGGGGCCTTGCTGCAAGCAGAGCGAAGTTCTTAGACCGTGGCCTTGAAGGCCTGGCCGGGACGGAACTTCACGGTCTTGGAGGCCTTGATGTCAATCTTGGCCTTGGTCTGCGGGTTGAAGCCCTTGCGCGCCTTGCGCTTCACCACAGAGAAGGAACCGAAGCCCACCAGACGCACATCACGCTTGGCGTTCTTCTTGATGCCGTCCAGCACGGCTTCCACGGCAACCTTCGCCTGGGTCTTGGGCAGGTTGGTCGCCTTGGCAACGTACTCGATCAGATCGCCCTTATTGAACGGAGGCTTGGCTTCCTTCGTCGCGGGCTTCACATCCTTAGTCGTCTTGGCCATCGGATCCTCCATGAACAGGTTGTGTGACAAGCAGCCGGGCGGCTGCTGCAGCCGCTTGGCTGCGCTGCAAGGTAGAAAGCGTTTTTTCAGGCAGTCAAGGGAAAAAGCAAGAATTTTCAAGTGCCTTGTGCGGCGTGCCGCCCGGGAAGCGGGCCTGCGCGGATCACATTGCGGGAGGCCGCATCATCAGCGAGCCAACGACGCGACCCTTGCCAGCCGACTTAGAGTTCGCGGCGGTCCAGGCTCATGCGGCGGTCCCCACTTCCCTGACGACGGTCATGTCCGGAGCGAATGCGCTGCAGGGCATCCCGATCCACCAGATCCCACACGCCATCCTTCAGCACGCCAACCTTGCCAACGAAGTTGCCGTTGCCATAGACCTGCTCGCCCTGGTGAAGGGCAAAACGGCGGTCCATGGACTCACAATCCCGCGTGACGGTGTAGTTGTACATGGGAACTCCTGGCGTTTATGTGGTGTGACCTTGTTCACAGTCCCAGGCAACGACACCAAAGACAGGTGCAAAGCGTGATGGCACCGATCTTCGCCGTGTCATGGCAGGGCGCTGCCCCGGTTCGATGCAACGGAAGCAAAGCTAAGCAAGCCCGATGGACGCATCAAGCAGATTCCTGCGCCTTCACCTCATTCCACAAGACATCCAGTCGATCCAGTCCGGCGGTGGCCAAGTCCCCTCCCTGGGCGTGCAAACGCTCCTCCACCTGGCGGAAACGGCGCATGAACTTCTCGTTGGTCAGGCGCAGGGCCTCCTCCGGCTGCACTTTCAAATAGCGGGCAATGTTCACCACGGAAAAGAGGAAATCCCCGAACTCCGCCTCCATGGCGCGCCTGTCCTTTTCGGCCAGGGCCTGGCGAAATTCAGCGTATTCCTCCTCCAGCTTGGCCACGGCTCCTTCCACACTTTCCCACTCGAAACCCACGCCGGCCACCTTCTCCTGGATGCGCATGGCTTTCAACAGCCCGGGCAGCGCCTTGGGCAGTCCTTCCAGGATGGACGCGGGAGGAGCCTCGCCCGCGCCCTTGCGCTCGTCCGCCTTCACCTTTTCCCAAAGCCGCTCCACATCCCGGGCATTCTCCGCCGCACTCTCCCCAAAGACATGGGGATGGCGACGAAGCAGTTTCTCACAGATGTGATCCAGGGAATCCGCCAGGCGGAACGCGCCGCTCTCCTCCGCCAGCTCCCCTTGAAAGGCCACATGCAGGGCCAGGTCGCCAAGCTCTTCTCGCAAGGCATCCATGGAGCCGCTGTCGATGGCCTCCAGCACTTCATGACACTCTTCCAGCAAATAGGGACGCAGGCTGGCATGGGTCTGCTCCTTGTCCCAGGGGCACCCGTCCGGGCCGCGCAACACCTTGAGCACTTTCAGCAAGCGCGTCAAAGCCTGGCCATCCCGCTCCGCATCGCTGATCTGTTGCGCGTCAAGGCGGGCGTCCAAATCGCCCGGGCTCATGCCTGCATTCCCGTTACCTGGTAAATGACCACAGCGGCGGCCACGCTGGCGTTCAAGCTGCCCACATGGCCGCGCATGGGAATGGCCACCGCGCCGTCCAGCTGCTCGCGCACACGCTGGGACAGCCCGCGACCTTCTCCGCCCAGCACAATGGCCAAAGGCTGGCTGGGATTCAGCGTGTCCAGCGCCTGGCTGGATTTCTCCGACAAACCCAGGCGATGATAGCCCCTGCGCCCCAACCATTCCAGGCCTTCGGACACCTCATCCACCACCAGCACAGGAAGCCAGGCCAGTGCCCCGGCACTGGCGCGGAAGGCCGCATCCCCCAGTGGCGCCTGGGCCCAGCGTCCCACCACCAGGGCGGTAACGCCGGCGGCTTCCGACGAGCGGGCCACAGCTCCCAGATTCTGGGGATCCTGCAGGCCGTCCAGCACAAGCAGGAGAGGCCGGGCAAGGCCCGCCTCCAGCTTTGGCAATTCTGTGGTCAGGAGACGCTCGCCCAGCGGCTCCAGCTCCAGGGCGGCACCGCGATGCTCGGTGTGTTTCAGGGTACGATCCAGCAGGGCATTGTCCGCCTCAGTCACCGCCACGCCGCGGCGACGGGCCTCCTGGCGCAGCTCAGCCAACAGGCCGCTTTGCACGGGACCCCGCAGCAGCAGGCGACGGGCGGGCAGACCCGCGCGCAGGGCCTCCAGCACAGGATGGCGCCCGCTGATCCATAGCGGCGCGTTGGGATCGGGGGGATCGGGCTTGCGCCAGGCGCCGGGACGCGGGGCGGGTCGATTGTCGCCTTGTGGGCGGGGGCGCCGGGGACGCGGAGGAGTGGAATCCGTCATGGTTGGTCCTGAATGGGGCCGCTGCTGCGGCGGTGCCTGGAAATCGTGCGTCAAGATACAGCCTGAAGCGGGGCCAATTGCGGGAGTGTTTGGCACAAAGCGGGCGTGGAGATCCGGCTTTCCTACCTTCTTCGCGCAACAGGAGACCCGGCCTTGTTCGTCGGGCAATCGTCCACCTTCCACTTGGGAGCCCACATGTCTCGCACCCTGAATCTGCTGGGTGCCCGCGGCACGTTTGACAGCGGCGCGGGTCCCGCCCACATTTATCGCCTGGAGCAGTTGGAGCGTCTGGGCATGGGACAGGTGAGTCGCCTGCCCTTCTCCATCAAGATCCTGCTGGAAAGCGTTCTACGGCACTGCGACGGGCAGGTGGTGGGTGAGGAGGATGTGCGCCGCATCGCCGGCTGGGATCCCGCCAGTCCCACGGATGAGGAAATCCCCTACCGCCCGGCCCGCGTGGTCCTGCAGGACTTCACCGGCGTGCCCGCGGTGGTGGACCTTGCGGCCCTGCGCAGCGCCATGGCCCGTCTGGGCGGCGATCCCAGGCGCATCAATCCGGTGGTGCCGGTGGACCTGGTGATTGACCACAGCATCCAGGTGGACGCCTACGCCTCGCCGGATGCCTTGCGCACCAACACGGAACTGGAGTTCCACCGCAACCGCGAGCGCTATGAGTTCCTGCGCTGGGGACAGCAGGCCTTCGACAACTTCGGCGTGGTGCCGCCGGCGGTGGGCATCATTCACCAGGTGAACCTGGAATACCTGGCCCGCGGCGTGTTGAGCCGCCCGGAAGAGGGCCTGCAGGTGGTCTTCCCCGACAGCTGCGTGGGCACGGACAGCCACACCACCATGATCAACGGTCTGGGCATTGCAGGTTGGGGCGTGGGCGGCATTGAAGCCGAAGCCGTCATGCTGGGCCAGCCCATTTACATGCTCATCCCCGAAGTGGTGGGCTTCCGCCTGTCCGGACGGGCGCGGGAGGGCGTCACCGCCACCGATGTGACCCTGACCTGCGTGGAGATGCTGCGCAAGAAGGGTGTGGTGGGCAAGTTTGTGGAGTACTTCGGACCGGGCCTGTCCGCCATGAGTCTGGCGGATCGCGCCACTTTGGCCAACATGGCACCCGAGTACGGTGCCACCATGGGCTTCTGCCCCATGGACGCCGAGACCATGCGCTATCTGCTGCAGACGGGTCGTGATCCCAAACTGGTGGACTGCGTTGAGCGCTACATGAAGGAGCAGGGACTCTTCCGCACCGATGCCACGCCGGATCCCGTGTTCACCGACACTCTGGAACTGGACCTGAGCACCGTGGAACCGTGTCTGGCCGGCCCCAAGCGCCCCCAGGACCGTGTTTCCCTGCACCAGGTGAAGGCGGACTTCCAGGCGGGCCTAAGCGCGCCACCCGCCGCCAAGGGCTTCGGCTTGAACGAAGAGCAGTTGGACATCAGCCTTCCCGTCACGCTGAAGGAAGGCGACTTCGAGCTGAAGCATGGCGATGTGGTGCTGGCGGCCATTACCTCCTGCACCAACACGAGCAATCCCGGCGTGCTGTTGGCGGCAGGTCTGGTGGCGAAAAAGGCCGCCGCCCGCGGCCTGAAGGTTCCTCCCACCGTGAAGACCAGTCTTTCCCCCGGCAGCCGCGTGGTGACGCGCTATTTAACGGACGCCGGCCTGATGGAGGGCTTCGAGGCCCTGGGCTTCCACAATGTGGGCTATGGCTGCACCACCTGCATTGGCAACAGCGGCCCCCTGCGGGACGAACTGGAGAACGGCCTGGCGGATAGCGAGGTGGTGGTGGCCGGCGTGCTCTCCGGCAATCGCAATTTCGAGGGCCGCGTGCATCCGCGCATCAAGGCCAACTACCTGGCCAGTCCGCCATTGGTGGTTGCCTACGCCCTGGCCGGCTCCGTGACCAAGGACCTGAGCACCGAGGCGCTGGGCTTGGACAGCCAGGGCCAGCCGGTTTTCTTGAAGGACATTTGGCCCACCAACGCCGAAGTGGCGGACCTGATGGGTCTGGCCATGCGGCCGGAGGTCTTCCGCGAACTCTACGAAGGCGTGGGCGCCTCCAATGAGGCGTGGAACGCCATCCAGGTGCGTGCCGGCGACCTTTACGCCTGGGACGAAACCAGCACCTACATCCAGGAACCGCCCTTCTTCCAGGGCCTGGAAGAGAGCCCCGGGCCCATTTCCTCCATCCGCGGAGCGCGGGCCCTGGCCAAGTTGGGCGACAGCGTGACCACCGACCATATCAGCCCGGCGGGGCGCATCCCCGAGGCCATGCCCGGCGGCCGCTACCTGAAGGAGAACGGCGTGGCGGTGGCGGATTTCAACAGCTACGGCAGCCGTCGTGGCAACGACCGCGTGATGACGCGCGGAACCTTCGGCAACATCCGATTGCGCAACCAGTTGGCCCCTGGCACCGAGGGCGGCTGGACCACCCATTTGCCCACGGGCCAGGTGATGCCCATCTACGATGCCAGCCGCCTCTACATGGATGCCGGCGTGCCGCTGGCGGTGTTGGCGGGCAAGGAATACGGCACAGGGTCCAGCCGGGACTGGGCCGCCAAGGGCGCCGCCCTGCTGGGAGTTCGATTGGTGATCGCCGAGAGCTTCGAGCGCATCCATCGCGCCAATCTGGTGGGCATGGGCGTGCTGCCCCTGCAGTTCACGCCGGGGGCAAGCCCCGCCACCCTTGGCCTGGATGGCACAGAGATCTTCACCGTTGAGCTGAACGATCAGGTGCAGGCCCGCCAAACCCTGACCGTGCAATGGCAGAGCGCCGATGGCACGCGCAGCGGCTCCTTTGAAACCCGCTGTCGCATAGACACGCCGGTGGAAGTGGATTACTACCGCAATGGCGGCATTCTGCAGACCGTGTTGCGGAGCTTCCTGAAGGAAGGCCGCGCCTGATCCAGTTGACAGGATGTGGAAAGCCCGGCGGCCGCCATGGCGCCGGGCTTTTTTGGACCAATGGGCTTCTTGTTGTTCCATTTCAGCGACAGATGCTGAACCTCATCTTCCAAGTGCTGGCGATGGACCCGCGACCTGTTCGTCAAACTCCTGCGAATTTCTGTAGAGACGCGCCCACCCACCTCCTCCCCGCCCACCCTTCGAAGAAGGTTTTGGGGAGCGCGCGGCCAAACGGAAAATCTCATGTCCAGGTTCCCGCTGAAACCGCGAAAAAATGCGGATGGATGTGGGGCCAATCCACGGATCCTGACAGGGCCAGGTCCGGGACATGGAAAAGCCAGGCACTGTCAGCTTCTCCTGACCCACCTGCCCATGCCTGCTTTCTCAAACAAGGGCAGGAATGCCGCCAGCGCCATCAGGGGAAGGGCCACCCACTCCCGGATCTCCACGGTTTGGCCCAGACCGGCCATCAGCAGAAGGCCATATACGGGCTCCAGCCCTGCAGCGATTCCCGCCTGGAAGGGCGAGACCCGGCCCAGGGCCCATTGAAAAAGTCCATGTCCCAGAGCCGTGCACATCAAGCCAAGCAGCAGCAGGGCCGCCCAGTCATGCAAGGTGGCGGTGGCCAAGGCGGGCAGGGCAAAGGGCAGCAGCAGCAGGGCCGCCCCTGCCACCTGGCTGCCTGTCAGTGCCAGGGCGCCGTGCAGGCTCCGCAAACGGGCGTTCCAGTGGGCCAGCAGTGCGAAGCCGGCGCCGGACGCCAATCCCCAAGCCAGGGCGGCCGGCAGATGGGATCCCTGGCCTCCGTGTGGCAATGCCAGCAGCAATAGTCCGAAGGTCAAGAGGAGGAGCTGGAGACCCTGCCATCCCGCGGGCAGCGCGTGCTCCCTTGTTTGGGTGGGCAACAGGCGTTCCACCAATAGGCTGAAGGCCGGAAAAGCGGCGTAGGATAGCAGGGCCACCGCCACTCCGCCCAGGCGCATGGCCTGGAAAAATGCCGCCCAGTGAAAGGCCAGCAGTGCTCCGGCACCCAGGCCGTGGCGCAGGCCAGGCCAGGCCCGGTGGCCACCACTTCGCCAACGCGCCAGGCCCAGGAGGAGCGGGGCGGCCACCAGACAGCGCCCCAAGGTCAGGGCCAGGGCATCCAATTGGGTGGATTGAGCAACCAATGCGGCGGCACCGAAGAGCAGCACGGCCAGGTGAAGTTGAAGCATGGCGCTTGGCACCTCTTCCAGGACGGGCGCGCCCCTTAGTCCACGGTGATGCTCTTGCTCACATTCTTGGGGGCATCGGGATGCACGCCGTGGTCCTTCACGCCCAGGCGATCCAACAGGGCCATCTTGCGCTCGCACATGCGCAGGGCCAGGCGCTGCAGAACCAGGATGGAGGTGAAGGTGGTGGTGATGAGATCCCCCGACGGCGGCAACGGAATGAAAATTCCCTTGTAGTCGCGCATGCCCATGGGCGGCTCCAGCGCGGCCCGGCGCAGGTTCTCGTCGTCCTCCGCGATGACAATGCTCATGGCGCCGCGGATTTTGTGGGTGTTGATCTGGGTGATGGTGAGTTCCACATCCCGCTTGCCCGGCCCCGTCACATAGATGAGGGGATAGTCCCGGTAGAGGCTGTCGAAGACACCCTGGCCATCCTGGTTGTGCGCGGAGGACGAAAGAGCCGCGGGGCAGGCCTGTCCTTCGCCCTGCGAAGCCGCAGGAAACATGCGCTCGGCCAGGGATTCCAGCCATTGGGCCAGCGCACCCTCCTCCTCCGGCAAGGCGCCAGACTCCAGTTGGCGCGCCAGCTCGACGCCCAGGGCGCGGGTGTAGTCCTTCACTTGATCCAGTCCGAAGCCGGTGTTGAGACCCAGTATGGTGTTGGGGCCATGCTTGAATTCAGTGGCCTCAATGCCCTCCGCATGGTTCAGCACCACCTCGCGGATTTTGAGCGCGCCTTCCCGCGCCACACCCCACATGCGGGTGGCCAGGATGTGCAGGCTGGGGGCCTGGTACAACACATCGGCGGCCAACTCCACCGAGGCCTCCGTCTCCTTCAAGGTGCGCGCCAGCAAATCCGGGATCTGCTCCAGGCGCTCCCGCCGGCCGAGGATGGCCTCGAAGCCCGTGGCCGATCCACGCTCGCGTCCTCCCCGCGCCGCCGCCAGATACAGGGCCATGCCGTAGAGCATGGTGAGCTGGTTGATGAAGCTCTTGGTGGCGGGCACGGCGATTTCCGGGCCACAGCGCAGGGGAATGGCCACATCGGCCTTCTCCTGGGCCAGGGTGGAGTTCATGTTGTTCACCACGCAGATGTGCTTCAGCTGGGGCGCCTTGCGCCGCAGATCGTCCACCACATCGATGACATCCTTGGTCTCGCCGCTTTGAGAGATGGTGACCAGCAGATCCTGCGCCGTGATGCTGTGGTTGTACTGGCTGCGATACTCGCCGGGCAAGAGGGGCACGAACTTCACGCCACAGAGGTCGTTGAAGAACATGGCGCCGGTGCGCGCGGCGTTGTAGCTGGTGCCGGAGCAGACGGCGTAGATCTGGCCGCCATGCTCCAGGCTGCGGCGCGCCTCTTCCACGAAGCGGTAGAGCTGGGTGGTGAGCTCGTTGATTTCGTCGTTCTCGTGGTAGAGGTCCGCCAGGAGCAGGAGGGCGCGGCGGGCATGCTCGGGGAAGCGTTCCAGTGCCCAGGCCAGATGGGGTCCGGCATCGCTGTAAAAGGTGAAGTCCGTGCGCAGGCGGGCGGGCAGTTCACTGAAGAGCTCCCATAGGGCATCGTTCTCGAAAAGCCGCTGACAGGCCTCCAGCAGCGCCTCCGGCGACGGGGCGTCGGTGAGCTCGATGAGCCTCTCCTCCACCGTGCTCATCACCCGACGGCCCGCTGTGCCGGTTTGGCGGAACAACTGCAGACGGGGGCTGCCATTGGACAGATAGCGCACCAGGCGACGGGCGCTGTCCACCTCATCGGCGATCTCCTGCTCCATGTACCAGCGGTAACCTTCGCGCAGGCCGATGTCGTCCACGCGCAGGCGGCTGAAGCGCGGCGCGACTTCCACCGCGTCGCCCGGCATGAGAACGATGCGGCCGCGTGCCGGGTCGTCCCAGTCCATCTCCTCGAAGGCGTAGACCTGGTACTTGTCGGCCTTGTACTCCACGAACTGGCCCCGGCGCAAGGGCAGGATCATGCGCGTGCGGCCGAGCACGGCGGTAAGGTCGCTGGATGCCAGGAAGAAGGGGTTCGGCCCCTCGTCCTCCTCCACGCCCAGACCCGCATAAAGGCTGGAGCCGGCCTTGATGGCCCAGCTGGTGCCCGTTTCCGGAAGCACCACCACCGCCGCGTAGGCGCCCTCAACCTGGCGGGCGGCGGCCACGATGGCGGCCCGCATGGCAGCCTCCGGACTCTCGTGGACACCCTCTCCAAGCTCACTGTCGAAGTGGTCCTCGATGAGATGAACGAGCATTTCACCGTCGTTGTCGGAGAGGATGCGGTGGCCACGCTCCAGCAGCCACTCCTTCAACTGTGGGCTGTTGCTGATGTTGCCGTTGTGGGCACCGTAGATGGGGCGTTTGCACGACATGACATGGGGCTGGGCGTTCAACTCATCCACGGCCCCGAAGGTGGCCCAGCGCACCTGTCCGCAGAACACGGTGCCTTCCTG
>CAIWAD010000060.1 GCA_903910645.1 uncultured bacterium | reverse complement strand
TCAATCCCACGCGCATTGAATTCGGCTCCGGCGTCAGCCGCCGCGCTGCAGCGGTCTGTCAGGAGCTGGGCGCCCGTCATGTGCTGCTCATCAGCGGCATGGGCAGCGCCAGGCGCAGCGGCCTGTTGGATGCCGTGGAGGAGAGCCTGCGCGCGTTGGGCATCCCCTTCACCGCCCATGAGGGGGTGCGTCCCAATCCCGTGCTTGGCCATGTGCGGGAAGGCATTGCCAAGGCAAGGGACTGCGGCGCCGACCTGGTGCTGGCGGTGGGCGGGGGCAGCGTGGTGGACAGCGCCAAGGCCGTGGCCGCCGGCGCGCTGGCAGATCACGATGTGTGGGACTTCTTCGAGGGCGGCGCTCCGGTGAGCAAGGCCCTTCCCCTGGTGGCCGTGCTGACCCTGGCGGCCACGGGCAGTGAGATGAACGGGGGCAGCGTGGTGACGCGGGAGGACACGCGCAACAAGACCTTTTTCAGCAGCCTGCACACGCATCCCCGCGTTTCCCTGCTGGATCCGGACCTGACCCTCAGCCTGCCCTGGGAGCAGACCGCCAACGGGCTAAGCGACGCCTTCGCCCATTTGCTGGAACCCTACCTGAACACGCCCCTGCGGCGACCCATCGTCCAACTCGAACTGAAGGAGGGTCTCTTCCGCAGCCTGGTGGATTGCGGCGTGCGCCTGAAGGCCAATCCCCAGGATCTTGAAGCGCGGGGAGACTTCATGTGGAGCGCCACCCTGGCACTGAACGGCATGACCAGCGCGGGGGCGGGGCCGGCTCCTTATCCCGTGCACATGGTGGAGCATGCCATCAGCGCCGTCACGGATCTGGCCCATGGCGCCGGCCTGAGCGCCATCTATGCCGGCTGGATCCGCTGGCGCCTGGAGCAGCCCCAGGCGGAGGACTTCGCCTTTCATCTGGAGCGCCTGGGACAGAAGGTCTTCGCCTTGCCGGAGTCCTGCGGAGTGGATGTCGCGGTGGAAGCCCTTGTGGCCTGGTACCGCCAGGTGGGCACGCCGGCCACTTTGCGCGAGGCAGTCGTGGCGAAGTCCCAGTTTCCGGAGATCGCCTTCCTGGCAGCACGGCAGGCGCGCGCCTGGGGCATGGGCGCCTACACGGAGGCGGCGGTGATGGAAATTCTGGAACTGGCCCATTGATGCTGAACCGGCGCGCTGGCATAACCGACCCTGAGGCTTTGCGGAGCATGCACTGAGCGAGGCAGGGGGAGGATGGTGGACTTCCAATGGGCAGTGGCGAAGGCGAATCACCTTGAATCCGGGGTGCGCTAGATGAAGCGGCCACCCAGTTCGGCGAGCTCTTGGCCATCAGCGTTACTGACATAGACCATTCCGTTGGAGAACACCGCCTTGTGACTCTTGGGCAACGCGAAAGGAGCGGAAGAGCGATGAGAAGGATCGATGTGTTGAAGACTGGCGACTTGCGATTCACATCTGCGAAGGATGAGATCCTGGCCGCTGTTCGGAGCCAGCACGTGGCGGAAGTTCAACGGGGAAGGAACCTGGTGCCGTTGCAGCCAGATGAGGCTTGCGCATTTCCCACCTCCACTGCGGTAACCGCGGCAGGGCGCGTGCAGCTGGACAGCGTCAATGGAGCGGGAAGCACGGACCTGAAGCTGTTCATTCTCAACTCAGCGAGGCCCTCATGAACGCGCAGGATGCGACTCTGCAGGCCCGCCGCCCGGTGATTTTGTCGGGCATCCAGCCCAGCGGCCGCCTGATGATTGGCAACTACCTGGGCGCCATGCGCAACTGGGTGCGCCTGCAGGAGGATCACGAGTGCTTCTTCATGCTGGTGGACCTGCATGCCATCACCGTGTGGCAGAAACCGGCGGATCTGCGCAAGCAGTGCCTGGAGGCACTTGCCATCTACCTGGCCGCAGGCATTGATCCGGAGCGCCACACGGTCTTCATCCAAAGCCATGTGCCCCAGCACAGTGAGCTGGCCTGGATCCTCAATTGCATTACGCCCCTGGGC
>CAIWAD010000059.1 GCA_903910645.1 uncultured bacterium | reverse complement strand
TGGAATGGAGCCGCTGAGCGTGCGCCCCACCCTTTTGTTCCTGTTCCTGCTGGCCGCCACGGTGGCCGCAGGCAAAATCCCCACACGGGTGGTCAGCCTGGTCCCCAGCCTGTCGGAAGGCGTGGTGGCCCTGGGAGGCCAATCCCAACTGGTGGGGCGCAGCCGCTACTGTGTCCATCCTTCATCACTTCGGCGACTGCCGGAAGTGGGCGGCTACCTGGATCCTTCCTGGGAAGCCATTGCCGCCCTGCGGCCGGACCTCCTGCTGCTTACGCCTGAAAGCGTGCAGAGCGCCGAGCGCGCGCGCAAGCTGGGCATTCCCGTGCTCAGTGTGGGGCAGAACCACTTGGAGGAGATCCTGGATGGCGTGGGCGTGCTGGGTCGGGCCTTGGGGCGTGAAGCCAGAGCCCGCCAGCTGGAGGACAGTCTGCGCCGAGGCCTGGATGCCCTGCGACGGCGTGCCGCCGGCCGCAAGGGCAAGGCGCCCCGCGTGCTGCTGGTGGCGGATCGCCCGCCTTTGCCTGGGCCCCCGCGCGATTTGTGGGTCATTGGCCAGGGCAGCTGGCTTAGTGAAGTGCTGGAGCTGCTGGGGGCGCGCAATGCCGCCCAGGGTCTGGCGGCGGGCCAGCCCATGCTCTCCCGCGAAGGCCTGGCGGCGCTGGATCCGGACTGGATTGTGGAGTTGTGGCCGGAGGAAGGGCCTGGTCGTGCTCTGGCCGAGCTGCAGCGGGACTGGCAGGCCTTTCCCGAGTTGCAGGCCCTGCGCCGGGGGCAGGTGCGCAGCCTGGGGCGGGATGCCCTGTTGGTGCCGGGTCCGCGTTTGCTGGAGGCCGCCCGCATCCTGGAGGACCTGCTCTTTCCCGCCACCAAGGGCTCGGCTGTGCCCCGGAAGGCCACAAGTACTCCCCACTCGAGGCCTTGACCATGGACTTGCGCTGCCATCAGCTGCGTTGCCACACCGGTTCCTTCCAGTTGGGTCCGGTGGATTTCCACTTGCCCCCGGCCTCCTGCCTGGCCCTGGTGGGGCCCAACGGCAGCGGCAAGTCCACCCTGCTGCGTGCCCTGAGCGGCCTGTTGCCCAGCACGGGGGAGATCCTGCTGGACGAGCACGCCCTGGGCGGCATGGGCACGCGTCAGCGCGCCCGGGCCATGTGCTTGCTGCCACAACAGGAGGAAGGCGGCAGCGCGTTTTGTGTGGAAGACTATGTGCTGCTGGGGCGCCATGCCCATGTGGGTCTCTTTGGCCATTACAGTTCCCACGACCGGGCCGTGGCGGTGGAGGCCATGGAACGCACGGGCTGCCTGCCCTGGCGTGCCCGGCGCCTGGACACGCTTTCCGGCGGCGAGCGCCAGCTGGTCAGGCTGGCGGCGGCTCTGGCCCAGGAGGCGCGCATCCTGTTGTTGGACGAGCCCGGCACTTTCCTGGACCCCGGACAGCGCCGACGCTTGTGGGAGCGTCTGCAGGCCGCCCGCAGAGACCGGGGACTGGGTCTGGTGCTGGTTACCCACGATGTGAACGAGGCCCTGGAGCATGGCGACCAAGTGCTGGCCCTGGAGCAGGGGCGCGTGGTGCGGCAGGGTGCCGTGGACCTGCTGTTGGAAGCGGACTGGGTAGGACGCCTGTTCCAGTTGCCACTGAAGGCCGCTTCGGTGGAGGGACGCCAGCGTCCGCTCCTGGTGGAGCTCTCAGCCTCCAGGGAGGGGTCCCAGACGCCATGAACTCTCATCCCCGCCTGATCCTGGCCCTGGTGCTGGTGGCCAGTCTGGCCGCTTTGCCCCTGGCCCTTTCCCAGGGCGCGCTGGATGTGCCGCTGTGGCAGGCGCTGCGGCATCCACAGTCCGCTGATGCGCTGCTCCTGTGGGAGTTGCGCCTGCCCCGCGTGCTGCTGGGCTGGGGGGCGGGTGCCACGCTGGCGCTGGCGGGCGTGCTTCTGCAGGCCCTGTTCCGCAATCCCCTGGCCAGCCCCTACACGCTGGGCATCAGCAGCGGAGCCGCCCTGGGTGCCGCACTGGTGCTGGCCACGGGCTCCCTGGCCGGACTGGCCCAGCTGCCTCCGGGCGGCGTGCAGGCCGGTGCCTGGGCGGGCAGTTTGTTGGCCGCGCTGCTGGTGTGGGCGCTGGGTCGCCAGGCGGATCGCCAGGGCGGGGGCGGACTGCTGCTGGCGGGCGTGGCATTGAACTTCACCTTTTCCAGCCTGCTCCTTCTGGTGCAGGTGTTGGCCGATCCCTCTCAAAGCCTGCGCATCCTGCGCTGGCTCATGGGCGGGCTGGACGGCGCCGCCTGGGCGGACCTTCCCCTTCCCCTGCTGCTGCTGGCGGTGGCCGCTCCATTGTGCTGGGCTCTGGCGCGCAGTCTGGACCTGCTAAGTCTGGGGGAGGACAGCGCCCACAGCCGTGGCCTGCGCGTGGGGCTTCTGCGGGGCATCATCTTTTGGCTGAGCAGCACGCTGGTGGCCACGCTGGTGGCCAGCACCGGGCCCATCGGCTTCGTGGGCCTGATGGCGCCCCACGCCGCGCGCCTGCTGGTGGGGCCGGGCCATCGCCGCCTGCTGCCCGCCGCCATGGCCCTGGGCGCCACCTTGCTGGTGCTCTGCGATGCGCTGGCGCGGAGGGTCATTGCGCCGGCGGAACTTCCCGTGGGTGTGGTCACCGCCTGTCTGGGCGGTCCACTCTTCTTGCTCATGCTGGTGCAGAAGCGGCGTGCCTAAGCGTTTGCCAGACGGCAAGTCCTGGGAGTTCAACACGAATGGCGCCAGATGCCAAGTGGCACCCTGCCCAGAAGCCCTTTCTCCAGGATGCGCGGCACGCATGCTTGGCGGGTGGGCGCCCACGCTTTTCGCAGCCTTGTGGGGCCGCAGGCGCGGGGAAAGAGGCCGCCATGGCGGAGCGGCGTTGCCCATGCGTGGCCCGTGCCCTATCTTGCAGGCCGTCACGCGAGCGTAACTCAGTTGGTAGAGTGCCAGCTTCCCAAGCTGGTTGTCGCGAGTTCGAGCCTCGTCGCTCGCTTATGAAGAAGCCGCCCCAGGGCGGCTTCTTGCGTTTCAACGACGGCGGGTAATGCGATAGAGCGCGCCAGTGGGCGGGGCCATTGGATCCAGCCAGCTTGATCCCTCAACCTGGGCCACCAGTTGCCAGTTCAGGCTCCCCGGCGGGCTACGCCACACGCCCCAGCGGTCCAGAGGATGGCCTGCCGTCCAGCTGAGCAGGGGGCCCAGCACGGTGTTTTCCACCACAAGGGTTCCGGGCTCTTCCACCTGACCCTGGAGCAGGCGCACATAGCCGTCCCCGTAGCCCACCAGGAGGTCCGGCAGGCTGTCTCCGTCCCAGTCCGCCAGGCAGGGGCGGCTGCGCAGAGTGCCCGTCAGGTTGAAGGCCAACCCGCCACAGAGGACGGTTTCCCAGGCCCCGAACAAGGGCTGTGCCGCGCTGCCCTGGTTGCGCGCCCACAAGAGCTGGCCCTCCGTGTTGCCGCACAGGATGTCCAGCAGCCCATCACCATCCTCATCCCAGGCCAGGGGGCAGCTGCGTCCAGTGGGCACGCTCAACTCCCCACCGGCGGCGCTGGCCACCATGGTGGGCGTTCCCAACAGCGGCGCGCCCGCGCTGCCATTGTTCAGCGCCACGCGCACTTTGCCGTCCAGCGCGCCCACCAGCAGATCCGGGATGTCATCCCCATTCCAGTCCACCCAGCGGGGCGTGGCCCGGGCGCCCACCGACAGCGGAGTCTGGCTGCCCGCGGGGCCCACCAACACGGGTTGGGCGGCCAGCAGCGACGCTTGTCCGGGCCGCCCCTGGTTCAGACACAAAATGGCCGTGCCGTCGGCCTTGCCCACCATCAGATCCGGCAGGCCGTCCTCGTTCCAGTCCAGCACCAAGGGACAAGCCCCCATGCAGCCGCTGCTGGCGCACACCAGGTCCACGCCCGCCGCCTGCACATAGGACCACGCGCTGAAGAGTGGAGCCCCCGCCGCGCCCTGGTTCAGGTACAGGCGCACCTTGCTCTCCGGCAAGGCGCCGCCGCCCTCACCCACCAGCACATCGGCCAGGCCGTCGCCATTCCAGTCCGCCCACTCCGGCAGGGTGTAGCCACCGGCCACCAGAGGCGCCCCACCGGCCTGCACATAAGTGGAAGCGCTGTAAATGGGCTGGGCCAGCAGCAGGACAGGGCTGGCCAGCAGGGCGCTGGCGCAGGCGATAAGTGATGAACGCATGACCATGGGGGCCTCACCATGAAAGGCGGGAAGAAAGGCGTATTCCCTTCACTCTTGCAAGGGAAAAGGGAAGGCCTGTCAAGGGGTGAATTCTGCTTGCTGCAACCGATCCATCACTCCACCATGGGCCCGCCGGAATGCGGCCTGCTTCAAGGTGGGTCGCAGATATTCCGATGAAGGGCGTGGAACCACCGCAAAAGGAGCCCGCCATGTACACACCCCAGGACATTGCCGCCACACAAGACAGCGCCGCCCTGGCTCGTCGTTTGTGCCCCGATGTGGCCTGGTGCCAGGGGCAGCGTGGCCGCACACCCCAATTTCTGCTAGGGATTGCCCGTGAGGAGATGAAGGCCCAAGGCTTCCAGGTGCCGGGTGCCGGACCCGTTCCCGAAGCGCCTCGCGGCCCGCAGGAAGAACCCACACTTGGGCCTTAGACTGGTCGAAAGGCCAGACCCACACTGCTCCGCATGTGGCAAGCGCTTGCACGGTGTGGGGAAGAGGCGTGGGTGCCACTTCCGCTGAAGGCGGTTCTGTTGGCTGCTAACGCGCCAGAATGAGCTTGCGCACCTGGCGCTGACCCTTGTAGTCCAGGCTGGCCAGGTACACGCCGCTGGGCCAGCCCGTGGCGTTCAACTGCACCTGCATGATTCCACGCTCCAGCCACACCAGCGGCAATTGCGCCCGCAAGCCACCCATCAAATCAAAAATGCGCAGACGGGCCATGGCGCCGTCGGGCAGCGTGAAGCGCAGCAGCGTGGTGGAGGAGAAGGGGTTTGGATGGGCGCTTCGCCATTGCAGGAGGTTGCTTGCGCCCTCGGGCGGCAGGGTTTCCAGCAGCGAGAGCACGCGGGCTCCGCCGCGCTCCTGATTTTGGGCCAGGACGCCTGTGGCCATGCCCAGCACCAGCAGGATGAGCAGCAGGCGTGGCAGTGGTCCCATCCGATGGCCAGCGTGCATGAAAAAGTCCTTTCACCCCACTTCAAGGCGCCAGGGGAAGCGGCGCGCAGCAACCTAGCAAAGTGTTGCCCTCCTTCTGCTTCGTCCAGCACAGCAGCTCTCGCACATGGATGAAATGAAGGGCCCGCCCAGGTCCTGCTTGCCTCGGCATTGAGCGGGCAGGATCTCTTGTGCGCAGGAGCCCGCGCATGCGAGCCACGCATTCCTTCCCAGCGCAGCGCTTCGCTATTCCATTGGCGGATTGTCGCGCTGGCAGGACACTCCACCCGGCGCCGCTGTGGCGAAAGGGTGGTGGTATTAGTGGCTTGACTGGCACCGGAACGGCACCGGGCTCTCACCGGGACATCAGCGGGCCGGCACCCATTTCCCCCGCGCAGAGCAGCAGCTGTCAGGCGCCCAGGCGGTTGATGTCCCGGGATTCCAGCACCGTCTGGGTGGCCCTGCCTTGCACCACGCGCACCATGGCGCGCCCGAGGATGTGGGAAGAGGTGAAGAGCGCGGGGAAGAGGCGCAAGCAAATGGGGAAGACGGGACGCAGCGCCACGATGCCTGCCTGATACAGGGCTGTGCGACTGCGGATGCCGGGCGCCGGACTGATGAAGGCCGGACGCACCATGCCAACATGGCGGAAGGGCATGGCAGCCAGGGCGCCTTCCACGCGTTGGCGCACCCGCGCCCACATGCTGCCCCCGCCCGCTCCCGCGGCGCTGCAGTAACAGAAGGAAAGGCCGGGGTTCCG
>CAIWAD010000058.1 GCA_903910645.1 uncultured bacterium | reverse complement strand
GGAGAACGAGTCCGGCAGGCGCGAACTCTCCCGCCGGCGCAGTCCCCGGCGCGGCCACCTGCTGGAGGCCTTCCGCGAGCTGGTGAGCATTGCCCCGCTGCTGCTCCACGAGCACCTCACCCTGGAGCTGGTGCTGACGCGAGAAGAGGAGATCCGCGCCCACCAGCCCGGCAAGGCCTGGCGCCGCAAGGGCTGGGTGGTGCGGGAGCGGCGCCTGGTGGAGGTGCTGGAGCGCCGCAGGCTGAGCGGCGCGGAAGGCTGGGCGGCCCTGCTACCCTTCGCCGGTGGCGAGACCTTCACCTCCACGGAGCTGGGGGAAGCCCTGGGCCAGCCCCGCTGGCTGGCAGGAAAGATGGTCTACACGCTGCACCGGGCCGGGCTCCTGGAGCGGCTGGGAAAGCGCGGACGAAGCTGGGAATACGCCCACGCACTATCCGGGAATCCGGGCTCTGGCGGGTTTGCCGGGAATGAGCTGCCCTGCGCCGTGGCCAATAATGACTGAATACCTATACTAAGCGTTGATTATCAGCAACTTCCAGCAATCAGGTTCTCGCTGCTATTAATGCAAGGCATCGAGAGATGGCCCCTCACCTTTTTGGCGCATTTTGAAAATGCTCTTGTTTCTCTGGATGTCATTCTCCAAGATTCAGTATCTGCACTTCTTCTGTTTCCGAGCGCTGCTCCGCCTAAGTCAAGCTTTGCAGAAGAGCAATTGGATCTGGCAATTCACATTCCAAAAGGAGAATCAAATGATCACTGTCAGCTTTCAGAAAGTCGTCTCATTGCTTATTGCGCCATTGTTTTTGGCACTATCAGTGAGAGCGCAAGTTCCAGATAAACAAATTGATTTTGCTCAGAATGATCAGGTCGAACAGCAGCTAAAGACAAAGCTTAAATCTTGTCGAGAATCCAGAGCTTTAGGTAAACAAGATGCTGAGTTTCAACACTCTTCTTCAGGGTGGTTCCTTGGAGGTGTAGGTTCAGGCATACTGTTAGGTATAATTGGGACAGGTATAATCACTGCAGCAGGAGCGACCTCTAATCCACAGCCAATGGATGTGCCTGAAGATGTTATGGAGAATTGTTATCGTGATGGCTACAGATCAAAATGTCGTGGGAAGAATGCGGGAAGTGCATTTGGTGGCGGTTTATTGGGTACGGTAGTAATTGTTGGAATTATTGTTGCCTCAAGTCAGCCGCAATAATGCTTGAAATTATTTAATCTAACATGGCTTCAGCCGCCATTGATTTATTTGCCTTTGTTGCATTAAATTCTTAATAGCGGCTGAAGCCAGAGGACATGCGGTATCCTCCCCGCCAATCAACGCAGAACTCCTCCGGAGCCAAAATGAAGATTTCATGCTTCATCCCGCTGATACTTGTCAGCTTTGCCTGGGGCCAGGACATCGTGCTGAAAGCTGAGTTCCAGGTTCCTGCTGGCATTCATCTGGAGCAAATGCGATTTCCCATGCCAATAGACATCAATGATGACGGAGTAAGAGACATACCAACTGGATCTCAGCCCCTCATGTTTATGGATCCAGTCACAATGACTACGATTTATACACCACAAAATAATTCAGGCTATTCTTATTATGGCAATTGTTACAATTGCCCGGTATCTATCAGGCGCAACGGATTGGCCGAATATGTCTTTAGCTACACTATTCGCGATTATATTACAAATACAATTCTAGTAAACATAGAAGGAGATAGATACTATGTTTTGGATTACGACAATGACGGTTTGGATGATATAATTGTTGTTAGCCAAAACAACACAACATGTTGGGTCTACGGCGTTGCCACCGGCAATCCCGCAATCAGCCCTCCCCAGGACCTGACCATTCTGCAAGAGGGCCAGGACAACATGATCAGCTGGTCCAGCGTCACCAACGCCACGGCCTACCGCATCGAGTGGTCATCTGCCCTGGATGGCGTTGGGTTCACCCGCATCGGCACCACCACAGGAACGACCTTCATCCACAAGAACCAGGCCGGCCAGGAGCGTGGCTTCTATCGTGTGCTGTCGGAAGACAATGGGACCGGAGTGGTGAGGGTGCTTGGGACGGGCAGGTAGCCATGCCCAAAGGGGTTGTGGCGTTCTTGCTGGGGTTTCTCGCAATCCTTGTGGCCTTTGGCGCGGGCGAATCCACGGGCAGCATGTTGGCGGCTGTGTGCGCAGTGGGGGTGTTCTCCTTCCTCTCGCAGTTCTTCCTTGCCAGAGGGGAGAGGGTCTCGATTCGCAAGGGCTGGCCCCGGGCACTTGCCATGAGCATGCCCTTGTGGATCCTGATGTTCATGACCATTGCGGAGGAGGAACCCAGGGTGCAGATCATTGGCACCGCGGCCTGCGCGGCCTTGGCCTTCCTGGCCGCTCTGGCTGGCGTGGCCATGCGCAAGTGAAGGTCTGATGTGGGAACAGAGACAGGCCAAGAGCGGCGGCCGAGAGCGGGGGCCATGGCCAACAGGCCCCCATCAGCGGGAGTTGAAGGGGCAAGGGCAAGATGCCGGCACTGAACCAGCCGCCCGCGTGGGTGAACCTGGCGACCCGCCTGGGTGTGTTGATCGTGCTCGTCCTGGGCTGTGGAGGCCGCATGCAATCAGAAGCTGTTGATGTAAAAGGGGATTCCTCCCTGGCCACTTTCGCTGGCGGTTGCTTTTGGTGCATGGAGCCGCCTTTCGCCAAGCTGGAAGGCGTGCTGGAGGTGCGCAGCGGCTACACGGGTGGCCATGTGGAGCATCCCAGTTACGACGAGGTTTGCCAGGGGAGCACGGGCCATGTGGAGGCGGTGGAAGTACGCTTCGATCCGGCACGCATCAGCTACGACAGCCTGCTGCAGGTGTTTTGGCGCAACATTGACCCAACAGATGCCTGGGGCCAGTTCGCCGACAAGGGCAGCCAGTACCGCACGGCCATTTTCTGCCACAGTCCGGCCCAACGCGCGGCGGCCCAGGCCAGCCTAGAGGCCCTGGCGGCTTCCGGCCAATTCCAGCGCCCTCTTGTGACGGAAATTCGCCAGGCCGCGCCCTTTTGGCCCGCCGAAGACTACCATCAGGATTATCACCTGAAGCAACCAGCCCGTTACGAGGCCTATCGGGAAGGTTCGGGGCGCGCATCCTTCCTGCGCCGCCTCTGGCCCCAGAAATAGGGCATTCACCGCGTCCGGCCCATGCCAGTGGATTCACCGTCCGGAAAGCGCCACCACCTTCATGCCGCGTTGGGACAGAGGCCCCGCCAGCAGGGTCAGGGGTCCCGCGGACCGTGGCTCGCCCATGGCGTCCACCCGCGTCCACAGCAGGTGGGAGCCGCCCTCACCTTCCTCCAGGAAGAACAGGTCCACGCCAGTGCCCCGCCACAGTCCTCGCAGTTGTCCCGTGGTCGCTTGACCCACCAGCAAGGGAGGCCTTTCCTCGCCGGCCTTGGCCCACTTGGCCGCACCGGTGCTGGACAGCCGCTCTCCCAGCAACTGGGCCGGCTCCACGGCATGGCGGTCCAGGGATGCCGCCACCAGCACGCAGCCTGCATCCGCTGTGGCGAACAACTGGAGCTGGCATTCATGCCGCAGGCCACCCAGGATGAGCATGGGTGTCTCCACCCATAGCAACTTGCCGCTGGCATCCACGCGCTGTGCCAGCACATCCGTGTCGGGCAGATTGTCGCTGCTGGCAGGCTGGGAAGGATCCGACGCCACATAGGCCAACAGAAGGCCGCCCTTTCCATCCGGCACGGCCATGGGTTGTCCAGCGCAGCCCAAAGGATCCAGGATGCGCAGGCAGCCCGGCTCTCCCCACAAGCGCTTGCCCTGGGCTTCCACGCGCTGGGCCAATACCGCGCAGGATGAAAGACTGCCATCCGTGAAGCTCATGGTGCTTCCCACCGCCAGCAAGGCGCCCGTGCCATCCAGAAAGGCTCTCTCCAGCGATTCACTCTCACCCGATGTAAAGAGCTGCCTGGCCCCGCCTTCCCAAAGAGCCTCGCCGTGGGCTCCCACATGCTGCACCATGCAGGTGGATAGTGTCTCCGCGCTGATGGAGGTGGCCAACTGGAAAGCGCCGCCCTTGCCGTCCGCCACCGGCCTGCTGGCATAGGTGCTGAAAGTCGGGCCCGCCTCCAGCCCGGCCTCCCACACGCGCGCGCCTGACGCATCCACGCGCAGAAGGTGGGCCGTAGTGGTGAATTCCGCGTTGGTGCAGGACCATGCCACAAGGCAACCGCCCAGGCCGTCCTCCGCAAGGGTGACTTCGCTGTCGTCCTCCGGGCTGTCCGTAATGGCCAGGGGCGCGGACCACATGGGGCGGCCTTGTCCGTCCAGGTGCTGCAAGCGGATGTCGCCATTGAAGCTGTCCGGATCCAGCGCCGCCCAGCCTAGAAAGGCGCCACCCGCCCCGTCGGGAATGATGTCCATGCTTCCCAAGGGTCGCTGACCAAGGCTGGCCAGCACATAGGGCGTCATCGCGGCCTGGGAGGGGTCGGCACCCAGGCGCAGGGCATGGATTTCCGACGGCCGGGAATCGTCGGCGGGGTCAAACGCTTCATAGACCACCAGCACATCCGGCAGAGCGGGACTCTGCGCCAGCAATGGCGGAACAAGAGCCAGACTGAGGCAAGTGAATGTTGCCGCGCGTGAAAGGAATTTCATGGAAGGCCTCGAAAGTGACCCATGTTGGCGACTCAACATGTTCAATTTCGTGCCAGCATACGACTTCAACAAGGGCCCGCAGGAGAACCAGAGGCGCCGATCCGCTTAGCGCAGCAAGGTCACCGGCAGGCTGTCCACGCGCCCCGCCTCGTCCTCCACACTCAAGGCATAGAGCCCGCTGGCCATCCCATCAAGCTCCATGCGCTGCTCCACCAGGCCGGCGGGGGCGTCCAGCTCCCGCTGCCAGCAAAGAGCGCCGCGCAGATTGTGAAGAGAGAGCGTCAGGTGCGCAGGTTGCTCCAGTTGCAGGTGCAGGATGGTGGATGGGTTGAAAGGATTGGGATGGGCGCCCATCAGCTTCCAGCTTGCCGCCTGGGTGGAGCGCGGCTCCACCGCCGTGCCCGAACCCTGTCCCAGCACCACCACCTGGCGCAAGGCGCCGTTCTGGGCGT
>CAIWAD010000057.1 GCA_903910645.1 uncultured bacterium | reverse complement strand
GGAGAACGAGTCCGGCAGGCGCGAACTCTCCCGCCGGCGCAGTCCCCGGCGCGGCCACCTGCTGGAGGCCTTCCGCGAGCTGGTGAGCATTGCCCCGCTGCTGCTCCACGAGCACCTCACCCTGGAGCTGGTGCTGACGCGGGAAGAAGAGATCCGCGCCCACCAGCCCGGCAAGGCCTGGCGCCGCAAGGGCTGGGTGGTGCGGGAGCGGCGCCTGGTGGAGGTGCTGGAGCGCCGCAGGCTGAGCGGCGCGGAAGGCTGGGCGGCCCTGCTGCCCTTCGCCGGTGGCGAGACCTTCACCTCCACGGAGCTGGGGGAAGCCCTGGGCCAGCCCCGCTGGCTGGCGGGAAAGATGGTCTACACGCTGCACCGGGCCGGGCTCCTGGAGCGGCTGGGAAAGCGCGGACGAAGCTGGGAATACGCTCGAGGACTCGAATCCTCTGTCAGTTGAACAGCATGGCCGCATCGAATTCCACGCCCCTGTTGTTGTTCGTACGGGCCACAGCAGGTCGCCCAGTGCGGCACATTGGGATTGATCGACCCGCCTCCCCGCCGAAGTTGCGCGAGCCCCAGCCTGGGCAAAACGTGTCCAGCACGCTATAAGTTTTCTGGATGAATTGTTCAGCCTGAGAGGATTTCCGTCCCAGCCTCGGGGTCGCGCCGGAGTCTTCGCCCCCTCATCCGCGAACCCTCCCGCATCACCCATGGATGTGGCCGAAAGTCTCTAGGTGGAGTGGTCCACTTCTCAACGAAAGGTCAACACAGCAAGCACGACATTCACGCATCGCAACCAGGCCAGTCGAGAGTGAGGCTTCTGCCGGGTGCTGTCAGAAGACAAGGGAAGGGGCGTGTGAGGCTGCTTGGGAGGAACGGGGAATCATGCTCAAGCTGTTCATCGCGTTGCTGCTTGGAGTTCTATCAATCTTGGTGGCCTTTGGCGCGGGCGAATCCACGGGCAGCATGTGGGCGGCTGTGTGCGCAGTGGGGGTGTTCTCCTTCCTTTCGCAGTTCTTCCTTGCCAGAGGGGAGAGGGTCTCGATTCGCAGGGGCTGGCCCCGGGCACTTGCCATGAGCATGCCCCTGTGGATCCTGATGTTCATGACCATTGCGGAGGAGGAACCCAGGGTGCAGATCATTGGCACCGCGGCCTGCGCGGCCTTGGCCTTCCTGGCCGCTCTGGCTGGCGTGGCCATGCGCAAGTGAAGGTTTGACGTGGGAACAGAGACAGGCCGAGGGCGGGGGCCATGGCCAACAGGCCCCCATCAGCGGGATGTGAAGGGGCAAGGGCAAGATGCCGGCACTGAACCAGCCGCCCGGGTGGGTGAACCTGGCGACCCGCCTGGGGGTGTTGATCGTGCTCGTCCTGGGCTGTGGAGGCCGCATGCAATCAGACGCTATTGATGGAACAGGGAATTCCTCGCTGGCCACCTTCGCCGGCGGCTGCTTTTGGTGCATGGAGCCGCCTTTCGCCAAGCTGGAAGGCGTGCTGGAGGTGCGCAGCGGCTACACGGGTGGCCGCGTGGAGCATCCCACCTACGACGAGGTTTGCCAGGGGAGCACGGGCCATGTGGAGGCAGTGGAAGTGCGCTTCGATCCGGCGCGCATCAGCTACGACAGCCTGCTGCAGGTCTTCTGGCGCAACATTGACCCAACAGATGCCTGGGGCCAGTTCGCCGACAAGGGCAGCCAATACCGCACGGCCATTTTCTGCCACAGCCCGGCCCAGCGCGCGACGGCCCAGGCCAGCAAGGAGGCCCTGGCGGCTTCCGGACAGTTCCAGCGGCCCATCGTGACGGACATCCGCGACGCGGCGCCCTTCTGGCCCGCCGAGGATGAGCATCAGGACTACCACCTGAAGCAACCCGGCCGTTACGAGGCCTACCGGGAAGGCTCCGGTCGTGGGCCCTTCCTGCGTCGGGCCTGGCCCAGGGAATAGGGCACGCCCGGCCACCCGTCCAGGTGGCGCATCACCGCCCGGAGAGCGCCACGGCCTTCAGATCGCGCTGGGACAAGGGCCCGGCCACCAAAAGCTGGGGCCCGGCGGGCAGGGTCCGGCCCTGGTCATCCACTCGCGTCCACAGCAGGTGGGTGCCCTCGTAGGTCTCCTCCAAGAGAAGCAAATCCACTCCATTGCCCCTGCGCACGGTGAGGACGTCGCCACGGCTCGCCTGGCCGACCATGAGGGGGGGCAGGGGCTGGTCCGGCTTCTCCCACATGGCCGCGCCAGCGCTGGTCAACCGTTCCCCCACCACCTGGCAGCTTTCCACACCATGACGATCCAGGGCCTCGGCCAGCACCAGCCAGCCCCCATCACCCAGGGGATAGAGTCCGACGGGATCTTCGCTCCGCGAACTGCCAAAGATGAGCATGGGCTCGTCCACCCACAGGGCCTGGCCCGTGGCGTCCAGGTGCTGGACCATCCCATCGAAATCCGGAAGGTTGTCGCTGCTGGCGGGGACAGAGGGATCCGACACCTGGTAGGCCAGGCAAAGGCCACCTTTCCCATCGGGAAGCGCAACTGGATTCAGGGCACACCCCAGGACATCCACCAGGCGCACCACACCCTGTGCGCCACCCCACAGGGGCTTGCCCTGGGCATCCATTCGCTGGGCCAGGACCGTGCACGCCGAGACATTGAAGTCCTTGAAGGTCATGGTACTGCCTACCGCCATCAGGCCTCCCGCGCCATCCGGAAAGGCCCACAGCATCGACTCGGGATCTCCGCTTCCGAAGAGGGGCCGGGCCCCGTCCTTCCACAGGAAGAGGCCATCCGCCCCCACATGCTGGAACATGCAGGTGGCGGCGGATTCAGGGTCGATGGAAGTGGCCATCAGAAAGGCCCCGCCCTTCCCATCGGCCACCGGAGTCTCGCAGTAGGTGCTGATCACGGCGTCCCCGGGCAGGTGGGCCTCCCACTGGCGAGCGCCCGCCGCGTTCACGCGCTGAAGCCACGCGGTGGTGTTGTATTCCGCGTCGGTGCGGTTCCAGGCCACCAGACAGCCGCCCTGGCCATCCGTGGCAAGGTGGGGGTCGGTATCGTCCTCCGGGCTGCTGGTGAGGGCCAGGGGCGCGGGCCACACGGGCTTGCCCTGTCCATCCAGACGGAGCAGCAGGATCTCGCCCGAGCTCCCCTCTGGCGTCATCTCCACCCAGGCGAGGTAGGCTCCCCCGGAGCCATCGGACATCAGGTCGAAGGCGTTCAAGGGCAAGGCCTTGTCACGAACAAGCACTTGGGGCGTCGGTGCGCCGGAGCTGTGGTCGGCGCCCAGCCGCAGGGCGTGAAGTTCCGGCAGGCGGGTTTCGTCGGCGGGATCGAAGGCCTGGTAGACCACCAACAAGTCCGTCAGGGGCAGGGGTTGGCAAAGGGACGGCGATGCCAGCATCAGGGCCAGAGGAAGCAATGCGCTTGAGCGTGAAAATTTCGTCATGGATGGCCTCGAAATGGAACGCTGTTGAGGATGCAACATGTTCAATTTCGGGCCAGTGCGCGTCTTAGGCAAGCGTCCACGGGAGCCCTGGAACCGCCGGTCCAATCAGCGGAGCAGGGTCAGGGGAAGGCTCTCCGCCCGCCCTGACGCATCCTCCACTTGCAGCCAGTAGCGTCCGCTCGCCATCCCCCCCAGATCCAAAACCTGCTCCAGGAGGCCGGCGGGGGCGTCCAGCTCCCGCTGCCAGCAAAGAGCTCCGCGCAGATTGTGAAGAGAGAGCGTCAGGTGCGCAGGTTGCTCCAGTTGCAGGCGCAGGATGGTGGATGGGTTGAAAGGATTGGGATGGGCGCCCATCAGCTTCCAGCTTGCCGCCTGGGTGGAGCGCGGCTCCACCGCCGTGCCCGAACCCTGTCCCAGCACCACCACCTGGCGCAAGGCGCCGTTCTGGGCGT
>CAIWAD010000056.1 GCA_903910645.1 uncultured bacterium | reverse complement strand
GCCAGGCGTGTGGGGGCGTTGCGCAAATGGGCGGGCACGGCGTCGGCACCCCGGGATCGCACCACCCGGCGTGCCTCCAGGATGGCCTCGGCGCAACAGTTGGACTTGGGTTGGGCCGCCAGATAGGCCGTGCACTGGGCCAGCGGATACATGGCCTCCGGCATGCCCAGCTTGTGCACGGCTTCGAAGCAGGCATTGGCCAGCACCAGGGCGTTCGGCGCGGCATTGCCAATGTCCTCGCTGGCCAGGACAAGCAGACGACGGGCAATGAAGCGAGGCTCCTCGCCACCCTCCAATAGACGGGCCAGCCAATAAAGGGCGGCGTCGGCATCGCTGCCGCGCACACTCTTGATGAAAGCGCTGATTTGGTCGTAGTGCTGGTCGCCACCTTTGTCGAAGGGCAAGCGGCGCACCTGCCCCGTGGCCTGCAGCACAGCCTCATCCACGCGGCGCAGACCCATGCTGTCGGGACGCGCCACGGTGGCGGCCATTTCCAACACCTGCAAGAGGCGGCGGGCATCGCCGGAAGCCATGTGGCACAGGGCGGCTCCGGCTCTTGGGTCCAGTTCCACCCTCAGCTCGCGCAGCCACTCGTCCTGCTCCAGGGCGCGTCTGGCCAGCTCCAGCAGGGCCGCCTCGTCCAGCTCTTTCAACGTGAACAGATGGCAGCGTGAGAGCAGGGCAGGGATGATCTCGAAACCCGGATTCTCCGTGGTGGCGGCCAACAAGGTCAGGGTGCCGTCCTCCACATGACGCAGCAGGGCATCCTGTTGCGCCTTGTTGTAACGGTGGATCTCGTCAATGAACAGCACCGTGCGGCGGCGATGCAGGTGAAAGGCGTGCTCTGCCTCCTCGAAAACCTTGCGCAGTTCGCCCACGCCGCTGGTGACCGCGTTGATGGCGTGGGTTTCCGCGCCGCTTTGGCGCATCACCAGCCGTGCCAGGGTGGTCTTGCCGCACCCAGGCGGCCCCCAGAGCAGCAGGGACTCCAGGCGACCTGTTTCCAGCATGCGCCGCAAGGGACTGTCCGACCCCGTCAGGGCATCCTGGCCCACCACATCCTCAAGGCAGGTGGCGCGCATGCGTTCCGCCAGGGGCGCCATGCGCTGGCGCTCCTGAGGGTCGTGGAAGAGATCGGGACTGGTGGCGGTGTCCATGGCCCAAGGTAGGACTTGGCTTGGTGCCAGGAGCGTGCCAGGTTGGTGCCAGGTCAGTGCCAGGAGCGCTCCTGGCACCAACCTGGCACGCCTTTCCGCACACCCGTGCTCTCTGCCAGACGATGCGGCTTGGATTGGATCCTTACGCAAGCCACTGTCCATTTCGCCACCCAAGGCATAAAATTCTTCCTGCTTTCCACCGTCGCATCCATGAGAAAGGCGGCTGTGGCGTGGCATTTTCCGCCCCCAAAATCGGAGGACAAATGCCCAACAAGCTTCGCGTCGCCATCCTGCTGCTCTTGCCCTTTCTGGCATTGGCGGCGGAATCAGATCCCCAGGAATCCCCCAGCATCCATCAGTTGGAACTGCAGAGCGGCCACCCCGACTTC
>CAIWAD010000055.1 GCA_903910645.1 uncultured bacterium | reverse complement strand
TGGGCCAGCATGGGGCAAAAGGAGCAGGCGGATGCCAAGGCCCAGTTGCTGAAGGCCTATCAGATCAACCAGTCTCTGGTGGATCTGGCGAGGAAAGATTGCCTGGTCATGCACTGCCTGCCCGCCGAGCGCGGAAAAGAGATCACCGACGAGGTGATGGACGGCCCGCGCAGCGTGGTCTTTGACGAGGCGGAAAACCGCATGCACGCCCAGAAGGCGCTGATGGTGCGCCTGCTGGAGTGGAGTGGCCAGGAGTAATCGCGCCCCCTCGTCCTCGCGTCTCGACGCTCCGTCAGCTGAGAACACGCCCGCCCAGGGTCCGCAGGAGTCGGCCCGGGGCGGGCGCTTTACTTCAATCAGGGCTGAAGTCTGCTGTTTCCGGCATGGGGATCGAAAGGGTCGTGCCCGCGAAGGAGCAAGTCCAAGCGGCCAGGAGATCCCGTCCTTCGCAGGGGTGACGGTGTGGACGAGTCGCGGAGGGCTTTCGGGAACGAGGGCGGCTTTGGTGGGGAGGGCTTTCGAGGAGCCCTCAGCCAAGCTGGCGGCGCAGCTTTTCCACCAACGCCGTGGTGCTGCGCCCTGGCAGCAGGGGAATGCGCTCCACCTGTCCGCCCGCCGCGAGCACTTCCGGGGCACCCACGATGTCCTCCAGCGAGTAGTCCGCGCCCTTGACCAGCACATCGGGCTGAAGGGCGCGTATGAGTTCCAGCGGAGTGTCCTCGTCAAACAGGACCACGGCGTCCACGCTGCGCAGGGCCAGCAGCACAGAGGCCCTGTCCTCCTGAGGCATGAGGGGCCGCTCTCCGCCCTTGCCCAGCCGCCGTACGCTGGCATCGCTGTTCAAGCCCACCACCAGGGCATCACCCAAAGCGCGGGCATCCGACAGATATGTGGTGTGGCCGGCGTGCAGCAGGTCGAAGACGCCGTTCGTGAAGACCAGGCGGCCACCCAGGACGCGCAAGTCCTCGCGCCACCGCAGGGCCTCCTCCAGCTTCAGCAAACCCGTAGTGCCACTATCGCACATCGCTCAGCTCCAGTGTGATCTTCCCAACTTTGATCTGGAAGCGCGCGGCGAGAGGCAGAGCCTCCTTGTCATCGCTGAACTGGCCCCAGAACTCACCCGTCAATCCGGCAATCCCCTGGTAATCCGCCTGTCCGTGGATGTCCACCACCTTGCGCGGGCGCTCCAGGATGGTGGCCGTGCTGCGGCCCTTGTGGCGGATCACCGTCTTGTGCACCTCTTCGTCCACAATGGTCAGCACCGTGCCATAGCGGCCCTCCCGCACCTGACGGCGGGCGGCGAAGAGCAGGGAGAGTCCATCGAAGACCTGGCGGGCCAGGGGCAGCTCCTCGCGGAACACATCCCCCTCCCGGTGGTAGCCCCGTGCGATGAAGCGCTGGCGATCGTTGTCAAAGGTGTAGATGCGATCACTGCGGTCATCCCCTTCCCGGCTGTGCAGCACGAATTCCTGGCTGTGCAGGCAGTGGCTGGGGATGAGGGCCTCATAGGTGTCGTGCAGGTCAATGAGCATGCGGTAGGCCGGATTGCTGTCA
>CAIWAD010000054.1 GCA_903910645.1 uncultured bacterium | reverse complement strand
TGATGGAAGGCCTTGCCTGCCAATTGCATGGCATGGGCGGCAGCCTGGAAGTCAAAGAGTTCGGCGGGATTGTATTTCCACGGGCGGTGCAGGGCGCCCATCACCACGCCATCGGCCTGGCAAAGGGTTTCCAGCCAGGCCGCCTGCATCACATTGCGCACGCTGGTGTTGGAGCGCGGTTCCACCAGGGCCACAATGCGCCGCTCCGGATGGCGCAGGCGCAGGCTGGCCAGGGCTTCACGCACGGCGGTGGGATGGTGGCCAAAGTCGTCGTAAAGCAACAAGCCCTGCTTGCACGGGTAGGCGTCCATGCGCCGGGCCGGACCACTGAAGCGGGCCAGCAGTTCAAGGGCGCGGGCGCGGTTCCCGCCGCAGGCGTCCACCACGGCCAGGGCGGCCAGGATGTTGCGGCCATTGTAAGCGCCACTCATGGCGCAGTCCACGAAAATGTCCACGCACTCCGGAGGCGTGGCCAGGCGGGCGCGGCCCAGACGGCACAAGTCCTCCTCATCCAGGCGGGCGCTGTCCTTGCCCGGGAAGAGCTCGCCCAGCAGGCTCTCCAGGTTTTTGGCGGGCTCGCCCGCCTCCAGCGCCTGGGCGGCCAAGTTGCCCAGCCAGGCGGGATTGGCAGGCAGGCGCAAGTGGAAGCGGCTGCCCTGCCCCGTGCTCTCTTCACCCAGCAGGCCATAGGCGCAGTCCTCCCGTGCGCCAAAGGCCACCACCGGCGCCAGGCTGCGGGCGGCGGCGGCCACGGCCTCGTCCGCTTCCCCGTTCACCATGGCCAGGCCGTTTTCGGGCACAAGTTGCACCAGACGACGGAAGGCGGCGCGGATGGGGCCCAGCCCTTCAAAAATGTCCGCGTGGTCGAATTCCACATGGTTGATCACCAGGATGCGCGGCCAGTAGTGGAAGAATTTGCTGCGCTTGTCGTAGAAGACCGTGTCGTACTCGTCGCCCTCCAGCACAAAGGGCGCGCCGGGGGCCCCGGCGGGGCGCAGGCTTTCCTCCAGCCCGGCGGGCTTGCCGCCCACGAACCAGCCCGGCTTCAGATCCAGCTCTTCCAGCAACCAGGCGCAAAGGTTGCTGGTGGTGGTCTTGCCGTGGGTGCCGCTGATCACCACCGGCGTGGTGCCGGGCAGGAAATCCTGGCGCAGCACTTCCGGCAGGCTGGTAAGGGGGCAGCCCAGGGCCAGCGCTTCCTCCAGCTCCGGATTGCCCCGGGGAATGGCATTTCCCACCACCACGCGCAGCTTGGGATGACGCTGCCGCCACTGGGAAATGCGGCCCCGGGCGAAGGCTTCCTCCCAATGCACGCCGGCTTCGGCCAGCATGTCGGACATGGGCGGATACACGCCCTGGTCGCTACCTCCCACCTCATGCCCCATGCGCCTCAAGCAGATAGCCAAGGCGCCCATGGCCACGCCGCCCACGCCGATGATCCAGGTGGCCTCCGTCTGGCCGTCCTGGGGAGTAAGCCTTTGTTGCATAAACCATTCCTGTTCAGCTAATTCGAGCCAAAGGGCTCCTGGAGGTGATCGTGAGTGACAGTCGCAATATCCTGATCGTGGACGACAACGCGGAACAGTGTGATGTGCTGGCCAGTCTGGTGAAAGACATTGGCCACACGCCCTACACCGCCACCGATGGCCAAATGGCCCTGCAGATCTTCCAGGAGCGGAAGATCGACTTGGTGATCACCGACATCAAAATGCCCCGCATGGACGGCATGACCCTGCTGGAGCGCATCCGCCAGGCGGATCCCGCCGTGCGCGTCATAGTCATCACGGGCTTCCCCTCTTCGGAAACCATCCTGCGCACCATTGAGAACGACGGCTACACCTATCTGGTGAAGCCGGTGAAGCTGAAGTCCATGGCCACGCTCATCGAAAAGGCCTTCAGCGATCCTCTTGAAGGCTGACGGCGTGTGGGCGCCGCTTTTCCCGATCTGCGCGAGGCCATAGACCGCCACATTGAACGCGTGGTGGATTCCTGCCCTTATCCCGCCAGTCTCTACGATCCCATCCGCTATGTGATGCGCGTGGGCGGCAAGCGCGTGCGGCCTCTGCTTGTGCTGCTCGCCGCCCGCAGCCTGGGCGCGCGCGCCGACGAGGAGCATGTGCTGGACCTGGCGGTGGCGGTGGAGCTGCTGCACACCTTCACCCTGGTGCACGACGACATCATGGACCGGGACGACATGCGCCGGGGCCATCCCACCATCCACGCCAAATGGGATGAAGGCACGGCCATTCTGGCTGGCGACGCGCTCATCGGCCTGGCTTACCGCTGCCTGAGTCGCCAGGACGGTCCGCACATGGGAGAGATCATCCGCACCTTCACCGATGCCGTGGTGGAGGTCTGTGAAGGTCAGGCCCTGGACAAGGAGTTTGAGGGCCGCGCCGACATTGGCCTGCGCCAGTACGAGGAAATGATCGCCCGCAAAACGGGCCGCCTCATCAGCATGTCCGCCCGCGTGGGCGCCCTGGCGGCCAACGCCAGCCCCGCCCAGGCCGATGCCCTGGAAGAATTCGGCGCCCTGCTGGGCAAGGCCTTCCAGATCCAGGACGACCTGCTGGACTACTTCAGCTCCACGGAAGCCATTGGCAAGGCGGTGGGCTCGGATCTGGCCATGCACAAGGCCACCTACGCCACGCTGAAGGGCCGCGAACTGGCACTTGATGGCCAGGCCGAGCGCCTGGAGGAGTTGCTGGCCGGCGGCAGCGTGGGTGAGATCCGCGCCTTGTTGGACGAACTGGGCGTGCCCCAGGCGGGTCGCCAGGCGGTGGAGGATCTGGCGATAGCGGCGCGCGCCTGTCTGGACAGGCAATTGCCCGCCGAATCCGCCACGGAGCTGGGCGTTTTTGCTCAGTGGATTCTACAGCGAACCTTTTAGTGGTCATGAATCTGGCCCTCGCCCTTCTGATCTCCCTTCTCGTCTACCTGGACAGCTGGCCCGTGGGACAGTTCATGCTGGGCCGGCCCATGTTCCTGCTTCCCCTGCTTGGCCTCTTGCTGGGCATGCCTCTGGTGGGCGTGTGGCTGGGGCTGGTGCTGGAACTCATCACCCTGCGCAGCCTGCCCATGGGCAGCGCGCTGCCGCCGGATCCCGCCCTGGCCGGCGTGTGGACCCTGCTTGGACTTTCCCGAGCCGCCCTTGCCGCCGATACCTGGACACCTGTGTTGCTGGCCCTGCTGGTGGCGCTTCCTCTGTGCTGGGTGGCGCCATGGCTTACCCTGGCCCAGCGGCGCATCAACGGACATGTGTGGCGTCCGCGTTTTCTGCTGGCGGTGGAGGCGGGAGATGCGCGCGCCTGCGGACGAGCCATGGGTTTCACCTTCGCGCAAACGGCGCTGCTGGGACTGGCCGCGTCCGCGGCGGCCATCCTCCTTGTGGAAAGCGCCGCGCCTCTGCTGATTCCATTGGGTGAACAACTGGCCCACGGCAAGCTGGGCGGATGGCTGCCCCTGCCCTGGGCCTTGTTGGCCTTGAGTCTGGGCGGCTTGTGGCGCCACGCGGCGGGCCGGGGTGGCAACCAGCGCCTGTGGCTGGGGCTGGGCGCGGCCTTGCCCCTGGCCTGGCTGGTGTGGAGGCTGCCGTGAACGCGGGTCTGCTTCGCCGCCTCTTCCTGCGCAGCCTGTTCATCCAGGCGGCATGGAACTATCGTGGCATGCAGCACCTGGGTCTGCTGTGGGCGCAGCTGCCCGCCCTTCCGGAGGACAAGGAGGCCCGCCGCGCCGCCATGGCCCGGGGCGCCGAGTTCTACAACGCCCATCCCTACCTTTGCGGCTACCTGCTGGGCGCGGCCGCCAGGCTTGAGCCACAGGGTGAGGGGGAATCGCTTTCGCGCTTGAAAAAGGCCGCCTTGTCGCCCCTGGGCGCCGTGGGCGACCGGCTCTTCTGGGCAGGTCTGCGGCCCCTGGCGGGTGCCGTGGGCGTGTTGGGACTGGCTCTGTTGGCGGCTTCGCCCTCCGCCTCCACCCAGGGGCTTTACTGGGCCGTGGCCCTTGGCGCACTGGCCGTGCTGGCCTTCAACATCGTGCACCTGCAGTGGCGTTGGCGCGCGCTGCGGGATGGTTTCGACCTGGGACTGGGCGTGGCCCAATCCATTCGCGGCCTGGTGAACCACCAGGGCCTGGCCCACACGGGCGCGGCCTTGTGCGTGCTGGCGGGCCTGATGGCGCCCTTGCTGGGAGCGGGAGCGGCGGATGCGGGAGGCCTGCCGGGCGTGCTGATGTTCCTGCTGCTGCTGGCGGCGGGCTGGCAACTCCCCGCACGACGCTGGAGCCTGCCCGCCTTGCTGGGTTTGCTGGGCCTGCTCTGGCTTTTACCGTGACAAAGTGAAATGGAAGGATTAGCGTGACGCGCGAGTTGCAAGTGGAAAATGAGCTGGGCATCCACGCCCGTCCGGCCCAGCACATCGTGAAGATCGCCTCGCGCTACAAGGCGGACTTCTTTATTGTGAAGGACGGGCACCGCATCAACGGGAAGTCCATTCTGGGAGTGTTGATGCTGGCCGCCGAGCAGGGCTCCACCGTTTTGCTGGAAGCCGATGGCGAAGGCGCCACGGACCTGCTGGACGAACTGGAGCAGCTCTTCCAGGATCGCTTCTACGAAAGCTGACACCCCTTCTTCTGCCGGGAGGATCTGTGCGCGAAATTCGCATTGAAGGCATTGGCGTCAGTCCCGGCATCGTCATTGGCGAAGTGCGGCTGCACGCCCGTCGCCGCCTCATGGTGCGCCCCCGTCCCCTGCAGGAAGAGCAGATCCCCGGCGAGCTGGCGCGCTTCGAGCAGGCCATTGAGAAATCCCGCAAAGGCATCCTGAAGCTCTCCCAGATGGTGCGCCGCCGCCTGGGCTCGGACTCCGCCAACATCTTCGAAGCCCACCTGCTGATGCTGGAAGATCCCATGCTCACCGGCCGGGCGCGGGAGATCATTTCCCAGGACCACATGAACGCGGACTTCGCGCTGCTCAGCGCCATGTCCGAAGTGCAGCAAGCCTTCCGCGATGTGAAGGACGACTTCTTCCTGCAGCGGCTGGTGGATCTGGAGGATGTGGGACGGCGCCTCATTGAGAGCATCCAAAGTGGCGGCGAGGATCGCGGCGGCAGCCACTCCGGGCCGCACATCCTCATCGCGGAGGATCTGAGCCCCTCGGAGGCCGCCTGCCTGGACACCAAGTCCGTCATCGGCCTGGTAACGGAAAAGGGCAGCCAGACCAGCCACACGGCCATCCTGTGCCGCAGCGTGGGAGTGCCCGCCGTGGTGGGCGTGCCCAACGCCCTTGAGCAGATCAAGGAGGGCGAGGTCTGCATCCTGGACGGCAACCAGGGCCTGGTGCTGGTGGATCCGGATTCCTCCACCATGCTGGAGTACTCCGCCCGCCGCCGGGTCATTGCGGGTTTCCAGCGCGACCTGGACCGCATTCGCGGCGAGCGCGCCTGCACGCTGGATGGCCACGAGGTGGAGCTGTCCGCCAACATCGAGCTTCCCGGCGAGCTTCAGCACCTGGAGCTGTCCGGCGCCAACGGCATCGGCCTATTCCGCAGCGAGTATCTCTTCCTGGCGGCGGATACCATGCCCGGCGAGGAGACCCAGTTCCGCGAGTATCGCCGCGCCGCGCGGGCGGTGCATCCCCGCCGCCTCATCGTGCGCACTTTCGATCTGGGCGGCGACAAGCAGCCCGGCGGCATGAAGTTTCCCCACGAGGCCAATCCCTTCCTGGGCTGGCGGGCCATCCGCGTCAGCCTGGACCGGCCGGCCATGTTCCGCACCCAGCTGCGCGCCATCCTGAGGGCCTCCGTGGAGGGCAATGTGCAGCTGATGTTTCCCATGATCAGTGGCGTGGCGGAGTTGCGCCGGGCGCTGACGGAGCTGGACAAGGTGAAGGCGGAGCTGGACGCGGAGGGCGTGGCCTGGAATCGCGAGCTGAAGACGGGCATCATGATTGAAGTGCCCTCCGCCGTGCTGGTGGCGGATCAGCTGGCCACCATGGTGGACTTCTTCTCCATTGGCACCAACGATCTGACCCAATACACCCTGGCCGTGGATCGCAACAATCACACGGTGGCCCATCTCTACCAGGGCTTGCATCCCGCCGTGTTGCGCGGGATCCGCATGACGGTGGAGGCGGCGCGCCGGGCGGGGATCTGGGTGGGCTTGTGCGGCGAGCTGGCCAGCGATCCCGCCGCGCTGATGGTGCTGCTGGGCCTGGGGCTGGACGAACTGTCCCTGAGCCCCGTGCTGGTGCCCGAAATCAAGCTGCTGGTCCGCAGCCTCCGCATGGAGGATTGCCGGACCTTCACCCAGCGCGTGCTGGCCATGTCCGACGCGGATGAGATCCACGCCGCCTGCGACGAGGCATTGCGCGCCCAATTTGGAGACTTGCCGCTCTGGCGGCCCGGCGCGCCGCGGGGCGACAACCGCTGACCATGCCACAGCTTCTACTCCTTCTGCTGCTGGGCCTGCTGGCCCCGGCTTCCCTGCGTGCCCAATCCTCCTGCGATGCTCCCATCCTGCTGAAGAGCCAGTCCAGCCAGGGGCAGATCCTGCTCAGCTGGAAACCGGCCTGGCACCAGAGCGCCTGGCAGGTGGAGGCCGCCAGCCGGGCGGATTTCGCGGACAGCGTGGTGCTGGGCAGCACGCTGGTGCCCGACTGGTCCTGGCAGCTGCAGCCGGGCCAGGCTTCGCGCTTCTTCCGCGTGAAGGCTGTGGATGGACCCGTCCTGCCCTGGGAGACGCCGCTGGAGGATTTCGAGCGCATGCCCCTGCTGGAGTCCTGGCCGGGTGAGGATGCCCAGCCGGAGGCCTGGGAGCAGGATGGCACCCAGTTCGCCGGCGGAGGCGCCAGCCTGCATCTTTTCGGCAACACGGTGAAGGCCCAGCCCCTGGGAGGTCCGCGCCTGCTGGCCGACGAGACCTGGAGCCTGATGGCCCGCGTGGACGGCGTGGCCGACCGCCAGATGGTGGGATTCGCCGACAGCGTGAATGTGCTGTGGTATGTGCTGTGGGGCAGTCGTGGCGGATATGGTGACACGCCGGGCCAGAGTGGCCAGACAGAGGTGAGCTGCTACCAGGGCTGGTTCCCGGAAGGCCAGTGGGTGGAGGCCCTCCTTCCCGTGGGTCGGGATTGGACAGGCAAGTACGGCTATCTGCCGCGCCTGTGCCAGGTGCTGTGGGCCAACGACTGCGACAGCGATGCCGGCGAATTCTGGGTTGACGAGCTGCGCCGCGTGGATGCCCAGGCCGGCGCCCCCGTGGCCGATGCCCGCCACGAGGTGCTGGGCCAACAAGGGGACAGCCTGCTGGTGCATCTGTGGAATCCCGCCGCCCAGGCTGGACAGACCCAGACCTGGCATGTGGGGGATGGACGCCGTCTGCGGGGCGATGATCTGGAGCTGCGCCTGGCGGCCTCACGGGACCATCGCGTGGCCCTGGTGTCGGAGGATGAAAGCGGTGGCTGGGATCTGGCGTCCTTCGTGGTGGATGGCGGGAATGCGCCGCGCCTCGTTCGTCTGTCCTTCGGCGGCGATGTGATGACGGCGCGCAAGTACGAGGACCCGGGTGGCATTATTGAAACCCAGGGCGTGGACGCCATTTTCGACAGCCTGCGCGCCGCCTTGCAAGAGCCGGATCTGGCTCTGGTGAACCTGGAGTGCGCCTACACGGTGGCGGACACGCGGCACCCCACCAAGAGCATCGCCTTCAAAAGTCGTCCGGAGAATCTGCTTGGCGTGGTGAACGCCGGCGTGGACGGCGTGAGCCTGGCCAACAACCATTCTTTCGATTTCATGGAAGCCGGCCTTCAAGAGACCCTGGGAGGACTGGACTCCCTGGATTTGCCTTACACGGGAGCGGGCTTCACCAGCACCGCGGCGGCGCGTCCCATGCTGTTGTCGGCCCAGGGCCTGGGCGTGGGCGTGGCGGCCTTCTGCGACCGCACGGGGAATTACAACAACGCCCAGCCCTACCTGGATGCCGGCCTGAGCCGTCCGGGCTTCCGCCTGTGGAGCCGCGCCGACATGCAGGCCCTATTGCCTGACCTGGCCCAGCACAGCGATGTGACCGTGGCTCTTGTGCACTCGGGCAATGAGTATTCCGCCCAGCCCACCACGCTGTCCACCGGCCAGGGCGCCGCCCTGCAGGCGGAGGAGGGCCTTGGCGTCAATCCGGATGAGAAGCCCCTTCTGGCGCGGGAGCTTCTGCCCGACCAATCAGAGCGCAGCTTGCGGCAGGAGGCGGTGGATCTGGGCGCCCGTCTGGTGATTACCCACCATCCACACATCGTGCAGGGTTTTGAAGTGTGGCATGGCGGCCTGATTGCCCACAGCCTGGGCAACCTGGTGATGGAACTGGACTACCAGGAGACCATGCCCAGCGTGCTGCTGGAAGTGGAGGACGACGGCCAGGCCCTGCGCAGCGCCGAGCTTCAGCCCGTCTACATTGAGAACTACAAGCCACGCCTGTGCCGTGGCGAGACGGCGGCCCTGCTCTTGGACCACATCACCCGCATCAGCCGGCCCTTCAATACCTGGGTGCTGCGCCAGCCCGGCGCGGAGAAGGGCTGGATTGCGCTGGACACCACGGCCTTGCAGTTCACCACCACAACGGGGACGCTCACCGTGCCCTTCGAGCTGCGCAATGGCTGGTATGAAAGTCCGCCCCTGCGCGTGAATGGTGAAGGCGAGCTGGCCGCGTTGCGGCAGACGGCCGCTGTGGCGGGCACGGAGCTGCGCCTGGGCCGCGATCAGTGCTGGTGGGGCAACATGGAGGACGAGGGCGCCCAGGTGTGGGACATGAACTCCGCCCAGGAGAGCTTTGCTACCGATCAGGTGCTGCGGGGCGCCCGCAGCCTGCGTCAACAGGAGAGCGGCACCACGGTCTACACCTACTACACCGTGAGGGCGCCGCTGGATCTGGCCTCCAGTTGGACGGCCCTGGCCTGGGTGCGCACGCAGAACGCCACCGGCGCCACGGTGCAGATGCGCTATTACGACACCCGCAGCAGCGACCTGCTCAGCACCGCCACGGTGGGATCGGTGGTGGGCACCGCCGCCTGGACGCGGGTTTGGCAGGATCTGGCTGTGCCGGATGGCGCCGATTTCTACCAATACCGCCTGGGCTTGAATGCCCCGGCTGCCGGGGGCACCGCCTGGTTTGACGATGTCTCTCTGGTGGAATGGGATGCCTGGCAAGCACTTGCCACCACCAATCCGCTCCCGGTGGCCATTCCCAACGACCTGCAGTGGGTGCAGCTGCGCCGACCCGCCGCTGGCGGCGATGCCACGCTGGAGTGGACACGGCAGCTGTGTGAGCCCATGGACTAAGGCCCCTTCGGCAGACTCCTGACTGGGCCTTGCGTTCGTCTCAAGCCTCGGATTCCCTCCGTGGGCATGGCGATGAGATTCCGATGGCGATCCCGGTCCGCACCTCGTGGTGATCCTGAATGTCTTGTTGGTGTTTCTTGGCCCTTCGCCGGGCATTCCCTATCATCGCGGCAGGAAAGGGA